>DATKUA010000040.1:0-15503 GCA_035530855.1 Acidobacteriota bacterium | reverse complement strand
TTGACGATCTTGACGAGCACGCCGTCCTCGAAGGCCTCCATCTCCATGTCGGCCTTGTCGGTCTCGATCTCGGCGATCACGTCGCCGCTGGAAACCTCGTCACCCTCCTTGACCAGCCACTTGAGAATCTTGCCCTCCTCCATCGTGTCGGAGAGCTTCGGCATCGTCACTTCAATCGCCACGTCAAACCCCCTGTGGTATCTCCAGCAGGCGTTCCGCCGAGCTAGAGATAGCAGGCTTTCTTCACCGCTTTGATGACTTTCTCCGGCCCCGGAATCGCCGCGTGCTCGAGGTTTTTGGCGTAGGGCATCGGCACGTCCTCGGTGGTAACGCGCTCCACCGGCGCATCGAGTTCGTCGAAGATGTTGAGCTGGATGCGGTCGACCACCTCGGCGCCGACGCCGGCGAAGCGCCAGCCCTCCTCGACGATGACGGCGCGGTTGGTTTTGGCGATCGACTTGAAGATCGTCTCCTCGTCGAGCGGCCGGATCGTGCGCAGGTCGACGATCTCACACTCGATATCCTCTTCCTTGCTCAAGCGCTCCGCCGCTCCCCAAGCCACGCCGAGCATCTTGGACCAGGTGATGATCGTGCAGTCGCCGCCTTGCCGCTTGACGTCGGCCTTGCCGATGGGGATCAAGTACTCTTCTTCGGGCACCTCGCCCTTGGCGGGATACAGCACCTCGCTTTCGATGCAGATCACCGGGTTGTTATCGCGGATGGCGCTCTTGAGCAGACCCTTGGCGTCATAGGGGGTGGCGGGCATGATCACCTTAAGGCCGGGGATGTGGGCGTACTGGGTCTCGAGGCTCTGGCTGTGCTGCGCCGAGAGTTGGTGGGCCGCGCCGCCTGGGCCGCGCATGACCATCGGGATGTTGTACTGCCCGCCGCTCATGTAGAGCATCTTGGCCGCGTTGTTGATGATCTGGTCCAGCGCAAGGATGGCGAAGTTGATGGTCATCATCTCGGCTATGGGACGCAGGCCGACCATCGCCGCGCCGATGGCCACACCGGCGATCACTTCCTCGGCGATCGGCGTGTCGCGCACGCGCCACTCGCCGAAGCGTTCCAGCAGGCCCTGGGTGACCTTGTAGGCACCGTGATATGCGCCCACTTCTTCGCCGATGATGAACACTGTCTCGTCGCGCTCCATCTCCTCGGCCATCGCCTGGTTGAGCGCCTCGCGATACTGTATTTCCGCCATCTCTGGGTTCCTTAGTCTGCGTATACGTCTTGGTGGAGGTTCTCCAACGGCGGCTCCTCGCTCTCGACAGCGAACTTTGCCGCCTTGTCGACCTCTTTCTTCACCTTCGCAACCAGCTTCTTGTCGCTCTCCTCGCTCAGCAGGTCGTTCTCGATCAGGTGGAGCTTGAAGCGCGCGATCGGGTCGCGCTCCTTGTACTCCTGCAACTCCTCCTTGGTGCGGTACTGTGCGGGATCGCTCATCGAGTGGCCGCGGTAGCGGTAGGTCTTTGCCTCGATCAGGGTGGCGCGGCCGCGCGTTCGCGCCAGCGAGACGGCCCGTTCGGTGACCTCGCGCACGGCGAGCACGTCCATACCGTCGACGAAGCGGCCGTAGAGGCCGTAACCGCAGGCGCGCTGGAAGACGTCGACGAGGGCAGAGGCCTTGCTGACGGGAGTGCCCATGCCGTAGCGGTTGTTCTCGACGACGAACACCACCGGCAGATCCCACAACTCGATGACGTTGAGCGTCTCGTGGAAGGCGCCGATGTTGACCGCGCCGTCGCCGAGGAATGCCAGCACCACCTGATCGCCGCCGCGATACTTGATCGCGTAGCCGACTCCCGCCGCCAGCGGCAGGTGGCCGCCGACGATGCCGTGGCCGCCGAGGAAGCGGCGCTCCTTGTCGTAGAGATGCATGCTGCCGCCCTTGCCCTTGGAGACGCCGGTCACCCTGCCGGTGAGCTCGGCGAGGATGCGTTCGGGCTCGGTGCCGCGCATGAGGCAGTGCACGTGCTCGCGGTAGCTGGCGATCACATAGTCGTCGGGGCGGAGGACCGAGATGGCGCCGACGGCGACGGCCTCCTGGCCGATGTAGAGATGGCAGAAGCCGCCGATCTTGCCCTGCGTGTAGAGCTGGCCGGCTTTCTCCTCCAGCCGCCGCGCGAGCAGCATTTTGTAGTAAAGGTCGAGATAATCGATTTTTTCGTCAGCCATAATCAAGGAGTCCTCAAAGGGGTATCTCTCCTTTGAAACAGAATCTGCCAAACGGATCAGGTTGTATCCATTATAGGAAGCACTGCGGGGGGCGTCAACGCGGCCCGCGGGCAGGTGTTTCATCATCGATGCTTTTGCCGCCGCGGGCACGCAATAAATTAATACGAAGCTTGAGTGATATATATTCGTTCCCTCAAAAAATCTGCTGCATAATAATCGCAGGGCGCCGCGAACCGGGCCGGCGTTCCTTGCCTGATAACAAATATTTAGCTACGATCCAGATGCTTAGGCGTTATTATGGTTTAATAAATTGGAGGGAGAAAATGAAACCCTGCCGCGGAATTATCCTTTCGTTGGTCTTGTCGGTGCTTTTCACCCTGCCCGTCTATGCGACGCAGGCGGATGTGCCGAAGCCTGCCGATATCCTCGGTTTCGAACCCGGGACCGATCGCAATCTGGCCGATTGGAATCAGATCCGGGCCTACTTCAACGCCGTTGCCGAGGTTTCGCCCAGGGTCGAGCTGGCCGAGTTGGGGAAATCGACAAACGGCAGGCCGATGTTCGCAGCATATATTTCCTCGCAGGAAAACATCGCCGCCCTGCCCGAATTGCTTGCCGTCCAGAAGGAGATGACTTACTTGCCGCGCCAGGAGAATGAGGGGGCGCTCTGGGGTGAGCACAAGCTATTCGTGCTGATAGATTGCTCGATCCACTCGACCGAGATCGGCGCCTCGCAGATGTCGATGAAGCTGCTTCACCGGCTGGCCACGAGTGAAGATCCCGAGACGGCGATGATCCGCGAGCGGGTGGTGTTGATTCTCATCCCGTCGCCGAATCCCGACGGCATCGACATGGTGGTCGACTGGTACCGCCGTTGGCTCGACACGCCCTACGAGGGCGCCTCGCAGCCGTGGCTCTACCAGGAGTACTCGGGGCACGACAACAACCGCGACTGGTACATGCTGAATCTGCCGGAGACCCAGGTGGTGACCCGCTGGCTATACAAGGAGTGGTTCCCGCTGGTGGTGTGGGACGCGCATCAGATGGGCAGCGACGGTCCGCGGGCGGTCATCCCGCCGCACGCCGACCCGCCCAACCCGTTCCTCCATCCGCTGGTGCTCGAGGGGATCGCCGGCGCGGGGCACGCGATGAAGATCTCCGCCATCCGCGACGGCTGGCGAGGCATTGCCCACGGCCAATGGTTCTCGGTGTGGTGGAACGGCGGTTTCCGCACGACCCCCTACTTCAAGAACTCGATCGGCCTGCTGACGGAGCTCGCCAGCGCCAAGCTGGCGACGCCGATCGAGGTGACAAAGGAAGAGTTGCAGCAGCAACGCGGCCGACCCGGCGCCGGGCCGCTCGACAAGACCGTCTCCAATCCCGCTCCCTGGGAGGGCGGCCGTTGGGGGCTGCCGGAGATCGTCGGCACCGAGCTCTCTTTGGCGCAGGGCCTGCTGGTGCACGCGGCGAGAAATTACAGGGAAATAATCGAGAACTACCGCACCATGTGCCTCGCGGCGACCGAGGCGGCCGACGGCGGTCCGGCCGGCTACCTGCTGGCGCGCGAGCAGATGAATACCGGTGCCCTCAGACGCGTGGTCGAGATCATGACCGCCCACGGCATCGAGGTCGGCGAGCTGGCGCAGGAGGTTGAGATCGGAGGGAAGGCTTACGCCGCAGGCACGCTGGTGATATCGGGATACCAACCGTACAGGCCTTTCATTCGCAGCATGTTCGAGCGCGTGCCTTACCCGGCATGGAACATGGACGCCGAGGGCAATCCGCGCGGGCCGTACGACCTCAGCGGTTGGACACTCTCCGACCAGTTCGGCCTGGTGGTGCAACAGGTCAGTGCCGAGGAGTGGGAAGGTGCGGGTATTGGCGGCAAGCTGCGTGAGATCCAGCCGATAGAACACCATCCGGTCACGACCTCCACCGGGATGACGATCTTCCCCGCGGGCGACAGCGACAGCATCGCGAAGATCAACGAGGTGATCATGGCCGGGGGGATGGTGGTCAGGTCGACCGTGCTGGGCGAGATCGGCGAAATGGAGCAGTATTACCTGCATTACAATCCGAATCGCGACGCCTCCGGCTACGACATCAGCGACAAGATCAAAGAGACCGCAGAGGAGGCGATGCGCCTGCCCCGGCTCGGGCTCTTGCGCGGCTATCTGGCCAGCAGCGATGCGGGCTGGACGCGCTACCTGCTCGAGCGCTTCGCTTTCCCAATGGAGAGCGTCGACGGAGCGCGGATCAAGGCGGGCGGCCTGAAGAGTGAGTTCGACGCCATCATTCTGCCGAGCTCCCGCGACGAAATGCTGATCGGCGGGAGGCAGGACGAGAGCTATCCCCCCGATTTCCGCGGCGGCATCGGCGAGGAAGGAGTGAAGGCGCTTGACGAGTTCGTGCGCAACGGCGGCACGCTCATCTGCCTCACGGGCAGTTGCCGGACGGCGATCGAAAAGCTGAAGCTGCCGGTCATCGACGTGCTCATCGATGCCGCCCACAAGGAATTCTCGATCCCCGGCAGCCTCGTGCGGGTGATCCCGGATTTGAGCCACCCCTTGTCGTTCGGGCTTGAGAAAGAAGTGGCGGCGATGTTCCAGAGAGGGCTCGCCTTCGACATCCCCGAGGGAGCGGAGGAACAGGTTGAGGTTGCCTTGCGCTATGCCGATTCCGACCTGTTGATCAGCGGCTTTGCCCGCGGTGAAGAGAAGATCGCCGGCAAGGCCGCGGTCGTGCTGGTGCACCACGGCGAGGGCCGTGTGGTGCTGATCGGTTTCCCCTGCCAGTTCAGGGCGCAGCCCTACGCCACCTTCAAGCTGCTGTTCAACGCCGTCTATCTCGCCGGCGATCACACCAACATTGGAGCAATGATCAAACTTGTACCTGCGGAGAAATAATTCATCGGGGAAGGATTTGTGAAAAACAAGCACGCGGGCAGACTGCTTAATATCGCCATCGGATTCGCGCTTGCGGCAGTACTTCTGTGGTTCTTTCTGAAGGATGCCGACTGGGCGGCCGTGGGCGCGGCAATCGGCGGGGCCTCAATTATCCTGCTGGCGGTCGCATTTGCGGGCCATGTCATCAGCCTGGTGATCAGGTCGTTTCGCTGGCGCATCCTCCTCTCGCCGATCAAGCGCGACATCGGCTATGCGCCGGTGTGGAAGTTTTTCAATATCGGCTTCGCCGTCACCAGCCTGCTTCCCGGCCGCATCGGGGAGGTGCTGCGGCCGTATCTGCTCGCGCGCGACCAGGGAGTCAGCTTCACATCATCGTTCGCCACGGTGGTCACCGAGCGGGTGATCGATCTGGTGGCGGTGCTGACACTGCTTGGCACTATTTTTATCTTCCCGGATGAGCTCGGGCCGCACGCTGCCGATCCCGAATCGGCTGTGCTGATCGGCACGATCAAGATGTTCGGCCTGGTGGCGTTGCTGGTCGCGGTTGCGGCAATCGTCTTCCTGGCGTTGCTGCGGTCGAAGACAGACTGGGCATTGGCGATCGTCCGCTTCGTCGGCAAGCCGTTGCCGCAGAAGATCTCGGAACTGCTGGAAAGGCTGGTGAAGTCATTCGCCGCGGGAATCGGCGGCCTGCGCGGCTGGCGCGACCTCTCGCTGATCATCGGCACAACGGTGCTCAACTGGCTGCTCGTCTCGACATGTTTCTGGGTCGCGCTCGGGGGATTCGGCATCTGGGTGCCGTGGCACCACGCCTTCTTCCTGCTGGCGGTTGTGGCGATGGGAGTTGTCGTGCCGACCCCGGCGGGAACCGGCACCTATCACGTCGCGGTGGCGATTGTCGCCTTCAACCTCTGGGGATTGCCGGAGAGCAGCATCAAGGCCTATGCCATAATCAACCACCTGATCACCTTCTCGCCGGTGGTGATCGTTGGCCTCTATTATCTGCTCACGGGGCATATAAACATTTTCGCCGCCGCCGACAGGGCTGCCGAGGAAAGTGGAGCCGACGGCAAGGGCTAGCCGTCATCTCGGGAAAATCCTATCCTCCGCGAGCCCGATGATCGATCATCCGGGCAGCAGCATTCTTGCCGTCTCGAAGTAGATCAGCAACCCTATGATGTCGACGACGGTTGAGATGAACGGCCCGCTCATCAGCGCCGGATCGAGCTTGATCGCCCTGAAGAGCAACGGCAGCGCTGAACCTGCCAGTGTGGCGCAGATGACCGTAATGGTGAGAGCGATTCCCACGACCAGGGCCATCGAGTGGTTGGCGTTAAGCAGATAAGCTCTTAGGTAGCCGATCACGCAGAGCCCGAGGCCGAGCACGAAGCCCATCCTCATCTCGCGGAAAATGACCCTGGCGAACTGGTTGACCCTGATTTCGCCGACGGCGAGGCTGCGGATGATCATCGCCGAGCTCTGGGTGCCGGCGTTGCCGCCCGTGGCGATCAGCAGCGGGATGAAGAACGCCAGACCGACCGCGCTCTCCAGAGCGGTCGCATAGTGCTGCATGATATTGCCGCTGAACGATTCGGCGATTAGCAGGACCATCAGCCAAAGGATGCGCTTGCCGGCGAGGGTGAAGAAACCGCTGTCGAAATAGGGGTGCTCCTCCGGCACGATGGCGGCCATCTTGTGGACGTCCTCGGTCGTCTCCTCTTCGATGACGTCGACGAGGTCGTCGAAGGTGACAATGCCGACCAGCCTTTCCTCGCTGTCGACGACCGGCAGCGCCAGAAGATCGTAGTGCTTGTGCAGCCGTGCTGCGGCCTCCTGGTCCTGTCGAGCGTCCAGTGAGATTACGTCGGCAATCATGACCTCGCTGAGCAACTGCTCCGGCTCGGCGAGCAGGATCATCTTCAGCGAGCAGTAGCCGATCAGCTTGCGGGTGGAGTCGATGATGTAGCAGTGGTAGATCGTCTCCTTGTCGAGCGCCATCTCCTTCAGCTTGACGAGCGCCTCGGCGGCCGTGATGTTCGGGCGGAAGGCGACGTAGTCGGTGGTCATCAGGCGGCCGACGGAGTCGTCGGGATAGCCGAGCAGCTTGGTGGCCACCATCCGCTCGGCCGGGCTGAGGTGGCTGAGGTACTTCTTGACGATCTTGGCCGGCATCTCCTCGAAGAGCTCGGTGCGGTCGTCGGGGTCCATCTCTTCGAGGATCTCGATCACGCGTTCGCGCTTGAGGTTGCTGAGCAGATGTTCCTGCTCCTCGAACTCCAGGTGCTCGAACACGTCGATGGCGAGTTCCTTCTTCAGCAAGCGGAAAAGCGTCGCCATCTGCTCCGCATCGTCCAGCGTCTCCAGGAAGTCGGAGATGTCGGGCGCCTGCATCGAGTTGAGCACCGACTTGATGCGGAAGAGGTTGCCCTCCTCCACGGCGCTGTCAAGCTCTTCCAGCGTGCTCTTCAGGTCGTCGATTATGGCCTCTGGTATTTCCATGGCCGTCCTCCAATGGGTTAGTTAAATGGGATTCCTCACCTCCTTTTCGGCAAACACTCTATGTGATGGAATCCTATGCGGCAAGGCGGAATTTGTGCTGGAACAGGCTATATTAAGAGCATTAATTATAAGCTGAATGTGTTGCTGCGAATACTTCTTTCACCGGGCATCGCGGGTTAGAATCGTATTCCGCGGCGGGGGGCCGCCGAAAGAGGGAGTGGTGTGATGAATCTTCTAGCTTTAATTCTGCTTCTGTTGAACTGGATGCCGGCGGTCGTGCACGACGTGGAGAGCGACGTGATCATCGATACCGACGCCGCTCCGGACGACCTGCGGGCGATCTGCCTGCTGCTGGCGATGCCCGAGCTTAGGGTGCTAGGCATAACCGTCGGCGATGGCTCCAGCGCGCCCGCCGACGGTGGGGCCAAGGTGCTCTCGTTGCTGCAGACACTCGGCAGGGAGGACATCCCTGTCGGGATCGGTCCACGGCGCCTGAAAGATCCTCCGCCGTGGCGGGAATTCTGCACCGCCTTCGCGTGGGGTGAAAAGAATCCGGGCGGGGAAGCCGAACCGCCTGCAGCAGACGCCCTGCTTAGCGAACAACTTCGCTCGAGCGCGGCGCCGGTTATGCTGGTGTGCCTCGGTCCATTGTCCAACGCGGCCGAAATTCTGCGGGCGGAGCCATCCCTGAAACAGAGAATCTCAAGGATTCTGTGGTACAACGACGAGGTCGATCCGCCGGCGGGGACCAACTACGAGCTCGACCGCGAGTCGGCGGATTTCGTTTTGAACTCCGGTGTGAGTGTCGAAGTTTTGTCGAACACGGGCGAGAAGGGTGTGGCGTTCGATGAGGACATGTTGCGGAAAGTGGAGGGTATCGGGACTCCCTTCGCCGGGGCGATAGCCAGGACTCATTCCCAACCCGCCGCGCTCGCGAGGGTTCGCGGCGGCCACTTCAAGATCTGGGACGAGTTGTTGCCGGTTTATCTGAGAAATCCGTCGGCTTTCGAGATGGAAGAGAGCCGCAATAATGCGCTGGTAAAGATCAGCCGCGGCTTCGACCGCGAGGGGGTATTGGCGACATATCAGGAGATCCTCATGGCCAGGCACGTTCATTACACCAACGTGGTCTTCGAGAGTTTTCCGGCGGACCCGGAGCAGTTTCGCGAAGACCTGCGGCCGCTTGTGCGCGAGATTTTCGAGCGGCACGGCGAGGAGGAGTGGCGCACAATAGTGCTGACCAACGAGCTGCACCGCCATCTCGGGATCTACTCGATCGCCGGAGCCAAGATGGGGCTCTATGCGTTGCAGTACCTGGGCGCGGAGCGGGACGAGGCGAGGGTGGTCTCCTTCGCCGGGAGCATGCCGCCGGTATCGTGCTTCAACGACGGCCTGCAGGTGAGCACGGGCGCGACGGTCGGGCACGGTTCGCTCACAGTCGAGCCGGTGGAGACGGCGGTGCCCGAGGCGGTGATTTCCTGCGGCAACGGGACGCTGAGGCTACGCCTGAGGGACGGCTATCTGCAGCAGATCCGCGCCGATATCCGCCGTGGGATCGAGCAGCACGGCAACCTGACGCCCGGCTACTGGGCCTTCGTGCGGGCCCTGGCGATCCGCTACTGGCTGGAGTGGGACCGCTACGAGATGTTCGAGATCGTCGAGCAGGATCTGAAGTAATCCCGCGCGGCCGAGATCATTTCGCCTGCGGCTCCTCGATCAGCCAGTGAACGAACCAGGTGCGCAGGCGCTCGAGGCGGTCGACCAGCAGCCACGGCTCCCCGATGCGCGAGAGGCCGTGCGAGGAGCGCGGATAGCGCGCGAATTCCACAGGCACCTTCAGTTTTTTCAGATACATGAACCAGGTTTCGCCGTCGGCGATGGGCGTGCGGCTGTCGTTCTCGCTGTGGATGATCAGCGTCGGCGCCTTGACGTTCTCGACGTAGGAGAGCGGCGAGAGCCTGCGCTGCAGCTCGCGCTGCTCCCACGGCTTGCCCATCAGCTCCCATTCGTTGAGCCCCTGGGCGTCGGACGTGCCGTAGAAGGTCTCCCAGTCGGCGATCGAGCGGCTGGTGACGGCGGCGGCGAAGCGGTCGGTGGTGGCGGTGAGCCAGTTGGTCATGTAGCCGCCGTAAGAGCCGCCGGAGACGCCCACGCGTTTCGGGTCGATGTCGGGATAGCGGGATAGTGCGGCGTCGACGCCGCCGAGGTAATCCTCGGTGTCCAGCTCGCCCCACTTGCCGCGGGTGGCGTAGACGAAGTCGTGCGGGTAGCCGCCGGAGCCGCGCGGGTTGGGGTAGAGCACGAAGAAGCCGGATGCGGAGAGGATGTGGAAGGTGCGGAACCAGTAGTTGCCGTAGGAGGAGTGCGGCCCGCCGTGGATCTTGAGGACCATCGGGTAGCTGTTGCCGGGCTCGTAGCCGACGGGCCTCATCAGCCAGCCCTCGATCTCGGTGCCGTCGGCCACCTTCCAGGTCAGGCGCTCGGGAGGAGCGAGTGCGATTTCGCCGAGCCAGTCGGCGTTTAAGTTAGTGAGCCTGATCTCGCCGCCGCCGTCGCCCGCAGCGAGGAAGAGGTCGGGCGGCGTGAGTGGATCGGTCATCGAGTAGGCCATCAGCGCGCCGTCGTCGGCGAAGGAGAAGCCGCGCAGGTTGCGGTCGCCGGTGGTGATCTGCCGCACCGGTCCGCCTGCCGCCGGGATTTCATAGAGATGGCTGTTGCCGTTGATCACGGTACTGAATCGAACAGCCTTGGCGTCGGGCGACCACAGGGGCCTGCCGGGGCGGTAGGGCCAGTCGGAGGTGATGTTGCGCGGCTCCCCCGCGAACGAGCCGTCGGGCGCGATCTCGACGATCATGATGTCAGTCTCATAGCCGCGGTCGGGCGTCGACATGTAAACCAGCAGGCGGCCATCCGGCGAGACCGCCGGGGAGGTTTCGTTGCCGGGATTGGTGGTTATCGCTTTCGCCTCGCCGCCGCCGAAGGGGACGGCATAGATGTCGGTGGTGAACTCCTCGTTGTACTCGTCGTCCTCCTTCGCGTTGCCGTTGAAGAGCAGGTAACCGGCGTCGGCCGCCCACTCGACGCCGCGCACCTGGAACGGCAGATCCGTTATCTGCTTCGGCTCACCGCCCTCGGAGGGCACGATGAACAGCTGGGCTTTCTTGCGCACGGAGGGGTGGGGCAGGAGCGTGAGGACGCCGTCGCGCTTGTAATTCATCTGGGTGATCACCCGCCCGTCGAAGCGTTCGGCGTCGAGCGTGTTGGTGATCGCGTCGGGCGCGATCCAGCCCTCGCGCTTCTGCGGCTTCTTCTCCTCCCCGCCGTCGTCGGCCGCCTTGGTGTAGGCGATCCACCTGCCGTCGGGCGACCAGACCGGCTCGCCCTCGACGCCGTCGATGTGGAACGCCTCGCCCCCGGGCGCCGCGACGCGGAGGAACCAGATGCTGTTCTCATCCTTGCCGCGTTTGGAGACGAAGCTGAGCAGACCGCCGTCGGGCGACCAGCTCGGTGAGCTGGATTCCTCGGTGGGCGAGGTGAAGCGGAACGGCTCGCCGTCCGGCTTGCCCGCCGCAAGGCGTTGCATCCAGATCTCGCTGTGGCGGCGGTTGTCCTCCTCGAGGATCGACATCACAGTGAAGGCGATCAGGTCGCCCGCGGGCGAGAGCGCCACATCGGTGACGGTCTTCTCCTTATAGAAATCCGCGGGCTGGAGGCCCCGTTCCTGGGCCGTTAAGGTAACCGAGAGCAAACATACGACTACACATGCGAGAGCTGTTACGCGGCGCATCTTCCCCCCCTATCTTTGATTTCAGTAATGGCACGGCCATCCGGCCGTCGCACCATTTTAACGCCGCGCGGCCTGATTATCACCCTGCGGAAACAGGGGTTGGATTTCCCTCTGCCTCAGAGATTGCGGCGGCAACCGTCGGAATCACTGCGGCCGCAGGCCTTCGATGAAGCCGGCATCCATCCAGTAGATGCTCGAGTTGCCGTGCTCGGGGGCTTTATGGATCTCGAGGATGTCGGCAAGAGTCAGCGACAGATTGTGGTAGCCCTCATCGAAGCGAGTGCGGGATGACATGAAGAAGAAATACTTGCCGTCGCGCGTAACGTAAGGCGAGTACTCCTGCGCGCCGTCGGTGTTGACCTTGTCGCCCATGTTGACCGGCTCGCTCCAGGTGTCATCCGGGTTGCGGAAGACGATGTAGTAGTCGACGGAGCCAACGCTGTCCTCCATGCCGAAGGCGGGGACGATGCTGTAGCTCTCGTCGGGCGCGACGAACGCGTTGAACCGGTCCCTGCCGCAATTGACCTGGTCCGGCAGCCGTTCGGGCTCTGCGTATCTGCCGTCGACGAAGCGGGAGCGGAGGATCTCGTTGCCGCGCGTCTGCGTATTGAAGCGGGTAAAGTAGAGCGTGCCGTCGTTGGTGACCGACGGGAAGAACTCGCCGGCTTCGCTGTTGACCGGCGGGCCGATGTTGTAGGGCTCGCCCCAGCCGTCGTCAACTCTGTCGACCACCCAGATATCCTCGTTATCGGTCGCCTCGCCCCCTGTTTCCAACGGCCGGTAGGAGAGGAAGAATAGTTTCGAGCCGTCGGGAGAGATGCAGGGTTCCAGGTCCCTGTATTTGCCCGAGAAGGGTGCGATTTCCGGCCTCGTCCAACGGCCGTCATCCAGCCTGGTATAAGCGATGGCGGCGAACTTGTAGTTCGGCAGGAAGAGGCCGAAGTAGATCTCGCTGCCGTCGGGCAGGATGGCGACGTCGCGGGTCGATAGCCCCGAGGTGACGATCCCCGGCGCGAAGAGTTCGGGGGGCTCCGCGCCGGGCGGCTCCTGGCCGATGTAGGGGCCTGAGAGGTCGAGGAGCGCCGAGCTCTCAGTCTGTTCGGCCTGCTCCTGTTGTGGTGCGCAAGAAGTGAGCGCCCAGAGAAAGATGAGTCCGATAATCAGTAAACTTTGTTTTCCCATTACCCTTCTCCTGCGAATTGATGAATGCGGTTTTATTTGTTTCTCAGTCGGTTGATTACCTCGGTGCTCACCCAGTAGATGTCCCTTGCAGCACGGTAGAAGAGGTACTTGCCGTCCGGCGAGAACGCGGCGCAGATGTTATTCCCTTTGGTGTTGACGGTTTCTCCCAGGTTGATCGCTGCTCCCCAGGAGCCGTCCTCGTTGCGGAAGCTGATGTATAGATCGGTGCCACTCTGCCCGCCCGGCTTGAAAGAGTCGAAGATTATACAGCTGCCGTCCGGGGAGACACCGGGGTGACGCCAGTCATCGTTGTGACCAGTGCTGATCGAGCGCGGGAGTTTAACGGGAGTCGAGTAGCTGCCGCCGGCGGGGCACAGGATCAGGACACCGCCTTCTTCTGAGGCCATGTCGCCGGTGTAGAGTGTGCCGTCGAGAGTGGAACTGACGTACATCGCCTGGAGCATGAATTGCGGCTCACCCCAACCATCGGCGGTCCGCTCCATCATCCAGATGCCGTAAGGCCTGTCCCCGCCGCCCGCCCGCGGCCTGTCGCTGCCGAAGAAAAGCCTCTTGCCGTCGAGAGTGATGTGCGGCTCGTGATCGAGTTGGGGAGTGTTAAAGGGAGCGGGCTCGGGGGCGGTCCAACCCTCGTCGGTCAGGCGGCTCCACCAGATGTCAAGGCCGCGATTGAAATAGAACTCCTTGCCGTCGGGCGAGAAGGTGCAACTGAATTCGAAACCATCGGCGGTCGAAACGATTCCCGGCGCGAAGACCTTCGGCTCGAGACCGGGTGACTCCTGGCCGAGGTACGGTCCTCTCAGTCCTGTGTTCTCACCGGGCTGGAAGCGGTTGGCCTCCTTTGTCTCGTTCGATAGGTCGAAGATTATGCCGTCGATCTGCTGGATCTTCGCGGTGGCACTCCTGTTTTGAGGATTCAGCTCGAGCGATTTCTGATAACTGGAAACAGCCTTTTCTTTGTCGCCGGCGTTGGTGTATGCCTCGGCGAGGCTGTCCCAGGTGTTCCAGGAACCGGGGAATTCCTCGGTGTTGATTGTGAAGACCGCAATCGCCGCATCGATGCTTCCTGCATTCAACAGGCGGTAGCCGAGGGCATTGAATTCCCTCTCGTCGATGTAGTAGTTGTTATTCGTCCTGACATTATCATTGAACTCAGCCAGCGATTTTTCCAGACCGTCATTGCGAATCAGGGCTTCGAGCTTTGCTGCCGCCGGCTCCTGCGATTGCCGGAAGAAGATCCTGATGTTCATGTTGTGCTCGGTGCGGACACGTTCGGAGGCAAGATCTATGTAATTCCTGATGCTCGAGAATCCGCCGTCCAGCGAGAGCCGTCCTGCGGCAGCTTCCTCATTTAGTCCATCCTTCTTGGCCGCGATGACTCCGTCCCAGAGCTCCCTGATGTAGTCGCGACGGCTTTTTAACTCGTCGAGAGGGATTATCCGGTGCCCGCCGATCACACGCTCGATCTCTTTGTCACCGTCCACAAAAGGATCCAGCGTTACGAGCCATCGCGGCACGTCTATCGGCGTTCCGGGCAGGACCATCATCAGGCTGCCCTGCATGAACTGATCACCGATCAAAAGCAGCTTCTCCTCCGGCAGATAGATGAAGATGTTATCCTCGAGGTGAGCCGGTCCGTAGTAGAGCAGTTCCAGCGTGACATCGCCGAGCAGCAGGGTCATCCGATCGCTGAATGTCAGCGAAGGCGGCGTTGAAACAAACCCCGACCTCAGATCCGCGAGCATTAGTTTATCGAGCACGATGGTTTCGCGCAGCCCGTTGGCTTCATCTGAAATTGGATCGAGTGATTTTAATCTCTCCTCCATCGAGGCAAGCCGCGCCTGGCGTTGGGGCAGGAAGTTTGCCAGGCCGGCGGCGAAACGCTGCATGGCTGCGGGGCACTTGTCGTGGCCGACGATTATGGCGTCGCTGAAGATCTGGTTGCCGTTGGTGTGATCGAAGTGGGAATGGGTATTGATGACATAGGCGAAATCACTTCTGCTGAATTCCGTTTCGATCCGTCTTCTGATTTCGCGGGCGATTCCAGGTGCGAGGCCGGTATCGACTACGACGATACCCTTTTCGCTGGCGATCGCCGTGACATTGACACCCGTGGGAACGAACTCACCGCTCTTGAGCACCAAGACTTTATCGCTCAGCTTGGTCAAGCGGACGGGTATCTCGTCTGCATTGGCAGTTTGAGCAACGGCGGTGATGATCGCCAGAACTAGTACGACTGTTTGGACTTTCCTCATTGGAATCACCTCTCCCAGGATTGATCGAGTCACCTTGTAGTGACCGTCAACAAATCACTGCTTGCCTTCTTCCAACCTTTCCAGCATGGCCTTTGCATTCTCGTTTTCCGGATTGAGGGAAAGCGACCTGTTGTAATTCTCGATGGCCTTCTCTCGGTCGCCATTTATCATGTATGCCTCGCCGAGGCTGTCCCAGGCGTTCCAGGAACCGGGGAATTCCTCTGTGTTGACTGTGAATACCGCAATTGCCGCTTCGATGCTTCCTGCATTCATCAGGCGATAGCCGAGGGCATTGAATTCCCTCTCGTCGATGAGGAAGCGGTTTTCCCGCCGAATATAATCGTTGAATTGGGCCAGCGCCTTCTCCAGTCCCTTCTCCTGGATGAGAGCTTCCAACCTTTCAACTGCCGACTCGGCCACTTGCCGCCAGAAAGCCCTGACGTTTCTTTCCTGAAATTGCCCGAGCTCTTCTTCCGTGTGACCGAGATCCTTGAGGTAATCGAATCTGGCGTCGAGCGGGAAGCGGGTGAGGGCTTCGTCAATGGAAATGCCCTGCTTGAACGCCGCCTGGACCCCCGACCACAGTTCGACGATGTAGTCACGCCAGAAGGCCAGCTTCTCCTTGGGCCAGATGTCGCGGTGGCCCGGGATGACCCGTGTGACACCGCGCGCGTCATC
>DATKUA010000039.1:0-5778 GCA_035530855.1 Acidobacteriota bacterium | reverse complement strand
GCAAGTGTCCATTGCTCGCAAGATAACCAGTTGGAGCCTTCTGCTGCTGGCGCTCCTCATCGTCGCCGAGGCGGCGTCCGTCTTCACGATCGTGCTCTGGCCGGAAAGCGACGCAGGCAAATGGCTGGCCCGCAACGACCCAGTTTTTCATGTTTTACAGGCACTTCCCGCTAAAACCTCTCCCCGCGAGGTCTATGCGGGGCCGCAACCGCGCCCGCATGTTGATGTACGGGTTGTCCAGGGACCGCATTACGTGCTCGTCGGGCCGGGACATCCCATCTTCGAGCAGCCTGACATTCACAGCCCCGTGATCGGCGAGGTCAAGCGCGAAGTCAATCTTCCCGCGCTGGCGGAGAAGGACGGCTGGTTCCTGCTCGAATTTTCGATCGGCAAGGGCTGGGTGCACAGTTTCATCAGGGGAGGGGGACCTGCAGCCGGAGCGGCGGCGGTGCGCGGCGGCCGGGCTGTTCTGCAACCGGGAGAGAGCGGGGCGGGGGCCGGCGGCCAGAAGGAGATGAAGGTGGAGATCTACGTCGGCATCGACGACCCCGACGCGGTCTCTATCGGCAACGTCCTCCTCAACACCTCCGCCGCGGGCGACCTCTTCACCCACTACAGCTCTTCCGATCTCGCCGCCCTACCGCTGGGGGTGGATCCCGAGCGGCTGCTCACGGCGACCAGGCTCATGGGCGAAGAGGTGGGGGAGATCCGCATCGGCGAATTCATCATCCGCTTTAAGGACAGAGAGTGGGCGGGGGAGGCGGAACGGATTTTGAGGAACCTTCGAGCCACCTATCTCGAGACGTTTGCCCAGCTCATTTCGGAGGATGCGAGCGAGAAAAAGGTCTTCGTGCTGTTGCTGCCCACGTTTGACGCCTACCAGGATTTCTATCCGGAGGCGAGATCGGGCGATGGCGGGGCGGTGCGCACGGCCGGGCACTACGAGAGCGGCATCATCGCCCTCTATCCCGATCCCGTTCGCGGCCTGGGCACCATGCGAACCCTGGTCCACGAGGCCGTCCACCATTACAATCACACGATTCTCGGCTTTCCGCGCGACCGGTCCCTCTTGTGGCTCGACGAGGGATTGGCCAACTATTTCGGCAACTCCCATATCGACAGGGACGGCAGGTTGCGACTCGGCAGGATCTTCGTAGGCGCTCGGCCAATGCGCGGCGCCGGGGACACGCCTGTCCACCGGCTGCCGCTCAATGTCAGCGCCGACAATCCGCCGCTCGCCCGCATCTACTGGCTGCAGAACCATATGCGCTACGGCTGGCGCTTCCGCTTCGAAGATTTTCTCTCGAAAGAAGGGCGCCAGAGCTTCTATAGCGGCAACCTCGTGCGCAACTACTCCATCGTCTGGATGCTGGTGCATTTTTTCTTGGAGGGAAAAGACGGTGGCTACCGCGAGCCTTTTATGAGATATATCAAGGAAGAAATATACGGCCGCGGCGGTGTCTCAACCCTCGAGAGGGTTTTCGGAGTGCCGTGCGAGCAACTTGAGGAGGAGTTGCGCGCATATGTTTTCAGACAATAGGCTTCCTTTCAGAAAGATTCTCGTTGCAAATCGGGGTGAGATTGCGGTTCGCATCATCCGCGCCTGCCACGATCTCGGCATCGAGGCGGTGGCGGTGTTCTCCGATATCGACGAGACCGCGCTGCACGTGCAGCTGGCCGACGAGGCGGCGCACATCGGCCCGTCACCGTCCACGGAGAGTTACCTGCGGAAGGACCGCGTGATCGACGCCGCTCTGGCGCACAATGCCGAGGCGGTCCATCCCGGCTACGGTTTTCTCAGCGAGCAGGCATCCTTCGCCGAGGCCTGCGAGGCGGCGGGGTTGGTCTTCGTCGGCCCCACGCCCGGTGCGATGCGAATGATGGGAGACAAGCTCACCGCGAGGCGGATCGCCATCGACGCGGATGTGCCGGTGGTTCCCGGCAGCGACGGCCCCGTTGCAAGCCTGGATGAGGCAAAAGCACTGGCGAAAGATATCGGCTTTCCCCTGATGATCAAAGCCTCGGCGGGCGGCGGGGGCAAGGGGATGAGGTTGGTTCGGAAGGAATCGGAGCTGGAAAGCAGCCTCAAGCTGGCCGCCAGCGAGGCCGGCTCCGCCTTCGGCGACGCGACGATTTTCATCGAGAAATACATCGAGAGGCCGCGGCACATCGAGATCCAGATATTGGCCGACGCGCACGGCAACGTGGTTTACCTGGGGGAGCGCGAGTGCTCCGTGCAACGGCGCCACCAGAAGCTGGTTGAGGAGACCCCTTCCCCGGCGGTGGATGCGGCGATGCGCGGGAGGCTCGGCGAGGCGGCGGTGCAGGCCGCCAAAGCCTGCGGCTATGTCAACGCCGGGACGGTGGAGTTCATGCTGGATCCCGACGGCCGCTTTTACTTCCTGGAGGTCAACGCGCGCCTGCAAGTCGAGCACCCGATAACGGAACTGGTCACGGGCATCGACCTCGTGCGCGAGCAGCTGTTCATCGCCGCCGGGGGCGAGCTCCCCTTCAGCCAAGAGGACATCCGTCCGCGCGGTGCGGCCATCGAGTGCCGCATCATCGCCGAGGACGCCGACCGCAATTTCATCCCCTGCCCGGGAGTCGTGAGCCACATCCTCTGGCCGGGCGGGCCGGGGGTCAGGGTCGACTCCGGCATCTTCGCCGGCTGCACCGTGCCGGTGCACTACGATCCGCTGCTGGCCAAGCTCTGCGTCTGGGGTGCGGATCGCGGCGAGGCGATCAGGCGCATGCGCCGGGCGCTGCGCGAGCTGCGCATCGGCGGCGTGATCACCACGGCTACTTTCCTCGACAGGGTTATGCGTCATCCGGCATTCGTCTCCGGGCAGTACGACACGCATATCCTGACCGAGGAGAGTGAAGTGCTTGCTCCGTGCAAGGAGCACGACTCGGCGATTGGGGCTGCCTTGGGAGCAGGAATGGTAAAGGAATTGCCTGCGGGAGTGCCGTCGTCAAGAGGCAATGGAACCTGTGAGTGGAAAAAGATGGGGCGCTACGCCAACCTCTTCCGGCAATAATGATGCTTGCCGCCTCGCCATAGCTATTAAACCTTGAAGTGGAAAATGTGAAGTATATACGTTGCCAGTAGTCCTGCGTTTTTTTTCAATGTGTCCGGAAAGAATGTTGCAAATTGGGCCCTGAGGGAGCAAAATATCATTCATACAATACCCACTACACTTCACGGCGGATCCTACTGGTGAAAAGAGAAATTCTGATAGAGGGAAAACCGTTCAAGTTTGCGCTGAAACGCGCATCGGACAAGGACAGTGTGTTTGCCGACGGCAAGACACACAGCGTGAGGTTCTCGCAGTTGCCCGACGGCCGCCGCCAGTGCATCGTCGACGGCCGGGTGATCGAATGGAGCGGTCCCAACGGCAACAACGTGCGGCTGGTGCGAAGCGGGGGGCGACTGCATCATCTTCAGGTGCAGGACCCGCGGCGCGCGCGCAGGGCAGGCTTGGCTTCCGGCGTCGCGGGGGGGACGACCGAACTCGTTGCCCCGATGCCCGGGCGCGTCGTTGCAGTGCTTAAGGAAGCCGGACAGGAGATCGAGGCCGGAAAGGGGATAGTCGTGCTGGAAGCGATGAAAATGGAGAATGAGCTCCGTTCTCCCATCTCCGGAGTCGTGAAAGTGCTGAAAGTCGAATCCGGGCAATCGGTCGAGACGGGTCAACTCATAGCCGTAGTCGAGCCGTCCAAGCAGGATTGATGGTGTAGGGTAGCCCGGCGCGGAGGGGCTATGCGCAAGAAAGGCCCAATCTGGGGGGAGAAGTATCAGAGTTTGGTTGTGGAGAGCTACGCGGGAGGTCTGTTTATCTCCGATATTCTCAGGCTTCCCGAGATCGCCAGTCTCTCGCCTTCCGAATACACAATCCGCAATATCCTCAAGGCCAACGGCGTCAAGGCTAATTGGCGCAAAAAGAAGAGAAAGCCCGAGTTCTGGGCTAAAGACCTTGTCGAGAAGATCATTGCCCTGCGCAACGAGGGCAAATCGATCCGCGCCATCCGCGATGCGGTGAATTCCAAGGCTGGTGGCGGCAAGACTTCCAAATCGACGGTAGTAAGGATACTCGAGGCCAACGCCAGCAAGGTAAGATTCCGCCCCTCTCGCCGGCGCGACATCTGGAAGCCGCAGATTGTTCGCAAGATCGTCAAGATGTACGAGAGCGGCATGCTGATCAACGACATCAGGAAGAGCGACCTGCTGAAGGAATACCATCCCAGCGGCTACGTCATTCGCGACATCCTCAAGAGCCAGGGAGTGAAACTTACCTGGAAAAAGGGGGAATTGCGGCGTTGGCCGCAGGCGGCGCGGCAGAAAATCGTCGAACTCTATCGCTCGGGTTTCAAGTTCTCGGACATCCTCAACCACGTCGACCTGAAAAAATACAAGCCGACCAATTATGCCATCCGTAAGATACTCAAAAAGCATGGCGTAAAGACAAAAGGAGAAACGCGTTACAAGCAGCCCGTTTCCGATGATCGGTTCCGGCGCTATCGTTTAGGCAAACTGAGCCTCAAGGATGAGGCGATCATTCACAAGCATCTTGCAGTCAACGAGGCCGGCCGCAAACTGATGGTCGAGCGGATGGCCTTGGGGATCGCCGGCAAGGTGCCGGCGAAAGGCAGGGGGGCCGAGAAGGTTCGGAACCTGCGTAGGAACGCCGAGAACTGGGCCGAGTTTTTCTCTTGGGCTATGAAAAACCTGAGCGATGAGACGGTAAAGAGGAATATTATATTGCTCGGCCTGGAATTCGGATCGGCCCTGCGCGGCCTGCATAATGCTTACAAGAGTGGAGACGAGTTGAAGCGGAAGAAGGCCTGGGCGCGAGCCGACAGTGTATCGACACGGATGTCCGAGCTCTATGAGGATGTTCTACGCAAACCATCCAGCATGTTCGAGATCAGGACAAGCTCGTGAAAGTGGCTCCGCCTCGCTCGTACAAACGGTGTTTTGCCGTCTGAAGCGAAGCTGACAGTTTTTTACTTCCCTTTGTGCTATATCTCCAACTTAAGATGTCGAAGAAAAAAGAGAACGGGAAAAGCAAGCGAGGAATTGTTGTCCGGGTGCTGGCAGCTATAGCAGGCAGGATTCTGCTCTACGGCCTGCTGGTCATGGGACTGGTCGCTGCCTTCACTTTCCTGTATCTCCAATCTCATGATTTCGAACTGCTGCTGACGGGTAAAATCACCGACGGATTGGCGGAAGCTCTCGGCCAGCCCGTGAGCTTGCAATCGCTGCGCTTCGACCTGCTGGGCGGCAGGGTGATGATCAAGGGCTTGAAGATCGGCGCCGGCGCATCCGGCTTTCCCGATCCCGTCAAGATCGATTATGTAATTCTGCAGGTCGATCAGCCCTCGGTGCTGCAGGGGATTCTGGATCTCAAGCGGATTATCCTGCTCCAGCCCACTCTCAATCTCGTCTATACGGCCGACGGCCGGAGCAACCTGCCGCAGTTGCAGCAAACCGAATCCGCCGGCGCGATGGAAGTCAGGATCGGCAGCCTCGATGTCTACAACGGCGAGCTGATTTTCAGCGGCCAGGCGATCGGCTGGGGGATGGATTCGGGCAAGGTGAATTTCAACCTGAGGCAGACCGCGGACGGCGCTTTCCGTGGTGACGCCGAACTTAAGCGTCTGCGATTTGTGCTTCCCGGAATGAAGCCCTTCTCGGCGGATCTCGGAATGAGTTTTACCGCGGCCGACAACGCTGTCTCGGGCTCGGCGCGACTCCGCGGCGACTACGGCTCGAGGCTC
>DATKUA010000038.1:0-4251 GCA_035530855.1 Acidobacteriota bacterium | reverse complement strand
GGGTAAGATGACCGAGAGAATCGCTGGGATAATTCTGGCCGCGGGGCTGTCGAAACGGATGGGCCGCCCCAAGGCTCTGCTGCAGATCGGCGGGGAGACATTCCTCGCGCGCATCGTGCGCCTGGCCCGCGCGGCGGGGCTCGATCCGCTCAGAATCGTTGTCAGCGAGCACCGCGCGCTTATCGAAAAAGCCCTGCCGGAGCTCGCTGATCATCTCATCACCAACGACCACCCGGAACTTGGGCAACTGCGTTCCTTGAGGCTGGGGCTTCGGTCGCTGTCGCAAAACTGCACCGGCGCGATGATGTTTCTCGTCGACCACCCGAAAATGCAGCCAGCGACGTTGCAAAAAATTGTGCGTGCGTTTAAAAAGGGTAAAGGGGAAATTATTTTACCTGTGCACGCCGGGCGGCGCGGCCACCCGGTGATTTTCGGGCGCGCGGTCTTCGAAGAACTGCTTGAGGCGCCGTTGGACAAAGGGGCGAGGCACGTGGTCCGCAGCCGTCCCGATCGGGTTTGTGAGGTCGAAGTCGACGACGCGGGGATTCTGGCGGACATCGACACGCCCGGGGACTACGAGGAGTTGAGCGGGAATGACTGAGAATCGAGAGCTCTATCCCGACCTGCTGGAGGAGTTGGCGCGGCTTCGCCGCGAGGGGCGGAGCGTGGTGATGGCGACGGTTGTCGCGACGAAAGGCTCGACGCCCCGGCGCGCGGGAGCGCGCATGCTGGTCTTGCGCGACGGGTCGATCAGGGGAACGATCGGCGGCGGGGTGCGCGAATCGGAAGTCATCGAGCGGGCCCGCAAGCTGTTCCGCAAGGGCGAGGCGAAGCTGATCGCCCTGGATTTTCACGAGGAAGGCGAGGGCTGCGATGGGCCGATCTGCGGCGGCGAGATGGAGGTTTTCATGGAGAGGATTGATCCGGTGAGACGCATTGTCATCGCCGGCGGCGGGCACGTCGGCTACTTCCTGCACAGGTTCCTGTCGCTGCTCGAGCTCAAATCCGTAGTCTTCGACGAGCGCCCGGAGCAGGCGAATGCCGAACGCTTTCCGGGTGCGGAGATCCACGTCGAGCCGTTCGATCGCGGGCTGGAGTCGCTGAAGGTCGGCCCCAACGACGGCATCGTGATCATCACCCCGGAGCACAAGCACGACCAGGTGGTGCTGAAGCAGGCGCTGGCCACCGAGGCGGGCTACGTCGGCATGATCGGCAGCAAGAAGAAGATCAAGGCGATATTCGACAACCTGCGCGCCGAGGGCGTGCCGCAAAAGCAGATCGCCCGCTGCCACTCGCCGATCGGGCTGGACATCGGCGCCGAATCGCCTGCGGAGATCGCGTTGGCGATCGCCGGGGAGATTGTCGCCCACTTCAGGATGGCGGATGGGGGGTAAGCGGCGGGATACTCCACAAAGGGGTCAGTCCGTGAATTCTTCCCACACATGGATCCTTCCCACCGAATTCAGGGACTGACCTCTTTGTTCGCAAATCAAGACGGGGGCCGTAAACGACCCCCCTACTAAGCCATGAGAAAACGCTGCCAATCCTTGTAGGGCGGTCCTTTAGGGCCGCCGTTCCGATTTTCAGCCGGTGAACTTAGGTTTGAACCCTCCCCGGTACCTGAACGCCGCGGTGAGCTATTGATAACCGGCTACCCGATCGATTTGATCGCCTCTAACAGTCCGTCGATCTCCTCGATCGTGTTGTAGTGGCACAGGCTGGCGCGGACGACACCGCCACCCTCGCGCAGGCCCAGCCAATCGACGATCCGCGCCGCGTAGAGATCGCCCTCATTGACCCCGAAGCCCGCCTTCCCCAAGAGCGTGGCCACCTCCAGGGGCGCGTGGTCTTCAACCGTGAACGCCGCCGTCGGCGTGCGCATGTCGAAGCGGGCGGGATCGGTGATGCCGTAAACCCGCACTCCTTCGAGTGCCTGTAATCCCCCGATCAAACGTTCGCTGAGGACTTTCTCGTAGGCGTCGATCCGCTCGAAGACCTTCCCGTAGGGGATCTCGCCACCGATGCCGAGTTCCTTCGCCAGGCCGGCAAAGTAGCTGAGAACGCCGCCGGTAGCCGCCAGCCCCTCGAAGTTCTGCGTGCCGAGTTCGAATTTCAGCTTGTCCTTGAGAAAGTAGTGGTTGAGGCCGGGCAGGTGTTCGAGCAGGCGGCGCTTGCAGGCGGCAAGGCCGATGTGGGCGCCGAAGATCTTGTAGCCGGAGCAGACGAAGACGTCGATGTCGTCGCGCCTGACGTCGGTGTGGCGGTGGGGGGCGTAGTGGACGCCGTCGACGAAGAGGATGGCTCCGTGCTCGTGCACGAGGTCGGCAATCGGGCGCAGGTCGTTGACCGTCCCCAGCAGGTTGCTGGCCCCGCAAACGGCCACCAGCCTGGTGCGCTCCGAAAGCAGAGCCTTGAGATCGCCGAACTGCAAAAGCGCTTCGGGACCGCGCGGATTCCAGAAATGGATTTTCACGCCGTCCTGCTGGAAGCGGAGCCAGGGTGTGACGTTGGCTTCGTGCTCGAGACCGGAAATGATGATCTCGTCGCCCGGGCTGAAGATCTCGCGCAGGGAAGTGGCGAGCAGGCGCATCAGCGAAGTTGCGTTGAGCCCGAAGAAGATTTCGTCGGACGACGAAGCGCCGAGGAAGGCCGCCAGACTCGCCCTGATTTCATCGAGGAAGGCGATGTTCTGCTGGGAATGCCTGTAGGGCCCGCCGAGATTGACATTGCGCTCGACGAAATACTCCTCGATCGCCGTCAGCGAGGCTTGGGGCACCTGGGGCGCCGCCCGCATTGTCCATGAAGGCAAACGGCTGTTGCTCTTGCGCGGCGGCAACAACAGCGGGGAATTGCCGTCGAACCCAGTCAATCGGAAACTTTTCGGCTTGAATCATTCGCAGATTTCTCCTCTATCAAGATGGGAGATAAGGACGTTTGACTCCGGCGCTCAATGACCGGGCCGGACCTGGGATATCGGCGTGGCCGGGAAGAGTTTCGGGCGCAGGCGGTCGAGCGTCGGCCGCCAGGCGATATCGCCGCCGCCCTGGAGTATTTCGAGATTGATCACCGGATCGTAGTAACCGGATTTCATCTCGGTCGCTTGCCGGAAGGCTTTGGCGGCGTCGTGCTTGTTCCCGGTGATGGCGTGGCAGACGCCGATGTTGTTGAGCAGCTCGGGTACGTCGCGTTCGATTTCCTGGCAGCGTTCGAAGTTCTGCAGGGCAGTGTTGAAGTTTTTTGATTTGATGTAATAGCAGCCCTGCAGGAAGCGGGCATCGAAATTACCCGGCTTCAGCTCGAGCAGCTCGCCGAGGATGTGCAACAGCTGGGCGTGCTGATCGATCTTGAGCAGGATGCGGGCGTAGGCGAGCT
Organism: Acidobacteriota bacterium; assembly: GCA_035530855.1. Classification (GTDB taxonomy): domain Bacteria; phylum Acidobacteriota; class DATKUA01; order DATKUA01; family DATKUA01; genus DATKUA01. The sequence goes on along the minus strand of DATKUA010000038.1, from coordinate 879 downwards.
GGATCATGAAGGGATGGGTGTACTTCTTCGCCAGAGCGCGTCTGATCTCGATCAGCGTGAAGTGGCTCAACGCCCTCGCGTGCGAGCCCGACAGGCTGTCGAGGCCGTAGATTGTGCGGCCCGTGCCGACGCGCACGTAAACCAACGGCTGCGGCACGTACTCGACATCGGCGATGCTCAGCAGGCGCAGCCAGAGGCCGTAATCCTCCTTGCGCTCGATGTCCTCCTCGAAGAGGCCGGTTTTTTCCAGCATCGCCCGGCGCACCATCACCGCCGAGGAGGAGCCGATGCGGTTGCGCTCGAGCATCGAGGCTAAGAAGGTGCTGCGGGAGAAGTCGTCGTGATTGTATATGTCTCCGACGCGGTTGCCTTCGGCGTCGAGAAACTTGAGGTCGCAGAAAGTAATCCCCGCTTCGCTGTTGCCCTCGAGAGCGGCGAATTGCAGGGAAATCCGCTCGGGCTCGATGACGTCGTCGCTGTTGAGGAAGGCGATGAAATCACCCCCGGCTGCTTCCACGCCTGCGTTTCTGGCTGCAGCGGCGCCGCGGTGATCCTGCTCGATCAGCTTGATCTTGTTTGCGAAGCCGCGCAGAACTTCTCTCGAGGCATCGGTCGAGCCGTCGTCGACCACGATCACCTCGATCTCCGGGTGAGTCTGGGCCAGAACCGATTCCATGCAGGCGGTGAGATAATGCCCCCGGTTGAAATTCGGTATAACCAAGCTGACCTTCGACATAGGTTCTACCCCATCGGAAGCCAGTATATTTAACGCCCCTGCCGCCCGCAAGACTCAGGCGCGGTCGGGCGGAGAATTTCGGTATATTTTGGCCTGGATTGGGTTGCCCTTACAGGGCAATGGTGGTTCGGATGGGGGTGTAC
>DATKUA010000037.1:0-94966 GCA_035530855.1 Acidobacteriota bacterium | reverse complement strand
TCCTGCCCGGCGGCAAGCGGAGCGATGATTAACAGCAGAATCCCGATAAAAGAATATAGAAACGACCTGATTTTCATAGCATCACCTTATAAGGATTTACGGATTGCTTAACGCCCTTCCCAAAGAGATTTTATCTCAAGTAAGCGTCGATTCACAAATTATTATCATTAGCGGTTTTTGATTACTCAGAATGACTAGTCTCAACTGGACTAGATGAAACGGGCTCGTTATGATATCCAACCGAAAGTCGGGGATTGGATACGCGGAGAGGGATAATCCATGAAAATAGTTGAGTGCGTACCGAATTTCAGCGAAGGGCGTGATATGGCCGTGATCGACGCGATCACGGCGGAAATAAGCGATACGGAGGGGGCGGTCCTGCTGGACGTCGATCCCGGAGCGAACACAAACCGCACGGTTGTCACCATGGTCGGGACACCCGATGCAGTCGTCGAAGCCGCTTTCCGGGCGATTAAGAAAGCCGCCGAGTTGATAGATATGAGCCAGCACACCGGCGAGCACCCCCGCATGGGCGCCACTGATGTATGCCCCTTCGTCCCCGTCTCGGGCGTAACCATGGAAGAATGCGCCGAGCTCGCCAGGAAGCTGGGTAAGCGGGTGGGTGACGAGCTGGGAATATCGGTCTATCTGTATGAGAACGCTGCCAGTCGGCCGGAACGCCGCAACTTGGCTGATGTCAGATCGGGCGAGTACGAGGGGCTACCGAAGAAGCTGAAGGATCCGGAGTGGAAGCCCGACTTCGGCCCAGCCGAATTTAATTCCGGCGCAGGGGCGACCGCAATCGGGGCGCGCGAGTTCCTCATCGCCTACAACATCAACCTCAACACGCGCGACCGCGACCTGGTGCATGACATTGCAATAACCATCAGGGAGCGCGGGCGGTGGCAGCGCGATGAAGACGGCAAATTCGTCCGCGATGCCGACGGCAATAAGGTACGCCAGGACGGCATGTTCCAACACTGTAAGGCGATTGGCTGGTACATCGATGAGTACAGACGCGCGCAGATTTCTATTAACTTCACCAATTACAAAGTAACGCCGCCTCACCTCGTGTTTGAGGCAGTGCGTAAACTGGCTGCTGAGAAGGGTTTGCGGGTTACCGGATGTGAGCTGGTCGGATTGATCCCGAAGGCGGCCATGCTGGAGGCTGGGCACTACTTCCTCAAGCAACAGGGTAAGAGCACAGGGGTGCCCGAGCGCGAGCTGATTGAGATAGCTGCAATAAGCTTGGGGCTGAGCGAAGTGTCGCCGTTCAACGCCGATGACAAGATTGTCGAATACCGTGTGGAAAAGGTAGGCAATCTTGTCGGGCGCAGCGTCGTCGATTTAGTCGATGAAATATCGATAGATTCGCCGGTTCCCGGCGGAGGCAGCGTAGCCGCGCTCTGCGGCGCGCTCGGTTCCGCCCTGGCGTCGATGGTTGCCAACCTCACGCACGGCAAGAATGATTACAAGGGAGTCTGGGATGAAGTAGTTGAGATTGCCGAAAAGGCCCAGGCGTTAAAGGACTTCTTTGTCAAGGCGGTTGACCGCGACAGCGAGGCTTTCGATGCTGTGATGACCGCGATGAGATTGCCCAAGAAGAGCGATGAGGAGAAGGCCGCCCGCGGAGCGGCTATCGAGGAAGCCGGCAAGGGAGCGGTAATGGTGCCGATGGAGGTGCTGCGCAAGGCTCCCGAAGCACTGGAACTGGCCGGGCGCATTGCGGAGATTGGCAATGTAAACAGCGTCAGCGATGCCGGTGTCGCGGCACAATGCATTCTAACTTGTGCAATCGGAGCCTCCTACAACGTCCTGATCAACCTCCCCGGCCTCGAGGACTCGGAGTATAAGAAGGATGCTGCCGAGGAGGCCGCCGGCATTCGTGCGAAAGTAGAGTTGATGGCCGCAAAGGTAGACAAAACGGTGCTTTCGAAAATCGGTTAATGTGGGAGTTGGTCTCTTCAACTGATATAAATCCAGCATCGAAGCGGGGTAAATTGCTTGATTCTCTCTGCCGATGAGTTGGAGCCCGGCGAAGATGAATTTTAGACTTAAACTCACAGCCTGGATTATCGCACTCGAATTCATTCTGCTTGTGGCCGTCGGCATTATTGTGTCGTCGAATCTACTCGGCGGAGGTCAGGATTTTCTATCCCCGGTTTGGCTGCAGGTTTTCATTGCATTGCTTGTCGTGGGAAGCGTGATCGCTATCGTTATTGCCAGCCTGACAAAGAAGGAGATTAGATACCAAACCGGCGCTATGCATGAAGTCTGGGAGAAATCCCTCAGGATAATGCACACCATTCCAGCTGGCATCGTCATCGTCGATCCCGAGAATCACCGGATTATCGAGGCCAACAAGGCTGCACTGGAAACTTTCAAGGCGCCGAAGCGCAAGGTCATCGGAGAAGTCTGCCACAAGTATCTGTGCCCTGCGGAGGAGGGGTATTGCCCGATGACCGATCTGGGGCAGGAGGCGGACTGTTCCGAGCGCTTATTGGTAACGGCGAAGGGCGAAGAGGTGCCGATCCTCAAATCTGTGGTGCCTCTCGACATTAACGGCAAGAGACATTTGCTGGAGTTGTTCTTCGATATTTCGCAGCAGAAGGATTTGGAGAACCGGTTAAAAGAAGCTTATGCGCACCAGCAGAACATGGCGGATTACGACCTGCTGACCGGCGTGCTCAACAGGAGAGCGATTACCAGGAACGCGGAGGCAGAGCTCTGCAGGGCTGAACGCGGCGGCGCACTCAGCGTGGTCATGATGGACCTGGACCACTTCAAACAGATTAATGATACCAGCGGTCACCTTGCCGGTGACGACGTGCTTCGGAAGGCGGCAAGCGTGGTTTTAGAAAACATCAGGCCCTATGACTGGCTGGGGCGATGGGGTGGCGAGGAATTCTTGTTATTGCTGCCCGACACCGGCATCCAGGAAGCTGTAAACATTGCCGAGAGATTACGCAAAGCTATCAAAACTGATCCCGTTCAGCTTGAGGCGGGCGGTGTGCTGCGTTATACCGCGAGTTTCGGTATCGCCGGCACTGCGGAGACCGGTAAGAGCTTCGTTTCGCTAGACACTCTTATTTCTCTGGCTGATAAAGCACTTTATCGTGCAAAGGGAGAAGGACGCGACCGCGTCTGCGTTGCCGGTTCCGATCAAAAGGAAAATCTCTAAGCGGATTGTTGCTGATCCCTACCGATCCGTGTAAGAACCATTCCAGTCCAGCCGGACTATAAAGCAGATATTCCTCGTATCAACAAGCAATGATGCCGGAGGTAACTCTAAAAGGTACGTAGGATAATGCAAAAAACAATAAACGTTGATTCGAAAACCAGACAATCGACTCTTCTCCCGGTAGTCGCGCTTGCGGCGTTGGCAACAGGTTTTCTACTGTTTGCCTCGGCCGGTTGCAGTATCGAAGGAAAGGACGGCATTGCGGTGGAAAAATTCGAAGGCAAGATAACCGCTCCCGATTTTCCGGGAGATCTTGAATGGCTCAACACGGGCCGGAGGCTGAGTCTCGCCGACTTACGGGGCAAGATAGTTATGCTCGACTTCTGGACATACTGCTGCATCAACTGCATGCACATCATCCCCGACCTGAAGAAGCTGGAGGAGAAGTATGCCGAGGAGCTTGTGGTTATCGGAGTGCACTCGGCGAAATTCGACAATGAAAAAGATACCGACAATATTCGCCAGGCAATCCTGCGCTACGAGATCGAGCATCCCGTGGTCAACGACAGCCGGCTGGAGGTCTGGCGTAGCTTTGCCGTGCGCTCCTGGCCGACGATTTTGGTGATCGATCCCCGCGGCAAGGTGGTCGGCTATAAATCGGGAGAGGGCGTCTTCGATGCCTTCGATAAATTCCTGGGCGAGATGATCGCCTATTGGGACGCCAGGGGGGAGCTTGATCGCACGCCGATAGAGTTGGTCTCGGAAAGGGATTCCGTGCCCTCGAGCATCCTCAGTTTCCCCGGCAAGGTCCTGGCCGATCAACGGGGCAACCGCTTGTTTGTCTCCGACAGCAACAATAATCGGATCATCGTCCTCTCGCTGGAAAACAACGCGGTGATGTACGTCATCGGCGGCGGCAGGCCCGGATTCGAGGATGGCGGCTTCGACAAGGCGGCATTCAACCATCCGCAAGGCCTGGCCGTCAAAGGGGATAAACTCTATGTCGCCGACACCGAAAATCATGCAATACGCGTTGCGGATCTCCCCAGCCGCAATGTCGAAACCCTGGCGGGAACCGGAAACCAGGCACGCTCTTTCAACGAGCACGGACCCGGCAGGGAAACGCCGCTCAACTCTCCATGGGATCTGCAGATCGTCGGCGGGTCGCTCTACATAGCCATGGCCGGTTCGCATCAGCTTTGGGTGATGGACCTTGCCTCGAATTACGTCAAACCGTATGCCGGATCAGGTCGTGAAGCACGTATCGACGGGCCGTTGCTGCAGGCAGCGCTGGCCCAACCGTCCGGCTTGACAACGGATGGAGTGAAACTCTATTTCGCCGACAGCGAGATCAGCTCGATACGCTCAGCTGATCTCGATCGGGCAGGTGCTGTCGAAACGATCGCCGGCGGCGATCTTTTCGATTTCGGCGATGTGGACGGAGTCGGGGACACGGCGCGATTCCAGCATCCACTCGGTGTTGCTTTCTATCAGGATTCGCTCTATGTCGCTGATACTTACAACAACAAGATCCGCAAAATAGACATACCCGGGAAAAGAGTTACCTCCTTTGCGGGTACCGGTGAGGAGGGTATGGCCGATGGAGCGCAAGCAACCTTCGACGAGCCGGGTGGGCTGAGCATCGCCAACGGCAAGCTCTACATTGCCGATACAAACAACCATCTCATCAGGGTCGCGGATCTTGCCACGCGTCAGGTGGAAACACTCTTAATCCGCGATATAGAGAAGCTCAAGCCCGCGAGCAACGCCAAAGACATTACGGCAAGGAAGCTGCCAGCCCGGATGGTCGCACCCGGAGAAATAGAGTTGAAGTTCTCGCTGCTGATGGAACCTGGATACAAATTGAATGATCTCGGCCCGACCTCAATCTCCATCGACATTGCAGAGCCCGGAACCTTATCGATCGGCGGCGGCTTACCGGTGCGTTTGAAGCACCCTGATTTTCCAGCGAGCCTGGCTCTGCAGCTCAAGGAGGGCGAGGGAAGCCTGTTGATTGACTACACGATTTACTATTGCCGCGAAGGCGAGGAAGCGTTGTGCTTTGTCAGCGACAGCCGGTTGGAACTTCCGGTCAGAGTTGCCAAGGGTTCAACAGTGCGGAAACTGGAAGTGGCGATAGACGTGCAACAATAGTCGTACAGCGGCCTGTAAGAAACCAGTGGGCCGTATCAGCCCTCAGCAGGTAATGCCTGCAAGGCCAGATTGCAGAGCCGCCGCCTGATCACGACCATGTCGGCCTTGCTCGCCTGCGGGTGAATCCTGTTGGTGAAGAGGGCGAAAATAAAATCCAACTCGCGGTCGAACCATATGCTACAGCCGGTGAAACCGGTGTGACCGATGGAGTTCCGCGAGAGCCCTGAGCAGGCGCTGCAATCGGGGCTCGAGGCCAGCTGCCAGCCGAGGCTTCTGTGCTGCGGTCCGAATGGAGTGAGATTTTCGCTGATTCCCGCAAGTGTCTCCTGCTTAAAGAGTTTTGAGCGCGGCCCCCACTGCTCCGTCAAAATGAACGCTTCAGCCGCAGTGGTAAAAAGGCCGGCATTTCCAGCGCTGCCCCCGACAACATGGGAATTCGTGTCGTGGGTTTCACCCCAGATGATTCCATCGCGGAAGACGAAGGTGACGCCGTAAGGCTGGCTCATCTCTCGCTCGATGTGGCTGCCGTCCTCCGTCGCGGCGATCTCCTCGAGGGGAAAGGCGGGGCGCCCGAGGGATGTCCGCTTGAGATTAAGCGGTGAGATAATCAATTCGTTTGCCAAGTCGGCAAAACGCTTGCCGGCTATGCTTTCGATGATGTAAGCCAAAACCACAAAACCGGGGCAACTGTAGATCGTTTCCTTTCGGGGCGGCACAGCAAGCGGCAAACTTAAGATGCTTTCGACGTAAGATTCCAGATCGTCGCCAAATGCGAAGAGCGGATACCAGGCGACAATGCCTGATCTGTGAGTCAGTAGGTCGGTTACAGTTATGAATCGCTTGTCCTCAGGGCAGCCATCGATAAGCTCGCCAAGGGTAGTGTCGAAACCGATCTCTTTCTCCTCGATTTGATGCAGGGTAAGCGCCGTGGTAATCAACGGTTTCGTCAGGGAGGCGGTGTCGTAAATAGTCTCGACCCTCGCCTTAATCTTCCGGGGTAAGGCAACACTGTCTCCGAAGGCTTGGTTATAGACGATTTCCCCGTTTCGAGCGATTAGGACAACGCATCCGGGAAAAGCACCGCCGCATAACAGCGTATCGATTTCCCGTTCCAACGCTGCAAGACCGATTCCACTCATTTGCTTCTGATTACTTCCGACACACGTAATGCGAGGTCTAAGGAATGCCTGGCCGCGATTCCGCCGGCGATCGGGCTCGGCCTGTTTTTAATCAAGTCAAGAAACGCCTCCAGCTCTTCTTTCAGCGGTTCCTTGTCAGGGATGGTGATTTCTTCGCCGGAAATGATATCGCGTTCCTCCTCAACCCGCTTGCGGGCTGAATACGCCTTGCGGTTAAGCATGTCTATCGAGATGTACTCGTTGTCCGAGTAGAGGCGCAGCATCCGGTGTCTCTGTTTGGAGATGCGGCTGGCATCGAGGACCGCCACGGCTCCCGATTCCAGCTCGATTCTGGCATTTGCGATGTCGGCGTTGTTGGCCAATACCGGCGTGCCATCTGCCCGGATATCCGAGGCGGGCGATCCGTCGAGGGCGACCAGGAGGTCGATATCGTGGATCATCAGGTCGATGACGATGTCGACATCGATGTTGGTGCCGACCCAGACACCGAGGCGCTCAGCCCTGAGGAAACGGAGTCCCGAGAATCCCTTTGTCGCCGCTGAAAACGCCGGGTTGAAGCGCTCTATCTGCCCGACGGCCAGTTTCTTTCCCGCTACCTCCGCAGCCTCAATGATCCTGTCCGCCTCAGCGAGGTTGGATGCAATCGGTTTTTCGACGAAAGCGTGTTTTCCCGCTTTGAGGGCCTCGACAGCCACATCAGCGTGCCGGCTGGTGGGGACGATGATACAGACGGCTTCGACTGCATCGAGAAGGGCTCCCAAGCTTGGAAACACCTTGGAGCCGGTCATCTGAGCCACCTCGGCTGCGCGCTCGCCGTCGAGATCATAGATGCCCGCCAGATCGAATCCACCGATCTCCGAGAGAATCCGTGGATGATGGCGGCCGAATCCGCCGACGCCGACAACGCCGATCTTTACCGGGCTCAAGATCCACGCTCCCATTCAAGAATCTTTGACACAACTGCGATTCCTGCCTTGTCCGCAGCGGCCAGGAACTCTTCGGGATCGATGAGGATCGTATTACCCGCGGCAAAAGCCAACAGTTTGACACCGGCTTTAAACATGGATGCTATCGTCTCGCTCCCGACCGCTGGTATATCGAATCGAGGATCCTTGTCCTTTCGTGGAAGTTTGATAATCACGGCGCCGGGACCCGCCAACTCGCCGCCGCGAGCGATCATCCTGTCTGTGGCTTCCGCCGCTTCCACGGCGATGACCACGCCGCTTTTTACCATGATGGCCTGGCCGATATTCAGCTCAGCTAATTCCATGGCAAGAGGCCAGCCGAATTCCAGATCGCGCTGAGATGACTCATCGGGTGCGATTTTTCCGAGCACACCCTCACCTGCCAAATTTAGGCCGAGGTAATTTCGCAGAGCGGCAACCCGCAGGCCGTGTTGCTCCACCGTCTCGGCTATACGCCCGAGGAGGGAATCGGCACGGTTGTCAGCCTGAGCGATGATTGAGGCCATAAGATCATCGAATTGCCGCCGAGCAAATATCTCGCGATGGTCTATTTGACCGCAAAAAACCACCTCTTTAGCGCCGGCATCCTTGAGGAATGAAATGCAATCTCTGAGATTACCGGGATCGATAACACGGAAAGCCTCGCTATGCTGCCTGAGGTCGCTGTCGACGAATCCTTTCAGTCCCGCAATCACAAGTGTTTTGCCTTGACGGAGGGCTTCGAGAGCCACGATTGCAGGCAGCCCCCCGCCTCCGGCGATCAAACCGACGACGTCAGGATTTTGTCGGGTAGGTGACATTCACTTAATAATTCCCCGCTTCGAGGAGCGGATGAATTGCACCATGTAGTCCACCTCGGGGCAGCCGACAATCTCCTCCTCGATCATTTCCAGTGCCTGTGTTGTGTTCAGCTTGCTCTGGAAAAGGAACCTATAGGCCCGCCTGATGCTTTTGATCGCATCAGTGGAAAGACCCTTGCGCTGCAGGCCGACGAGATTCGGCCCGAAAACTCTGGCCCGGTTGCCGACGGTCTTGGAGTAGGGGAGGACATCCTTGGTGGCAACGCTGTAGGCGCCCATCCAGCCATGCGCGCCGACACGACAGTACTGGTGCACGCCGCAGAAAGGCCCGACCGTCGCGTGGTCTTCGATGAGCACATGGCCTGCAATGCTGCCGGCGTTGCCGAAAATCGTGTTGTTGCCGACGATGCAATCGTGGGCGATGTGCGCATAGGCCATGAAATAGTTGTTGTTCCCGATAACCGTCTCCCCGCGGCCGTTGGCTGTTCCTCGATGGATGGTGCAGAATTCTCTGAATGTGTTGTTTTGACCGATGATCACGATTGTCGGTTCGCCGTCGAAGCTGAAATCCTGCGGCAGGTCCCCGATCGCGCAAGCCTGATGGAAGCGGTTGCCGCTACCGATCCTTGCGGAACCGTGGATGACTACGTGGCTCTCGATCACACAACCGGAGCCGATAACCGCTCCCGCGTGGATGATGCTGAACGGGCCGATCGCGACGTCATCGGCTATATCCGCTCCTGGATCCACTATCGCGGTTGGGTGCTGTTTCACTGCTGTTCCTCCTTGATGATGCGATCAACCACAGTCGCGAGCATGGTCGCCCTGGCCGCCTCCTCGCCGTTCACCGAGGCTCTACCCTCCAGGCGCGCGGCCTTCAATGAAGGCCGGGTAATCTCGACTGCTATATCGAGGCGGTCTCCCGGCCGCACGGGCTTTCTGAAGCGGACATTATCCAGGCCGAGAAACATTATCAGCTTTTTCTTGTAATCGGGTACGACTCGCTTGAGCAGCATGGCGCCGACCTGGGCCATCGCTTCGACGATCAACACTCCCGGCATCACGGGCTCTCCGGGAAAGTGACCCTGAAAAAAAGGCTCGTTGAAGCTGACGTTTTTGTAGCCCTCGATCCGTTTGTTCTCTTCCACGGCGGTTATCCGGTCTACCAGTAGAAAGGGATAACGATGGGGAAGCGCATCCAGAATCTCCGCCCAACCCTCCACAGCATTCTTATTCATCTCTTCTCCCAGCCTTTATTTACATGGCGGGCATTATAGAAAGCGACGGCCAAGTAGTAAACGCCATTCATCAGAAAGGCCCTGAGGTTGTAGATGCGCGTGCTTCAGACTTCCTTTAGAAAGTGCCCCAGACGCTTTTTTTTGGTCGTTAGATAATTGATGTTGTGCTCACCTGGCTCGATCTCGATCGGTACGCGTTCGGTAATCTCGAGACCATAACCCGAGAGTGCGACGAATTTGCGGGGATTGTTCGTCATCAGGCGCATCCTACGAACGCCGAGATCGAACAGGATTTGGGCGCCGATGCCGTAATCCCTTTGGTCGTCGGCGAAGCCGAGGTTGAGATTCGCATCGACCGTATCCAATCCCTGGTCCTGGAGTTCGTAAGCTCTCATCTTGTTGACCAGCCCGATACCCCGTCCCTCCTGGCGCAGGTAGAGCAGCACACCGCGGCCTTCCTTATCGATCTTTTCCAAAGCATGGTGGAGTTGTGGGCCGCAGTCACACCGCAGAGACCCGAATATATCGCCAGTGAGGCATTCTGAGTGCACGCGAACGAGGCATGGCTCATCGCCGGCGCAGTCACCTTTGAACAACGCGAGGTGGTTGTAATTGTCGAGCTCGTTCTCATAAACAATTAGAGTGAAATCGCCTGACTCGGTAGGCAGGCGAGGTGTAGCGACGCGTCGGACGAGGGTCTCGTGCAACATCCGGTGGCGGATGACATCGGCGATGACCACTATTTCCAGATCGTGTTTTTTCGCGAATTCCTGCAGTTGCGGCAGGTGTGCCATGGTTCCGTCGTCGTTGATGATTTCGCATAGGACAGCCGCCGGAATTAAGCCTGCAGTACGGGCCAGGTCGATCGACACCTCGCTTGCTCCGGCGCGCTCCAGCACTCCTCCCTTGCGGCAACGAAGTGGGAATACATGACCCGGGCGCAGGAAATCCGTTGAAGAGGAGTCGGGATTGATCAATTCCTTGATCGTCTTGGCTCGGTCGAAAGCGCTCATCCCGGAGGTGCTTTCCCGAGACGCTTCCACCGACACGCAAAAAGCGCTGCCGCGCTTGCCGTCGCTGCCGTTGACCATCAAGGGAATCTCCAACTCGTCGAGGCGCTCGGGAGTCATGGCGACGGAGATGAGGCCGCGGCCGTTTTTCGACATGAAGTTCAGCGTCTCCGGCGAAATGTGTTCGGCCGCGATGCAGAGGTTGCCCTCGTTTTCTTCGTTGCCGTCGTCGACAATGATCAGCATCCGACCTTCGCGAAACTTCTTGACGGCCTCGTCTACAGTTAAAAACGCCATTGCAGGCTCCGATATCAATGGTAAGAGGACCTGATTAGAATAGCCCGTAGCTTGATATAAATATAGTCCCTAACGCCTCAGATAGCACTCGATGGCTATATCCGGGCCCAGCGGGAAGCTGCGAATATTATCGAGCCTGAGCGCCTCGTCCAGGTCTTCGATGTCGTCACCCCCGACAACGGGAATCGAGTTTCGCCCGCCGATGATCAACGGTGCAAAAACGAAAGTTACCTTGTCGGCCAGCCTTTGGCGCATGAACGAGGCAATCATCTCGCCCCCGCCTTCGACCATCAGGCTGCGGATCTCCAGCGCCCTCAACTCTTTGAGCAGATGTTGCAGGTCTACCTTGCCGCGATCCTCGGGGCAATGGATTATTACGGCCCCTGCGGCTTCCAACGCGCTCGCTCTCTTTTCATCGGCCTTTTCCAAGGTCGCGATGAATATTTTCCCGCCGGCGTCCACGCTGAAGAGTCTCGCGTTTTCAGGCGTTCTAAGGCTGCTGTCGACGATGATGCGGTGTATACGGCTTTCTTTGCCTTCGAGCCTCGCATTGAGCTGCGGATCGTCGGCGAGGACCGTTCCAATGCCGACTAGTATCGCATCGTAGCGATCACGCAGGGTGTGCGCATAAATCCGTGCTTCCTCTGATGTGATCCACTGGCTTTTTCCCGCCGCGGTGGCGATCCGGCCGTCGAGGCTCATTCCGGCCTTTATGTGGACGAATGGCCGCCAGGAGGCATCGTAGGTTTCGTTCAGTGGTTTAGGCATTGAGACAGCTTATTTGAGCTCTGGTACGTCATTCCTCGAAGAGGCTGGCCGCGAAATCTTCGGGATCGAAGTCCACCAGGTCTTCTATCTGCTCGCCGACGCCGACATAGCGGATGGGAAGATTCATCTTCTTGGTGATGGCGATGACGACGCCGCCTTTGGCGGTGCCGTCGAGCTTGGCGAGCACGATGCCCGTCAGTCCCGAGAATTTCATAAACTCCTCAGCTTGCACGAGGCCGTTCTGTCCGGTGGTGGCGTCGAGCACCAGCAGCACCTCGTGCGGTGCTCCCTCGATCTCGCGCTCGATGATGCGGCGTATCTTATCAAGTTCGTTCATCAGGTTGTGCTTCGTGTGAAGCCTGCCGGCGGTATCAATGATCACCATGTCGGCCACTCTGGATTTGGCGGCTGCCAGGGCGTCGAATACAACCGCTGCGGGGTCGGCCTGGGATTTGTGCTTGATGATTTCGGCTCCGCTGCGGTCGGCCCAGATCTGAAGCTGCTCGATCGCCGCGGCTCTGAAAGTGTCGGCGGCGGCGAGGATGACTTTTTTGCCTTCCCTGGAGTGGCGGTGTGCAAGCTTGCCGATGGAGGTTGTCTTGCCGGTACCGTTGACCCCAACCACCAGAATCACATGGGGTTTACCCTGGGTGACCTCAGCCTGCGCCGATGCCTCATCCAGAATTCCTGCGATATGAGTCTGGATCATCTGACGGATAGCTTCGGGATCGAATTGTTTTTCATCCAGGGCTTTCTCGCGCAATTCCCCGACAATTTCCATCGACGTGCCGACACCGACATCGCTGCCGATCAGTATTTCCTCAAGCTCTTCGAGGAGGTCGTCATCGAGCTTGCGGGCTCCGCGCAGGAGATCGCCGATGCGGCCGAAAATCCCCTTGCGGGTTTTTTCGAGCCCACGGCTGAGACTACTCGATCCCTCTCCCTTATCCTTCTTGCGGCTCCAGAACGCCATTGACTCAACGCTCCATCTTGCCGAGATACTCCCTGGCTCGCTTTTCCCACTCGCTGCCCGGCGCAACGGAGATTGCCTTTGAAAACATCATCCTTGCGGTGGCAAAATCCCCGTAGTTGAAGGAAGCCACGCCTGCATTGAAAGCAGCCTCGACCAGCCTTGGATTCAGAACCAAAACGAGCTCATAGTGTTCGTAGGCCTCGCGGTAGCGGCTAATGGCCAGCAGGCAATTGCCTAGCTGATGGTGAATGTTTATCCGATACTCGACTGTAATCCTCTCTTCGTCCTCCAGGGCGCGCTCATAAATGGCGATCGCGTCGTCATAGCGCCCCAAATTCTGATACAGGTTGCCCAGATTGTACAAGGGGATGAATTTCGTGCCGTAATCCGGCGAAGCCAGCGTTGCCTGGAAATGCATTTCGGCTTCTTCGTAGCGGCCCAGCCCGAAAAGAGAGATACCGATGTTGTTGTGGACTTCGCCGAAGGATGGGTCGATTTCCAAAGCACGCTCGAAGTGCGGCACTGCCTTGGCGTTTTCCTTGAGGAAAAGGAAGCACATCCCCAGCTCGTTGTGGGTTCGAGCCACGTTGGGATTGATTCTGATCGAGCGCTCGAAGTGTTTGATTGCTGACCGATAATCACCCTTTTCGAACGAAGCCATGCCAAGGTTGTAGTGGAAGGCGAAGCTATCGGCGGAATCGCTCTTCAACTGACCGCCGCTACCACAGGCGGTGCCAAGGGCGAGGATGAAAGCCAGGCTTAACAGCAACATATGCTTCATGGCACTTCTCCCGGTTCGGGTTCCCATTCGTGCCTCAAACCGCGCGTCATCAACTGACGCACGGCCTCGAGAGGAGGCAGGCCTTCGTAGATAACAGCGTAGATGGCTTGGCAGATCGGCATTTCGACACCCTCGCGCTCGGCAAGCGCGACTGCCGAGATGGAGGTTTTCACCCCCTCCGCAATCATCCGCATCGAATCTGTTATGTTTTGCGGCTTCTCGCCGCGGCCCAGCCTGTAGCCGAAACTGAAGTTACGGCTGGTCGTGCTGGTGCAGGTAAGCACCATATCGCCGACTCCGGCCAGCCCCGCAACGGTTTGGCTGCGACCGCCCATCTTCGTGACCAGCCTGGCGATTTCGGCGATGCCGCGGGTGATGAGCGCCGCGCGGGAGTTGTCGCCCAGGCCGAGGCCGGTACAGGCGCCGCTCGCCAGAGCGATTACGTTTTTGATCGCTCCGCAGATTTCGAGACCGATTAAGTCGTCGCTTGTGTAGAGCCGGAAGAGATCGGAGGAGAACTCATGCTGGATTTTGGCTGCGAGATTGATGTCCTTGCCGGCAATGACGGCGGCGGTAGGTTGGGAGCGGGCCACTTCTTTCGCGAAACTGGGGCCGGCGAGAACCAGGATTCTGCTTGCGCCGACCCTCCCGCGGAGCTCATCCTTAAATATCTCTGTGACCCGGCAAAGCGTCGTGTTTTCAATACCCTTGCTCGCGCTTACCATGATTACGTTCTGGGGCAAGAAGTCCCGCATCCGGACAAGCACCGAGCGGACGAATTGTGTAGGAACTACCGAGAGCACCAGTTCTGTGCCGGAGAGCGCGGTCTTGAAGTTGGTTGTCGCCCTAATCGATTCATTCAGGACTACACCCGGCAGGAAGACCGAGTTGGCCTGATTGTTACGGATGTCATCAACGATTTCGGGTTCAAGAGCCCATAGACGGACGTCGTGATTCAGCCCTGCCAGGAAGTTGGCTAATGCCGTTCCCCAGCTTCCCCCCCCGATAACTGATATTATCATCATGCTTCCCCGGCAGCCTTCTCATCCTTCTTAGCCAGACCGAATTTCTTCTCGCTTCCAGTGAGAAGCCTTCCGATGTTCGCATAATGTTTGATAAATATCAGTAGGCCGCCCAACAATGCTCCGATCTGCAGATTGAGCGTGATGGCGAACCATGGGGCCAACGCGAACATCAGGAATACGAAAGATGCTGTGGAGATCAGCGAGCTCAACGAGACGATACGCGTAAACACAACGCAGAGAATAAATATCCCCAGTGCAATCAAAGCCACAGGCCAGGCCAGGCCGAGGAAGACGCCGAGGCCGGTGGCGATTCCTTTACCCCCCCTGAACAACAGCCAGACAGGAAACATGTGGCCCGCGAGAGCGAACAGCACGGCCAGGGCTATTGCCCAGCTGTCGGGTTGCAACCCCACGATGAAACAGAGTGCGACAGCAAGATATCCCTTGAGTATATCGCCCACCAACGTCAGCAGGCCCGGCACAACGCCCGCGGTTCGCGCCACGTTGGTAGCCCCGATGTTCTTGCTGCCGACCGCTCTGACATCGCCTCTGCGGAACAGCCAGTAGAATATGATACCGAAGGGTATGGATCCCAGCAGGTAAGCAACTGCAATGACTGCGATTTCGATCGATTCCACTCAAAACCTCCTGATACTGCCTGGCAACGAGGATCGTATGCTCGGTGAACATGCTGACTCAATTATGCAATATGCCATTGGAGCCGCCCATTGCCAAGAGCGGCGATTCAATCATCGCGATCCAGAATGTAAATAGAATCGAATTCGCCCCCCACGTAAGGCATGCGGACCATGGCTAGAGCCATCTGCGTCGCTTGATAACGGATCTTGTCGCGGTCGCCGGGGAAGAGGAACGCGTGGCAGCACTCGCCGCCGTCCGCGGCGATGGCGGCGATGTAGACAAGCCCTACCGGTTTCTCCTCAGTGCCACCGTCAGGCCCTGCGATCCCCGTGATGCCGACGCCCACGTTCGCAGTGCTGCGCTCTTTCACCCCCTGAGCCATCTCCAGAGCAGTCGCCTTGCTGACCGCGCCGTGTTTTACCAGCGTCTCCTCCTTCACCCCCAGCAGCCTCGTCTTCGCTGCGTTCGAGTAGGTGACAACACCCTGAAGGAAATAATCGCTGCTGCCCGGCACGTCGGTCAGGCGCTTGGCGAGCCAACCCCCGGAACATGACTCGGCCACGGCGATCGTGTGGCCGTTAGTCCGGAGCAAATCACCGGCAACTGATTCGAGCGTTTCGTCGTCGGTTCCGAAGACGAAGTTACCGAAGCGGGACAAGATTTCTTTCCCGGTTTGCGCGAAGACAACATCGGCCTCAGACGCGCTCCCGGCGGCATAGCTGAAGTGTATTTCAACTTGACCGTAGGCCGCCAGGATCGACCACTCCATACCTTCGGGCAACGGAAAGTCACCGAGCTTATCGTCTACGGCGCTTTCCGGAACGCCAACCATCTTGAAGATTCTCTTAAATACGGGTTTCACGTCGATCGCGGAGAAGAGGTTCTCTTTGAGGGCATTGAAGATGAAGGTCATTTCGATGGGAGGCCCCGGCAGCAATTCGTAGATCACCCCGTCCAGCCTCAGCAGAAGTCCCGGTGCAGTACCGACTTCGTTTTTCACATATTGCGCGCCGACAGGCACCATCGCCTGGCGCTTGTTGTTCTCGGTCGGCGTTCTACCCCGCGCGCCGTAGCGATCGCAAATCCACTGCCAGGCGTCTTGCTTGAACTCCATTTCGAGGCCGAGAGCGTCGGCGAGGGCTTCGCGGGTTATGTCGTCGAATGTGGGGCCGAGGCCGCCGCAAGCTATGACGATGTCGGCCCTGCGGCCGGCGTCAACGAACAGTTCAGCCAGGGCGATCCGGTCGTCACCGATGACATGTTTCCGGGTCACGCGCACGCCGGCCTGGTTCAACTGATCGGTCAGCCAGAGCGTGTTGGTATCGCTGCGGTAAGGTGTCAGCAGTTCCGATCCGACGGCGATTAATTCCGCGTTAGTCATGGTAATACAGGCAGGTTTACCGCTCCCCACAGCCATAGGAACGCATGGCTCAGCAAACAGGCGTAAGCGCCTGCGGCGACATCGTCGAGGATGATGCCGACGCCCCCCCCCACACGTTCCAGCAGTTTACCCGGCTCGACCTTGACTATGTCGAAACAACGGAAGAGGACGAAGGCGAGAGCGAAAGCCGAGATGGAAGGCGGCAGAGCGATCATCGCCACGGCATAGCCGACGACCTCGTCGATCACAATCATGCCGGGATCTTTCTTCTGGCTCTCGGGATCCTTGATGTATTGCTGCAGAGCATCGCTCTCGAAGACGCGCTTCGAGTGTGGATTAAGCTTCATAATCGCGGGGTGGGTTCGGTAGAGATGCGCGGTTCGGGCAGCCGGCGGGATCGAGATCAACAGCAGCGCGAACACAGCTACGATGTAATGCAACGGCGCGAGCAGCAGCACGAGAATCGCAACCAATGGAATTGCGGCGATAGTCCCCCAAGTGCCCGGCATGAGCGGCAAGAGACCGCTGCCGAACCACGTCGCCCAGATAAGGGACAGCCAGTCGGTTATGGATAAACGATCAGGAATTTCAGTCATCGACAATCCTCCCGACCAGATCATAAGGGTGCGCCTCGGTAATCTCCACCGAAACTATCTCGCCGGGACGAGCCGATCCTTCGTTGATGATCACGATGCCGTCGGCATCGGGAGACTGCGTGGGCAACCTGCCGGCCAGCAGCATCTCACTATCCGGGTGCAGGCCGTCGATGATGCAGGGAGATCTGCTGCCGATTCTGGCATGGTTTTTTTCGAGCGAAATTTTGCTTTGCAGCGCCATCACGCGGTTGCGGCGTTCACCCTTGATTTCCGGCGGCCATCGGTCCTCGAAGTGTTCGTGCGCGTCGGAGCCTTCTTCGTGTGAGTAAGCGAAGGCCCCTAGGTGATCGAACCGCGCAGCTGCTACAAAATCGAGTAACTCTTCGAAATCCCTTTCTTCCTCGGTTGGGAAGCCGACGATCAGCGATGTCCTTATCGCAATTTCAGGAACGGCCTCTCTCAAAGCGCTTATTTTTTGTAGCGCCTTTTCGCCGCTGCCGCCGCGGCTCATGCTCTTGAGTACCCTCGCTGAGGCATGTTGCAGAGGAATGTCGAGGTAGGGGACAAGCCTCTCCTCCGAGGCAATTAATTCAATCAGGCGCGGGCTGATTCCCTCGGGATAGACGTAAAGAAGGCGCAGCCAGGAGAGGCCGTCGAGGCGGACCAATTGTTCAACCAGGGAGACAAGGCCGTCTTCCATGCCTATGTCCCGGCCGTAGCGTCCGAGGTCCTGGGCCACGAGAATCAACTCTTTGACGCCTTTACCGATCAGCTTTTCTGCCTCGGCAACGACGTCTTGCGGTTGCCTGCTTCTGTACTTTCCCCTGATTTTTGGGATGACACAGAAGCTGCAGCGGTGGTCGCAACCGTCGGAGATTTTCAGGTAAGCGTAATGACTGGGGGAGATGAGCACTCTCTCCTGGGTGGCGCAATCGAGTCGCAACGGCAGTGGTGGTGTTTCCGCGACAGGTTGAAAACTACCCCTGCAGGCGTCGGCTATCTTGTCCAGCTCGTCTATTCCCAGGCAGGCATCGATTTCAGGAATCGCCTTGACGATCTCCGCGCGGTAGCGCTGGCTGAGGCAGCCGGCTACCACCAGACGACGGCAATTGCCGCCATCCTTGTATTGCGCCATCTCCAGGATTGTATCGATCGATTCCTGTTTGGCATCGTCGATGAAGGCGCACGTGTTGACAACGATGGCGTCGGCAAATGAAGGATCGTCTACAATCGAGAATCCGGCGTCGCGTAGTTTACCGAGCATCACCTCGGAATCGACCTGGTTCTTGGCGCACCCCAGGCTGCAGAGGCCGACCTTGAGACGGTATTGCTTCGAGCTTTCCTTGCCGGTTTCACGCATCGGTAGCATTATAACTTCGGCTGCGGGTATTGGCTAAAATGAAAGAAAAGCCGGAGCGAAGTCCGGCTCTTAAAGTCAAATTGGTTACTTCCTCTACCTCGGTTCAAGGACCCCAGGTGGTTCCGCGCCCTCAGGTTCCTCTTCTTCTTGAAGTTCCCAGTCGATCTCCTCATCAAGTGATCCAAGAGTGAACCAAGAGTAATAAACAGGGAACATGGCTATGCCGGCTCGCATCGGCATCAGGGCCTCAAAATAAAGCCCATCGGCGGCAGCGAAGGAAAACGCAACGCCTCCTGTGTGCTCCCCGGTGAAATCCAGGATGGCTTCAATGAGCGTCGAGGCGCTGTCCTCGTCACCGCTCTTTATCATGAGAATTTGTTTGAAGAATCCGCGGATAAATTTCTGCAAGTACGCGTCGGAAGTGTAAGAAATGTACCAGGCATTATCAGACACGCGTGCGGTTCGTTCTTTGAACTCTGTACTTGTGTCGAGAGTGTTGCCCGATTCGGTCGCGTCAATGATGTTTTTCAACAGCTCGGTGCCGAGGCAGAACAACAAGCTGTTACCGTGTACTGCAAAATCGACTGAGAAAGGCATCGTCGGAGGCTGCGCTGAGAAAATGGTCGCGCTGCGATAGTTTTCGACGGCAAGCATGCCGTTGCTGGCTGCAGCGATCGCCTGCATTGCAGTGAGAAATCGATCGGGATCGTCTAGCGTGAGAAAGACCTCAAAGCGGAAGAAGTTGAAGATCTCTTCCGGCCCGGCGAAGATATTCATCTCCGCTTCGGGATCGAGCCACACACCAGCCCCGATTCTGGTCCCCAGCGGCGCAATCAAATCGTCTCTAAATGAAATGCCGAGCTCATCTTCTATCGGCTTGATGTTGGCGTCGAAATCGGCGGCCTTCATTGCAGGATTGAATTGCTCCGCAATCTCTAGGATGGTGGTAAAAATATCGGATGGCTTTCTGATGGAGATGGCGAAATAAGATTCGAAGTCCGCCGGGACGTAGCCGGCACATTCAAAGCCCACTGGCTCATCAGAGAGAAACTTCGTGATTATTCCGTTGTACCCCGGTGCATGAATAAAGAGGCGGAAAGGCTCGTTTTCCTTAAATGACGCCATCAATGAAACCGAAGTGATTTGCTTGAGGCCGAACATTTCGAAGAACAAATCGACTTCCCGGCCTTTCTCGCTGTCCGGCGAAGGCAGGAATGGCTTGAGCCGCTCGAGGAACATGGCGACGTTTACGTAGGCCACTACGCCGCTGGACATCTTGGTCATTTCACGATGGCGGCTGAACATCGGCGAATCGGCGAGGGCCTTCTCGGGCTTTAATGCAGCGCGCATCGCGTCGGGACTCGAGGCGAGAAAGACATGATCGCCTTTTTGTGCGAACGCGGCTTGCTTGCCGACTACTAGGACTGGCACGCCGCCCATATCCTGGAATTCAGCGCTGTCTTCCCCTTCCTGTTTAATTGCCAGATCAACGAGTTCTTGAAAGGGGAAGCGCTCGGGATCGACCTTGGCGAAGACCACGATCTTCGGCGGCAATTCCATGAAGCTGCTGTCGAGAAAGGCCAGCGTGATATCTCCTGTCAGAGCATCGAGCATCGCCGCAGGATCCATCCCCGTCTCGTCGCTGAATTCCTCGGCGATTGTGTTATGGAATTCATCCAGGATGGAGCTTAGTCCCACCAACTCGAAAATTCTCTGGAGTTTGGGATCGGATAATTGATCCCGCAGCGCTCCGACATCGGTTACCGATAAAACCATCATCGTCGAATCGGGAAGGTATTTCTCAAATGGTACAGCCTCGGCCGTGGTTCTCTCAGTCGCCGACGCAATAAACGCAAAGACCAGTAAAAAAGATATTACCGGGGTCACAACTCTTGTTGGACGCATGACAACCTCCAGGGATCAGGATTTATTGGGGATAGTCTACTTCAGCACGGGATTACCCGGCAAGCCTGAAGATAGTGCGGAATCAAGGATAAATGCGATTTATTGTTCTGGGGAAAGGGATTGTCTCCCTCAGATGGTGGATACCGCAGATCCAGGTGACGACGCGTTCGATTCCCATGCCGAAGCCGCTGTGGGGTACACCGCCGTAGCGGCGGATGTCGTGGTACCAGCGGAACGCCTCGAGCGGGAGGTTGTGTTTCTCCAGTCGCTTCAACAGCAAATCAGGATCGCCGATGCGCTGGCTGCCGCCGATGATCTCGCCGTAGCCTTCCGGGGCAAGCACGTCGACTCCGAGAATGAGCTTTGGATTCTCGGGATCGGGCTCCATGTAGAATGCCTTGATCTCTTCAGGCCAGCGGTGCACAAGCACAGGCCTGCTTTCGTCCTGTGTCAATACAGTTTCATCGGGAGCACCGAAATCGCCGCCCCATTCGATCTTGTTGCCGGCGGCCTGGAGTTTCTTGATCGCATCGTCGTACGAGATACGCGGGTAGGGACGCTCCGTGGCGGCGGCGAGCTTGTCGATATCCCGCTCGAGCAACTCGAGTTCGGGGCGGCAGCGCTCAATGACTTCCTTGATGATCTCGCTGACAAAGTCTTCGCAAAGATCCATCAGTTCGTCGAATTCCATCCAGGCGATTTCCGGCTCGATCATCCAGAACTCGGTGAGGTGGCGGCGTGTCTTGCTTTTCTCAGCGCGGAAGGTCGGCCCGAAGCAGTAGACCTTGCCAAAGCTCATGCAGGTGGACTCGGAATATAGCTGGCCGCTCTGGGTCAGATACGCTTTCTCACCAAAATAATCGGTCTCGAAAAGTGTCGTGGTGCCCTCGCAGGCGGCGGGTGTCAACATCGGCGAGTCGACCAGCGTGTAGCCGCGGTCGTCGTAGTAGTTGCGGCAGGCCCGGATCAGCGCGTGCCGAACGCGCAGAATGGCGTGCTGTTGGCTCGAGCGGATCCATAGGTGACGGTGGTTGAGCAGGAACTCGGCGCCGTGTTCCTTGGGAGTGATCGGGTACTCGTCGGATATCGTTACAGCCTCGATGTTGGTAACGGACAACTCGTAACCGCCGGGCGAGCGGGGATCCTCATGCACGATTCCGGTGACCTTGAGTGAGGACTCCTGGGTCAATATGTCGGTGAGGGCAAAGACCTCATCGGTGACGTCGCCCTTGCTGACGACGCACTGGACCAAGCCGGTGCCGTCGCGCACGACCAGGAAGCGTATTTTGCCTCCCTTGCGCTTGTTGTAGAGCCAGCCTCGAACGGTGATTTCCCGGCCGACGTGTTCCTTGAGTTCTCTTACCTCCGCAAATGCCATTTCTCGCCCTCCAGAGTGCGGCGATTATAGGGGTGCCTGGCTCGGCTCGCAAGTCATAGTAGACGCTCGAGCTTATAAAAAGAAAGGCCGGCCTCCATCAAAGTTCTACTCGCGAGATTGAAGCCGGCCTGCAAGAGATCCAAGTTTTTATGCCGCCTCGTCGACATCCTTTTTACCGCGGAAAAGGACGTAGAGCATCCAGCCCACGACGGCTAGACCGCCGACAAGTAGCACAGCGAAAATGGCGATGGTATCCCACTGCGGCGCAACAGGCATAGCCGAGATGTCGAATCCCTTGAGATCGGCCAGCAAAGCTTCACGAACCATGGCCCTCTTAATCACCATCAGCGCCGTGGTCGCCGCGATCAGGACCAGCGAAATCAGGACGGGCCAGCCGTAACGCCTCTTCCAGGCAACCCAGGCGATCAGCAGCGCGGCCAGTGTTCCCGTGGCCATGCCGATGAACAAAATGGCGGTCTCAAAAACGCTGCCGAACATGTAGGCCTTAAGCAATTGGTGCGGCAGCACTTTCAGCATCCAGTAACCGGCAGCGAATTGGATAAAAGTCGGCACGACGAACATGATTCCACCCGTCCGTGCCGCCCAGTCCGCATAAGACAGATCCCTGCTCCGGCGACCCCAGCCGTGGAGGATCAAGAGAATGCCACCGATGGCTACCGCAGCGAGGAGGTGGTGGATCCAGGTGGGGAAGACCAGGGGATGGCCGAAATTGAGAAACCAGCCCGACGCGCCGCTAGTGTAGATCTCTTTCCACTCGGCAAAGCGGCAAAGCAGCTTGAAGTTCATCACGAACAACAGCGCTATGATCACCATCAGCACCACACTGATCAACGGCGCCCAGGTTCTAACGATCGGCCACTTGTCCCGCTTGTGCTGGTAAAGATAGAGGCTGTAATAGGCGATCATCAGGAACAGCAGGATCATCAGCCACCACCAGCCCATCAGAATCGAGGTGGTGAAGAAAAGCTGGCCGTAGAGCACCTGTATGAACAACAACGGCGCCACGCCGAGAGTGATCGTGAAAGACAGGGAGAACGGCAGGAACTTGGATAAAAATCCGCTGAGTTTCTCCAAGTTTTCCGAGCGGCGGAACGAAGAGGCAGTCAGTAGAAGAGAGCCGCCGATGGTAAGATTCATGGCGATCAGATGCAGGGAGAACGTCAGGTGCAGGAGGAAAAGGAAGATCCAGGGACTGGCTGGGAGCGGTAGCGGATCGGCCTGCGGCAGCACCTGAAGCGCGGTAAATAACCAGCTCATTGCTTCACCTCCACTTCGGGCTCCTCATTGAGCGATTTCAGCCATAGCGCAAGGGCGCGGTGCTCCTCCTCGCGGCCGTAGCTCGGAGGCATATAGGGCTTGAGATTGTGGATGTCGGGAACTTCGCGGAAGAGCCGCACCGGGCTCCAGCCGAATACCAACGGCTTGATGCCGTTGTAGCCGCCGACGGTGTGGCACTGCTCGCACTGGATGCGGAAAAGTTCCCGGCCGGCTTCCATGATATTGTCTTCACGGACTTCACCGACAGTCGACCACTTGTAATTGGGCAGCAATCCCTCCGCCTGGTATTTAGCCAGGATAGCTTCGGAATCGGGATAGAACTCCCCCGGTAAGCCATTCGAGTACATATAGTCGTAGATGATAAACGGCTTGCGCACCGCCTCCCGGGTCCACTCGGTCACGCCGGTTACCATCAATCCCAGGATCATGAACAGCAGGGCGAAGCTGACTGAAAATTGGCGCGGCTGCCTGTAAGGCCCGAAGTAGGTGAAAATCGCTATCAAAGCCGAGAAAGCAACAGAAGCGGCGGCGAAAAGCGTAACCGCTGCGGCGCCTCCCATGCTGATGTGGCGCGCCAACGGCGGAATACTGGTAACGAAGAACGGCCCCACAATCGCCAGGAAGAGAAAACCGAAAAGCAGCCATTTGGAATTGTACCTGATCATCAAAGCGCGGTTATCGTCGTCGCCCTTGATCCAGGCGGCGGTCAAAAGGCCGTAGAGTCCGGCGAGAATGACGGCAACCGCAGTCCTGATCAGCACCGACACGAAGAATGTCGGATTGAATATCCCGTCCCAGAAGGCGTGCGTTTGCAGCCAGGCGCCGGGTGTCAGCATGAAGGTCAGGATGCCGTTGATGATTACCAGGCTCATCCATGCCGAGCCGAAGTAGATCCAGCCGATTGCCAGGTGGGTTTTCCGGTTTACGCGGTCCCAGGAGTAGTAGTAGATGAAAGCCGCTGCGATCTCGATGAAGAAGAAGACCCACTCGATAGCCCAGGCCCAAACGAAGGCGTGGATCAACGCCGAGGTTCCCATCGGATGAACCAGCCCGATGGAAAACCAGATGCCCACTCCGGTGACGGCCCCAAAGACCAGCGTCAGGAGAATGAAGAAAATCGAGTGTTTCTTTACATAGTTGATGATTGCCTCGTTCTTCTCCCGGTAGCCCTTGAGCTCCGTCAGCACGAGATACAGGCCGCCGCCGACGGCGAAATGGCTGACGAAGACGTGAACGATCGCGATCACGCCGATCAGCAAGCCTCCACCCAAGAGCGGAACCTCGAGAAAGGGATATTCCATGGTTCCTCCTTAACCGTTGAAAAAGAGTAATGATTTCTTACTATTCAGTAAATATGGATTATATTTTAAGACGGCACTAAATCAAGCCGTCGGATTCGCTTCCGCTCTTGACATACCACGCCGGGGGTGATATTTAGTGCCGCTCGCTAACTGAGAGAGTTGACATGGAAAAGCAGGAAAATCAAGCGGTAATCAGCACCGGCGGCAAGCAATACCGGGTAAAACAGGGCGACAGGATCAGCGTGGAACTGCTCGACGTTGAAGAAGGCGCCGAGGTTACATTCTCCGAAGTGCTTCTGCTGCAGGAAGGCGATGCCATAAAGGTAGGGACACCGACGGTGAGCGGTGCCAGCGTGACCGGCCGAGTCGTGAGTATTGCGAAGGACGACAAGGTTGTTGTCTTCAAGAAGAAGAAGCGCAAGGGTTACAAGAAGACCCAAGGTCATCGCCAGAAAAAGTTGCTGGTGGAGATCGAAAGCATTGGCGGTAAGGCAGCCGGAGCTGCAAAGCCGAAGGCCGCAGCCAAGCCAGCAAAGGCTGAGAAGCCTGCAAAGAAAGCTGTAGTAAAGCCTGACAAACCTGTAAAGAAGGCCGCAGCCAAGCCTGTAAAGGCTGAGAAGCCTGCTAAGAAAGCGCCGGCGAAAAAGGCGACTACGAAGAAGGCACCGGCAAAGACGGCAGCCGCCAAAAAGAAGGCTGAGCCGAAGAAGAAGGAATAGCAAATGGCCCATAAAAAAGGACAGGGAAGCTCCCGGAACGGCCGCGACAGCAACCCCCAGTTTCTGGGTGTCAAGCGGTTCGGTGGAGAGTTTGTCCGCGGCGGGTCGATCATCGTCCGCCAACGTGGTACAGTCCTCAAGCCCGGACTCAACGTAGGCCGTGGCAAGGACGACACTCTTTTTGCGCGCGTTGACGGCCATATTCAATTCGTTAACAAAGGCCGCATGGGCAAGTTCGTAACCGTAGTTCCCGAGTAGCGTACGCTCGCTCCGGACATCCTCCCAGCCCGTGAAAAGGCTGGTACACGTGTATTCCCGCATAGTTGTGTGAGCCTGGGGCGATAATCTGTGGTACCATATTGTCAATGCATCGGTAACAACAGCACCCTCGGATGAGGAATCTTGAGCGAGTTTCTTGATCAGCTTAAGTTTACAGCGCGTGCAGGAGACGGCGGCCGCGGATGCGTCAGCTTCCGACGTGAGAAGTTCGTGCCTCGAGGCGGTCCCGACGGCGGAAACGGCGGCCGCGGCGGACACGTTATTCTCGAGGCCACCTCGCAATTGACCACCTTAAGCCATATACGCGCGAACGCCCTGATTAAAGCGGATAGGGGACAGCATGGCTCCGGTGGGAGGAGGGCTGGTGCTGAGGGAGAAGATGTAATCGTCAGGGTGCCCGCGGGGACGATCGTTCGCGACGTGGTCACTGGCGAGATCCTGGCCGACCTTGACGGCGATGGAGATAGGGTTGTCGCGGCGCAGGGCGGCAAAGGCGGACTCGGCAATGCCTGTTTCGCGACTTCCCGCAACCGCGCGCCAAGAAAGGCGCAGCCCGGGGGCGAGGGCGTCAGGCGCGAGATTGAGCTGGAGCTTAAACTCTTGGCTGACGTGGGTATAATCGGCCAACCCAATGCCGGCAAGAGCACTCTGACAGCCACCATATCCGCGGCGAGGCCCAAGATTGCCGATTATCCATTCACTACAAGGGTGCCTGTGCTCGGGGTGGTAATTGTCGGGAATCGGAGCTTCGTCGTTGCTGATATCCCGGGTCTGATCGAGGGCGCACACGAAGGCGCCGGGCTGGGTCACAAATTCCTCCGCCACATCGAGAGGACAAAGGTCCTGCTTCATATCGTAGATGTGGGCAGCGATAATGAAAGCGACCCGGTCGAGACCATGGACTCGATTGATGCGGAACTCAGACAGTTCCAAGCCGCTCTCGCGGAGAAGCCCCAGGTGGTAGCGGCGAATAAAGCTGATCTCAATCCGCCGCAAGAACGGATAGCAAATCTGCGGGCGGCGGCGGCGGAGCGGAAGAGGCCTTTTTTCGTGATCTCGGCAGCGACTGGATCTGGTGTAAAGGAAATGTTGATGGAACTGCTGTCCATCCTTGACCGTCAAAAGAAAGAAGAACAGCCGGAGCTTGTTAGACAGGAGGAGTCTTTTGAATCAAGCGGCCGTCGACACTGAAGACAAACTGAAGGCTATAGCTGAAAGCGCGAGCGAAAAGAAGGCGTTCGACATCGTCGCCCTCAAGGTTGGCGAGAAGAGCAGTATCGCAGACTATTTTTTCATCTGCGAGGGACAGAATCCCAGGCAGACCAAAACCATAGCCGAGTCGATCTCGGACCGCCTGGTAGAGATGAAAGTAAAGCCGAGGCATGTCGAGGGGATGACCTCGGGGACCTGGATCCTGATGGATTACGGCGACATCATTGTCCATGTGTTCATCTCGCAATCGCGGGAGTTCTATGATCTTGAGCGCCTTTGGGGAGACTGCAAACGCCTCGAATTGAGCGACCTGGTTGAAGAAGCTGTTTGACTTCCTGCCACAATCTTTGACGAAACCACCGGCTGCCTCCCATCGTATTATTAACGACAAATGATAATTATCTTGTAAACTTTCGGCCTGCCCGCACGACTATATTACTAGCGGAGGAAATGGTTGATGGCACCAACCGTCGCTGAGCTTGTGGACAGAGCGCGCAACAATGAGATCGAGGCGTTCCAGCTCCTTGCCGAGCGCTACAAGCGGAAAATTTATTACACGGTGCTCAGCGTGGTCGGCAACCATCACGATGCCGAGGACCTGCTGCAGGATACTCTGCTGCAGGCTTTGAGATCGATCGATCGGCTGCGCCATCCGGAGGGCTTCGGCTCCTGGGTTTTAAGGATAGCCTTCAACAAATCAATCGATTTGAGACGCCGCCGCAGAAAGGAAGCCGCGCCGGAGATCGATAAAGATGGTACGGAGGTTTTCGACCTGATGGAAAATCCCGATGCCAAGGGTAATCCGGAGCGCAATCTGGCATCGGAGCAGATTTCCACTTTGGTGAGCCGCACGATGGATGAGCTTCCGGAATCGCAGCGGACGGCATTCGCAATGAAGCACATTGCGCAGCTCTCGATACGCGAGATCGCTGCCGCAACCAAGAGCTCCGAAGCGACAGTAAAGACGAATATCTACCGGGCGGTACAGAAGATGAGGAAGGTGCTTTTGCCACTGGTCAAAAAAGGGTCAGGAGTGGCTGATGAGCAAGCATCATAAACTGCAAGATTTGATGGTCTCGGCGCTCTTCGGCGAGGCCGATCCAGTCGCCATGCGCGAATTGGAAGAGGCTCTGGCCGCCGACGAGGAACTGGCGCGAGAATACAACGAGCTTCAGGAGACGCTGGGAGTGGTTTCCGAAGCCAGGCTGGCTGAGGATCCCGGCCCGGAGTTCTGGCGCAAAGTATGGCCTGAATTTCAGCGACGCGAGAGAGAAGAGCGGACTGCAAATAGCAGGCGTGAGAAAGCCCCCGCGGTCTGGAACTGGAGGCCGGCGCTGCAGATTGTGATTGTCGCTGCGATGCTGATTATCGGGATCTTCATCGGAAGAATCATTAGCGAACAGAGGATTGAAGATTCTGGCGCGCGATATGAGGCTGACGAAACGCCGATTACCCTGCCGTACGAAAGGGAGATAGAAGAGAGCAAAAGAGATTATTTCTTCGAAGTAGCCGACTCCTCCTTAGAGCGCTCCAGCACCCTGATAAGCAACTTCATGGATCTCGATCCGCAGGAGTGGAGTTCAAACAACGAATTGGTTTCACGCAGCAGGGCGGCGGGGAGCGAGATACTCAGCGAGATTTCGCTCCTGCGCGAGAGTATCAACGATCCCCGCTTTATCGAGATCGAACCGATCTTCAATGAGCTCGAGTTGTTCGTGGGCGAGATCGCCGGCATCGAAGGCGGTGAAGATGATATCTGGTTCGAAATCGAGGCGTTGCAGAGAGGCATACAGGATCGCAACCTTCTCGACAGGCTCAACCAGCTCAGGACCAGGGTTGTGAGCCTCAGGGATGCGAGGAAGACCAATCCCATGCTGTGGATAGAGAGGTGACGGCGATGCGCAGAGCGATACCGCATATCATGGTTCTAATCATCGTCGTTTTCGCAATCTCAGCGGCAGCAGAAGAGATTCGTTTTACTCTCGTCTCGGATCAGGATCCGGGGCTGCAGGCCTACATTGAGGCCCGTCAACTACTCCTTAGCCACAGATTCGCTGAGGCTGCAGAGAAATTCGAATCGTTTCTGGCGGCGTTTCCCGGGAGCCACCGGGCGGACGATGCTCTCTTTTATCTGGGTTATTGCCGTGAGTATTTGGGGCAGAAACAGCAGGCGTTCAGCCGCTACAAGCAGTTGTTGGATAACTACCGGAGCAGCAACGCCTACCGCAGGGCGATGGAACGCGCCATGGATCTCGCCAGAGTTCTGCGACGAACCAAAGGGGACGAATACGATAATTTCCTTGTAAAACAAATGCAGACCGGCTCCGGCAATTACTATGCGGTCCAATCGGCAATAAGCCTCGCGGAAGTAGGTGATTGGAGCGGCAAATTCGTGCTCATAAAGGGGCTTGAAGGAGGCGACCAATTCCAGCAGATCAGGATCGCAAGTCTGTTAGCCAACCGCCGGCAGGATAATGAGGTGAGGCAGGCCCTCGCGCTGGCCCTGGAGACGTCGCGAAACGACATCGTCCGCATGACGGCCGCCTCGGTTCTGGCAGGAATGTCGGGTAACGAAGAGGTTAGGAGAGCCCTCTCGCACGCTCTGACCACCGACCGCAACAGCCTCGTAAAAATGACAGCTGCTACTGCGCTCACTCCCCACCTCGAGGATGTGGATGTCGCGAAAGCATTCGTCAGCGTGATCAGAACCGAGAGCGATCCGTTGGTACTTATCAGTGTGGTCGATGGATTGAGTTTGAGGGGTGCCGGCCAGCAGGTGACAGACGAAATCGTCAGCAGGATCGAAAGTGAGCCGAATCCGACGATCAAGTACGCATTGATGAACGGAATTCGGGGCCGGACAAAGATAAGAATCGAGGAGGAGAATGTGTTGGTGGAATCGTTGATTGAGAATCCTGCGCCCACCATCCGCCTGCACGCCTTGAACCTGATAGCCGCGAAAGTGCATGACCCGAAGGTCAAGAAACTTGTTGTCAAGACTCTGAAATCCGATCCCAGTGTCAGCGTCAGGATCGCCGCTATGAATATACTCTCCGACTCCGTCCAGGATGAAGATGTGCGAAAGGCGATCCTCGAGGTCACGCTCGAAAACAAGAGCGAGATCAGACTGACTTCGTCGGCGATACGCGTTCTCTCGACCCACGTGGAGATCCCCGAAATCCGGGTCGAGCTCTTGGGAATGCTCAAGATGCCCGAGCTACCACCTACCTTGGTCACCGCCGAGCTGGTGGCAGGCTTGACGCCTGTGGTTGAGTTGCCGGAAGTTCAGGATGTCTTTATTGAAATTCTCGAGGAAACGCCGGACCTCAGAATCAAGATGTTTATTGTTCGGCGGCTCGATCGCATCCTCGGTGAAGAGCGCTTGAAGCGGCTTGAGGAGTTGTACAAGAGAGAGAAGGACGTAGTCCTCGCCAATTATTATCTCCAGCTAATCGCGAAGACCGATCCCGAGCGGGCGAAAGCCCTAAGCCTGGCTAGGGAGCAAACTCGGTAAGATAATTAGAATTTTTTGAAAAAGCCGCCCGAAGCAACTCGGGCGGCTTTTTTGTTGTCAAGTAGCGGGGAGTTATCTGCCGACTTTGGCGTGTTGTGTTTTCGCAAGGGCTCCGCCGGCGGTTCCGGTGATCTTCTGCCAGATCGAAAGCACCGGGCTGGCGACGAAGATCGACGAATAGGTGCCCACGACGATGCCGATAATCATGGTAAAGGCAAAGTCGTTGATCACAGATCCGCCCATAAAGAAGAGGAAGACTACGACGATAAGCGTGGTGCCAGAGGTAAGGAGAGTTCTGCTGAGCGTCTGATTGATACTGTCATTGAGCACTCCCTCATAATCCTCCTTGGCTTCCCGGCGTCTGATATTGAGGTTCTCGCGAATGCGGCTGAAAATGACGATCGTATCGTTGAGCGAGTAACCGACGATGGTCAACACTGCGGCGACGATGGGAAGATTAAACTCGCGCCCGACCATCGTGAAGATACACACGGTGCAGATCGTGTCGTGCACTGTGGCGATGATTGCCGCCACGGAGAAGCGTGGATTGAAGCGGAACCAAATGTAGACCAGGATGCCTCCAAGAGAGAAGATGACTGCCCACAGGGCTTGCTCAGCCAACTCTCCGCCAACTACGGCGCTTACCATTTCGGTCCTGATCACGCTGAAAGAGCCGAGGAAGGTCGCTTCGCGCAAGGCCGCTTCAAAGGCTTCGCGGTTGCGCTCCACGGGCAGGGCGGCTAGCGCGTCATCAAAATCCTTTTGCGTAAAAATCCCACTGTCTTTCGATTCGCGGTATTCGTCGATCAGTGCCTTAGCCAAGGGCTCGTACTTCGTACGAGCATAGCGCTGCGGAGTCATGGTTGGGGGAAGGTCTTCTTCGCTCTGATAGCCGAGAGGATCCTTTTCCATCAGAATTCCGGTGATTCTTTCAACGCCGACAAGATTAATGTCATACTTGCCTTCTTCCGTCAGCTTCTGGTTCTCGGAACTGGTCAGTGCATTAAGAACGCGATCGACTATTTGTTCCTGTGCCGCACCGTTGCTGCCTTCTTCCGTCGTCGCACGCTCAACCCTGATCATTACCTCGTTGCGCTGGATGTCGGCCTGAAGGGTGGCCTTGCCGTAGCCGACAGTGGCGAGAGTTTGACGAATCTCCTTGATTTTGGGTGCCTCCTGGAATTTGAGGTGGATCAGGTTTCCCCCTGCGAAATCGATACCCAAATGCAGACCGTAGAGAGCCACATAGACGATGCATATGACAGTCAGGATCGCAGACAGTCCGAGAGCTAACCATTTCTTGCCGAGGAAGTCTATCTTTGTACCATGTAAAAGCTTCATTTTTTGCCTCTAGATGCTCAGTTTTGTCATCTGCCGGCGCTTCAACATCAGAATGGAGTCGAAGATTACGCGGGCGACAAAGATCGCGGTGAACATCGACGCGAGAATGCCGATCGTGATCGTGGTGGCGAAGCCGCGAAGCGGTCCGGTTCCGAACTGAAAGAGGAACACTGCAGCTATCAGAGTGGTCACGTTGGCGTCGAAGATTGTGCCGAAAGCTGATTTGAAACCGCCGTCGATCGAGCTGGCAATGGTCCTGCCGAGGCGGATCTCCTCTTTAATGCGCTCGAAGATCAGCACGTTGGCGTCGACCGCCATGCCGATGGTGAGGATGATCCCCGCGATGCCGGGCAGCGTCAGGACTGCACCGAACCAGGCCAGGAAGGCGATTATCAGCACGATGTTCAACGCTAGAACGGAGAGCGCGAGAATGCCGGAGAAGCGATAGTAGAGGATCATGAAAACAGCGACCAACAACATCCCCCAGAGCGAAGCGTTGACCCCGAGCCTGATGGAGTCCGCTCCCAGGGATGGCCCCACAGAACGTTCTTCCTCGAAATGCATCGAGGTTGGGACTGATCCGGTCCTCAGCAGCCAGGCCAGCCTGTCGGCTTCGTCGCTGGTGAAGCGACCGGTGATTCGGCTTTCCGAGCCGAGCTCGCTCTCAATTCTGGCCACGACAATTGCCTCATCGTCGAGCACCGTACCCAACAGCTTGTTGACGTTCGCACGGCTGAGTAAGCGGATGCGCTCGCCGCCCTCTGCGTTCAGAGAGAAGTGGATCGTGTAATTGTTGGTCTCGTCACGACCCTTTTCCGCATCGACCAGATGGCTGCTGTTTACCGGCGCTTCTTTATTGAGTAGATACCATTGTACAGGGACGCGGGTGCGGCCCTTGGCTTCGGCCTCGGTCTCTTCGTACTCAGGTACCATTTCGGTCCCCGCAGGAACTTCCCCTCCCAATTGAGCAAGCAGGTCATCACGGGTCACTGCTTCATATGGCTGGCCTGAAGCATTGTAAACGACCATGCGGAATTCCAACTTGCCAGGAGTGCGAATACGGCGCTTCGCCTCCTCGGGATCTCCAACCCCTGGTAGCTGGATCAGGATTCTCTGCGAGGTCGTCGGATCGCCTTGAATCACGATGTTCGGCTCAGCGACACCGAGCTGGTCGATGCGGTAGGAGATCGATCGCCGAACGTTTTCGACGGTCGTGGACCTGATGTTGTTGATCGCATCGGTGCGAAGATCGAGCCGGATCGTTCGCCCGGCAACGGTCATGTCCCAGTTACCCTGGCCTCCGATAACCACACGCTTGCGGATTGCCTCCTGGGCAGCAGTCATTGCTGATGCGCTTGTTAGAGTGAATTCTATAAAGGGGCGCTCGTTTTCGATGTCGGCCAGCTGCTTGTAGGAGGGGGATCCATTAAGGATATCTTGATCGAAAATGATCGAATCGTTGGCGTTCTCGATCGCGATATTTTCTTCTGTAAGGGCGTTTCTTACGGCCGCGAATACATCATCCACTTCGCTTTCGACAGCCTCGTCGGCATGGATCCGGATCAGCAGATGCGATCCGCCCTGTAAGTCGAGGCCGTAAACGATGGGCTTGAATGCGAGGATTAGTGCACAAATTGCAATAATCAAGAGGATGAATAAAATGCGGCCCCACGGCAAACGTTTCATCGCAGAACCTCACTCCTTGTTGGCAACGGCCGTCTCCTGTCCCTCGGGACGGATAACCGTGCCGACCGCCTGCCTGCTAATCTCGATTTTCACTTGCTCGGCAACGCGCACAACCACAGTCTTTTCGGTGAGACCGGAAACAGTGCCGTGAATACCGCCCACCGTAACGATTTTGTCGCCGGGCTTGAGCTGGTTGATCATTTCCTGCATCTGCTTCTTGCGCTTGCGTTCCGGACCGATGATCAGGAAATACCAGATCGCGACGAGGACACCCATCAGCACGAGCATGGAAACCAGGCCGCCGCCACCGTCCTCGCCCGACGGCGCCATCGCGACTTGTAGGACCGTTCCAACCAGTTTGTCTGTCAGATTCATCATCTTCTTTTCCTTGTTCTGTTATGCGGGAAATCCGCATTAAAACGGTGTCGTAGAGTGCCCTATTTCCCCAAGCGTGTCAAGGCATGAGCGGGCGTGATTCCCTTGCGATTTGATGCAAAATTGCCGACGGACAATGAGGCGTTGAACGCTCAAACTCCCTCATTATATCCAGCTAAAAAACTCTTCCTGTAACTATCGAATTCCCCCGCCCTGACGGCGTCGCGGGCTCCGGCCATCAGATTGAGGAAAAAATGCAGATTGTGGTGCGTGTTAAGAATCGAGCTGAGGATCTCTCCGGAGACGAAGAGATGGCGCAGGTAAGCACGGCTGAACCTGCTGCAGACCGAGCACCCGCAGTCGGGATCAAGCGGGCGGGGATCGTCGCGATAGCGGGTGTGCTTGATCACCAGTTTGCCGCGCGAAGTGAAAAGCAGGCCTGTGCGGGCCGAGCGCGTCGGCATCACACAGTCGAACATGTCGAAACCCAGGCCGATCATCTCGAGCAGGTCCTCGGGCGGCCCCACACCCATCAGGTATCGAGGTTTGTCCTCCGGCAGCATCTCGACGGCGAGGGAAGCGGTCTGAGTGAATAGGTCGCGTGGCTCGCCGACGCTGAGACCCCCGGCGGCGTACCCGTCAAAACCGATATCGGTCAGACGCTCGGAACAAATGCGGCGCAGGTCCTTGTCGAAGCCTCCCTGCTGGATGGCAAACAAGGCGAGCTCCGATCCGAGACGGCGATGTTCTTCAGCGCTTCGCTTGGCCCAGCGGCAGGTCAACTCCATCGCTTCCTTCGTCAGAGGCAGGGATGAGGGGTAGGGTAGGCAGTGATCGAGGACCATGATGATGTCGCTGCCAAAGCCCTGCTGAATTCGGACGCAGTCCTCGGGTGATATGACGTGTTTTGCACCGTCGATGTGCGACTGGAAACCCACGCCCTCCTCACTGACCTTGTGTCGACCGCTCATGCTGTAGATCTGAAAGCCGCCGCTGTCGGTCAGGATTGATCCCGTCCAACCGACGAAGCTGTGAAGCCCACCCAGCGATTCGATGAGCTCGACTCCGGGGCGCATGGAAAGGTGGTAGGTATTGCCCAGGATGATTTCGCAGCCGAGATCTCGCAGGATTTCCGGATCCATCGCCTTGACGGAGCCCTGAGTGCCGACAGGCATGAACACCGGCGTCTGCACGGAGCCGTGGGCGGTTGAGAGCAAACCGCAGCGCGCCGCGGTCGTGCCGTCTTGTCCTGTGATCTCGAATTTCATAGGTCGGTGAGTATACAGTTTGGCTCGGCGGTGCGCCAGAGCGAGCTCACTTAAAGTAAATTGTAGAAATATTTTCGGGTATCCCCTCTCTGGTGATTTTGGGCGGGGGCGAGATCTAGTTATTTTTGAAAGTAAATTCTACAATATCTAGTGGCGCCCGATGGACATTTCCGCAAGATGCTGTAACTTCAATAATATCAGTAAGTTACGGCTTGGAATCGTTGACTTCCCCCCTTGCAGGCAGTACACTCTAGTATTATGACTTCCATCCTTGAGTATAGACATCGATATAAGTTGGTTCTCGACAAGTGCCAAATAGGTAAGTCGAGAGAAGCGTTATCCTCTAGGCTAGCGGGTTAAGCCCGCGGGAGGGCGCATAGTGGCCTATACAACTTCTGAAGTTGCGGAGAAGGTCGGTGTGTCGAAGAAGACAATTTATAGCTGGCTAAAGAAAGGGATCATCAACGAACCCGACCGAGACTACAAAAATTACCGCATCTGGTCTGAGAAGCACGTGAAGCAATGCCTTGAGTATAAGAACAGGCGCATTCCGGCGGAACAGGTTAAGAGGCGGTAAAGGGGGGGCGGCAGCAACCGGAGGGCATATGTTTTTTGGAAGGCGGAAAAGGTTTCTCGGGATCGATATTGGATCGCACGCGATCAAAGCGGTCCTCCTGAAGCATTCCGGCAAAGGAGCCAATATCTCCTATGATCTGGAGAAGATTGCCCTTGAGCCCGTTGCGCCCCAAGTGATTGTCGAGGGCGACATCATCGACTCGGTGGCCGTGATCGATGTACTTGATCGACTGCTGCGCGATTTGAAAAGTAGGATAGGTGATGTCGCGATCTCGTTGGCGGGTAATTCGGTAATCATCAAGAAGATTACAGTACCCCAGATGAGCGAAAGCGAACTGAAGGATTCGATCCAGTGGGAAGCGGAGCAGTACATTCCGTTCGAGATTGACGAGGTGATGGTCGATTACCATCCGCTCGGCGACGCGCAGGAAGAGGGCTCGATGGATGTGGTTCTCGTCGCCGTAAAGAAAGAGAAGGTTAACGACTACACCAGCGTCATCAGCCAGGTCGGCAAGAGCACAGTGCTTGTCGATGTGGACGTGTTCGCGATTCAGAACTGCTTCGAAATCAACTATCCCGATCTCAAGGAAGAGAGCATAGGCTTGGTAAATATCGGTGCGAGCGTCACCAGCATCAATATTATCGAGCGGGGGAAGACCTCCTTCTGGAGAGACATCATGACAGGCGGCAATCGCCACACCGAAGCATTACAGCGCAGTCTCGGCCTGGGAGTCGAGCAGGCCGAGGACGCCAAGCGCGGCTTCGATGTGGAGGGCGCATCCCCGGATGCGGTGGTCCCGGTGCTCGATCGAGCAACCGAGGAGGTGGTCGAAATGATCGCCAAGACCTTCGACTTCTACCTCGGCAGCTCCGAAATCGGAACCCTGGATCGGGTGCTGGTCAGCGGCGGCGCCGCCAGCACGCCGGGGCTGGTGGACCTGCTCGGCGCGCGACTCAACACGGCAGTTGAGGTGATGGATCCTTTCCGCAACATAAGCGTTAACTCCAAACAGTTTGACGTCGAGTACATCCGCGACCAGGCGGTCAACTTCACGGTAGCCGTTGGACTGTCTGTCCGCGTGGAGGAAGACTGATGATCCGCATCAACCTGCTCCGCAGAGAACGCCGCAAGGAGCGAAGGCCGGCAGCGAAGGCGGCTCCTTCGGAAACAGTAAAACAACTGGGCTTCCTCGCAATCTTCCTGCTGACGGTGGCGGTGGGGGCGTGGCTGTGGTTCGACATCCAGGGCAGGAAGGCGGATCTTGACACTCAGACCAGGGCGGCGTCGGCAGAAAGGGAACGCCTCAAGAGCATCAAGGAGCTTGTTGATCGCCTGGAGCTTGAGCGTGAGAAGCTCGCTCTGCGGCTCGATGTGCTCAGCGATCTGAAGAACAACCTCCGCACACCGCTGTATGCCGTTTTTTACCTCTATATAGCGCAACAGAACAGGCCTGACGTGATAATCGACGAGATCAGACAGAAAACCTCCGAATCCGAGAGTATGCTCGAATTCACTGTGAAGGGCGAGGCAACGGACGAAAACCTGAACAGGTTTCTCGACGAACTTGCGGCCGAGGTGCTGGTAACAGGCGTCGACATCGTGAGCGCGACGGGGAACAAGTTCGAAATAAACATCGCCTTCCATCCCCTCTCCTCTCTCGCGGGTGAGGAGGGGCAGGGGAGCGCCGAGGGCGAGGCGGGAGGCTAGCATGAACTTGCAGGAACTCCCGTATTGGGGACAGTTACTGATCGTAGCGGGTCTTTGCGCCGTGCTGGGTTGGGTCTTCTACCAGTTCATCTATTCGGCCGAGGTCGAGGAAGTCAGGAATATGGAGAGCCGGCTCAACAACATCCGCGACGAGATCCGTAAGTACAAACCCGAAGAAAGCCGCAAGGAAGAGCTGGAGTTCGAGATCGAGCAGATCCGGACAGACCTTGTGCTGTTGGAGAAAGTGTTC
This sequence comes from Acidobacteriota bacterium, assembly GCA_035530855.1. Taxonomy (GTDB): domain Bacteria; phylum Acidobacteriota; class DATKUA01; order DATKUA01; family DATKUA01; genus DATKUA01. The sequence continues at coordinate 57,848 of DATKUA010000037.1, read as the reverse complement.
CCCTCGGAGAAGGACGATGTCCGCGTAAAACGCTTCATCGAGGAGATAGCTCGCGATTACGACATCGTGCTCGACAGCTACAGGGCTAGCGACACAACTGAACACGACCAGTATTTCGAGAGAGTGGTCAGCCTTGAGACGCGAGGCAGAACGCTTGATTTCATGCGCTTTTTCGATGGCCTGGTACGCAAGGACCTGGTCGTACACATTTACGATCTTCAGTTGACGCGCACCGCGGAATCGAAGATGCAGGGTGACCGCTATCCCGTGACAGCCAGTTTCAAGATAGCCTCATATGTCTACCGGCCCGAGGAAGAGGGAGAGCTCGAGGAGGAGGGCGAATGATGCGTATGCACACGGGAGAAGCCTCGAAGAGCTTAATTTTTGCCTTCCTGGCGGCAGCGCTTTCGGTTTGCCTTGTCTTGCTGCTGGCCGCGCCGGTATCTGCACAAGAGACGGCAAAGAAGCAGATCCGCAGACCTGCGGAGCTGAAATCGGCAAAGCAGATCGAGCGGTTTGTGCTGCAGGTTCTCTCCGACACCACGAAACGCCAGGATCCCTTTATCAGGGCTCAGCGTCAGCAGCAGAGTACCGCGGCAACTTACGAGATCAGCGAAAAACCGCGCCCGCAGTCGGGTTTCGGCAGGTATGACATCAATCAACTGACGCTGATGGCGATCTGGAAGGAAAGCACGAAAGTGACCTCAATGTTTCGTGCCCCGGACAACAAGTTGTTCATCGTTGCGGTAGGAGACGAAGCGTACGACGGGCGGATAGTTGAGATCAGCTTTGACGGCAAGTACGTCAAGTTCTTGCAGAAGCTGGAGCGTGTGGGACCTAAGGTAAGCGGCCAGCCGGACGTTAAATACGAACCGTTGACGGTCAGGATGCGCCAATAATGGAGGGTGCTATGTTCATCAGGGTAACGCTCACTGTCGCAGTTTTACTGGCGGCATTATCACCGGTTATAGCTGCTCCCTTGGGGGAAAGCGACTCTGAGCTGGCGCTGCGAATAGTTGATCTGCAGTATCTGGAGAGCACCAACAGCAGCAGATTGGTTATCAGGGCCAATCTTCCGTTCACATACAAAGCATATTCCGAAGGGCAGACGACTCTCGTCATCGAGACGGAAAAGGCTGATATCAGCGCCATCGCTCCCGGTATTACAATCGGATCTAATTCGATCGACAGTATAAAAGTAAGCAACAGGCTGACGCCGGCTGCCGAGGAAGTCACGGCTATTTCTATCCGACATTATCCAGATAAGAAATACAAGATCACGCCTAAAGGTCGAAGGCTTTTTGTTGAATTCTACGATGTCGCGGACGGGCGAGGTATTGAACAAGTAGCAGAGAATGATCCGATGGAGGCCGATTCGGAGCCTGTGGATACTGAGAGTGGAAATGAACTGGATAAAGCGGAAACGGAAGTTGAAGAGGTAGAGATCGCGAAAAACGCGGGTGGCGTGGAAAAGAACGGCGGCGGGAGCCAGGCTGAGGTGGATGACGCTGTAACGGATGCTGCGCTGAAATACCGCCTAAATCCCGTGGTTCACTACAACATGGTCAACCTTGCCGTGCGCGAAAAAGCAGACGATTCCGCTGTGATCATCTCGTTTGACCGTCCGATTGACAGAGAATTGTATCGAGTCGTGCCGGTTGGAAAACCGCCTCGATTCGTAGTTGATTTCCACGGCGCGTCCAACCTGCTTGCGCGCAAGAGTGACGCAACCGGCTCGCAATTCTTTAGTTCAGTGCGCTCGGCGCAGTTCGCTGTCGATCCATATCCGATCAGCCGTGTCGTGCTCGATCTGATTGATGGTTCGCAGCCGGCAGTCCTGGAAAGGGGTAACGACCTCGTGCTGCTCTTCGGCGACGCAGTCGAGCCGCAGGTCGAGGCCAAGGAAGAGCTAGCTGAAGCGGTCAGTGAAACTGAAGAACCGGTTGTCGAGCCGAATTTAGCTGAAGCAGAACTCACGGACGTTGCCAAGGCCGTAGCCGGAGAAGACGATCCTGCGCCGGAAGTCCCCGAGAGCGTGGTTGATGAGCAGGCGCAGGAGGATGAGGAAATTGAGGTAGAGCCCATTGAACTCGCTACGGAGATGGAAACGGTAGCAGAAATCATTGAAACTGAGCCCACTCCGGAAACTGAAGCTGAAGCGCAGGCGCCGGAGATTGAAGCCCAGGAGGAATCGATCACTGCTGAACCGGAAGAAGATGCGATTGAAACTCAGGCCGACGATGAGGAAATCTCGCCGGTAGCAGAAGTAGCTGAGGAGAAGCAGCTCTCTGAATCGCGATCTCCTGAAAATAGCGTTACAACCGAGGCTGAGACTGAAACAATTCCTGAAGTAGAGAACCTAGAGGGGAGCAACGGGCAAGCTCCGGCCGAAGAAGCAAAGATGGTCAACGATTCCACAGCCCCCGTTGAAGAAGCTATCCGGGAAGAACCCTCCGAAATTAATGAACCGACCGTTACCCATGTTGAGACTCCAACTGACAACTCTGGAAGCACGGAGGAGCCGATAAGCGAAAATCTCAGCCTTTTCAACAATCAGTATCCTGACAATCTTCAGCCAAGCAAGGTTGAACGTCCGGCCGCCAGCAAACCGAAGACATTTTCGTCCAAGGAACCTAGACAGAAAGAAATCTCAAGCCCGCAGGAACGCACGGCCGGTAGCAGCGATTTCTTCCAGATCAAAGAGATCACCAGCGCGGAAAGGCAATACTACGGAAAAAACGTGAGCCTCGAGTTCGAGACTATCAATCTCAGGGCTCTGGTTTTGCTGCTTGGGCAGATGACGGACAAGAATTTCGTCGTCGATCCCTCGGTGCAGCCAGTCAGCGTCACTATCAGCCTTCGCGATCTACCATGGGATCAGGCGCTCGATATCATCCTCGACTACTACGGTCTCGGCAAGGTCGAGGAGGGTAATGTTATCAGGATCGCCAGCCGCTCAAGGTTAGCTACTGAAGCGGAAGAGAGGCGCAATCTGATCGAACAGAGGGCTCTGGCTGTGCCGTTGCGCCATATAGCCAAGCCGATCAACTATGCCAAAGCTGATGCTCTGGCAAATCTGATCCGGCGTAACCTGAGCAGCAAGGGCGAAGTAGTTGTCGATCAACGAACCAACACTCTTGTCATTGCCGACATCCCGTCCAAGGTTGAAGAACATCTAAGGCTGATCGATGCGCTAGATATACCGACTAAGCAGGTTATCGTAGAGGCCAGGATCGTCGAGACTACCAGGGACTTTATCAACGAGTTCGGCCTCCAATACGGCTTCCGCGGCTCCGCGACGTCGGAATACGGCTCTTCGACGGGCCTCGTGTTTCCGAACCAGGTGACGATTGCGGGTGCCGGCGCTAACTTGTCGGGGGCGGGTCTGGTCCCGTTCGCTGTTAACCTGCCTGCCAACTCCGTAAGCAGTTCCATTGTCGGATCGTTCGCCAATATCAGCGGATCGTTCATACTCGACGTAATCCTTACGGCAGCCGAGAGCGAGAAGAAGGTTAGGGTGTTGAGCCGGCCGAGGATCAGCGCACAAAACAACGCCCGGGCAGAGATCAAGAGCGGTGTCGAGGTCCCATTCCAGGTGGTTCAGAACAACACCGTCGGTATCAGGTGGCGTGAGGCGACATTGAAGCTTGAAGTCACGCCGCACATCACCTCCGATTCCACGGTGATCCTCGACCTGGTAGTCGACAAGAGCTCGCTCGGTATCGCCACCGCAGCAGGTTTCACCATTCAGAAGCGCGCCGCCACCAGCACCGTGCTGGTCAAGGACGGCGGCGTAGCGGTAATCGGAGGCGTTCTGGAGATCTCCAACAACCTCACCTACGAGAGGACGCCGTTTCTCAGTAAGTTGCCGCTCATCGGCAGGCTCTTCCGAAACCGGCTTGAAAGAATTCAGAACACCGAGTTGTTGATCTTCATCTCACCGAAAATCATTAATTAGGGGCTTTTACAATGACGAGGAAGGTATTACTGCTGACAATATTTGCAGCCGCAGCTCTCTTTGTGTCGTGCTCCGGCGAAGAGAAGGGGCAGGTAATCCTCACGGTGGCCTCGATCAATCCCGCATCAGAACCGTTTGGGGACACCATGAGCTCCAACGGTACGATTCCAGGCGACGCCATTGATATCGAGCTTAACAGCGATCTCAAGAATCCGGGCGGCCTGAGTAGCCTTACATGGGCGGACGTGATCATCGAATCGATCACGGTAAGCTTCAACAGGATAGACGGCGGGTCCGACAAGCCCCAGACGTTTCGCTCGGCGGTATCGTACAAGGTTCCTGCTCAGGGCGTGCTGACGATCGAAGGATTTGCGATCGTACCGGCAACGATGAAGGGTCAGTTCCCCATCAGCGACTTGATCTTCTATGGCTACGAGCGCAGCACAAATTACATCAGCATCAAATGCGACGTAATCGTGGAATTCGACGGGAAGACGATCGAAGGCGACCGCGTGTACGCCAAAGGTCAGATTTCAATCGAATTCACCAACTGGGCGGATTGACGAAGCTATATCGATCGATAGAGGCAAACAGCCCGAGAGAGCATAGGGGGCCTCGGCTCCCGATTGGGAGGAAATAAGATGAGAGTCAGTGCGAGGAACAGCTTGCTTCTGATGCTGGCCATGCTTGTGGTCGCGGGGATCAGCGGATGCTCACCTGATGATCCGCCGACGCCGACACAACCCAAGATCCAGCCACCACCCACTGGAACCAAGGCGGTCAGCATCACTGCTTACCCCGGTCAAATCCCTGCCGACGGCATCAGCTCCACTCTTCTCATCGCTAGCTGCACCGTGGGCGGGCAGCAGGCTCCCAATAATCTGCCGGTTCGCTTTTCCGCCGATGCAGGCGATTTAAGCCTCAACGGAATAGATCCGATTGACGACCAGAATCCGACCAGGACTTACGAGGTGTACACAGCGGGTGGTCAGGCCTCGCTCTATCTCTTGAGCGATGAGACGCCTGTCGTTGCTACGATTCTCGCGCGCTTCGGCAACGAGGCTTCAGCGAACGTAAATGTCAAATTTGTCAGGAAAGACCAGGACGTCGGCGACATCGTTCTCAAGATTGATCCGGAGAGCGGAACGGCTCCGTTGACGGTGAAGGCGGAAGCAACGGTGCTTTCGAAGAGCGCCCAGCCGCTTTCCGATGTCAGGGTTGAGTTCACATGCAATGACAGCAACGCGCGGATCGACAATAAGAAAGTGAAAACCGACGGCGACGGCAAGGCGAGCACCTTCATACGCAACATCGGACGAGATGCAACAATTTCGGCAACGGCAGGCGCTTTGAAATCCAAGGAGTTGGTGGAAATTACCAATGAAGAAGATAAGTTGATCACGCTGGAGGCCATCGGAACAAACGGCGCGACTCTGAAAGAACCGGTGCTGATCAATAACAATGCATCCATTCTGTTAAGAGCCACGGTGAAGTCGGAAACAACGGGTGGACAACCGGTTCCCAACATCCAGGTCACTTTCTCGTCTACTGATTCAGGAGCCTACTTCCCCCAGAATCAGGTAATTACTAACAGCAATGGAGAGGCTGAAACATTCGTCCAGAACATTTTGAATGATTCGACACTCACGGCCAGGACAGCCAACACCAGAGACACACTTGCCGTGAAGATTAACAAACCGCCTGTGGCTGTTATCAACCTCATTTCTGGCACAGCTGAAACCGGCCGGGTTAATGTGTTCGTCCTCTCGGCGGCGAACAGCTATGATCCGGATCTTCCCTTCGGCGATGAGCTGACCTATGCCTGGACCGTCACCTACAGCCCAAATGCAGGCAATCCGGCTGTGGATGTGACAGAGGATGTCTCGACGGACAAGAGAACGAATACCCTGACTGTCGGAGATTCAGCAGGCGATATGCCACTTGCAGGTGATGAGCTGACGATCATACTGATAGTAACCGATACCAACGGCCTCAGTTCGACCGAAGTAATGAAGATAACCTTCTGAGGCCAGTGTTAACATATGCTTTTGAAGGGAGGGGAATAACCCTCCCTTATAAGCAATTAGGAGTAATATTTGACTGCAGAAGAATGGAAATATAAAATTTAAATAAGAAATCAAGGAGTGATAGGCGATGGCGGAAGAGAACGAACCTGAAATCGAATTATCACCACGCCTGGAAACTCTCTCAGACGAGTACGCAGCGGACCCGACTTCGCGGAAATTCCTACCACTTGCAGAAGAATATCGTAAGAGCAGGATGTACGACGAAGCGATTTATATCTGCAAGGAAGGTCTGAAACACCACACTGACTACCCACCGGCGCTGATAACTTTGGCCCGATGCCTGATTGAAATCAAGAATTACGACGAAGCCAGAAGCACACTGCAGGATTTGTTGGACAAGAATCCGGACAATCCGACGGCAAATAAATATATTGGCGAGCTTTACATGAAGAGCGGCGATTTCGATCGTGCACGAGAGCACTTCCTGAAAGTAAAAGAACAACGGCCGGGCGACCAAGAGGTCGAGTTGTTGTTAAAGAAAATGGACCAGCCCGAAAGTTCATCGCCTGAATCGGTCGATATGTCAGGCGAGGGCGAACTGAATTTAGAACGAGAGGAATTATTACAGCGCTCGACATTGGATTGGATTGAAGAAGGAGAAGAACTGGATCCGGATTTAGGGGAGCCGGAGGAGGAACCTGTTTTCTTGACTGAACCTACTCCCCAACCGATCGATTTAAGCGGATCGAAGAAGGAGGATGATTCACTCGATCTCGACCGGGAAGAAGGGGAGGAAGAGATAGAATTGGAATTATCTCTCGGCGGTGAGGAGGAGCCGGCAAGAAGAGCCAGCTTGGAGGAAGAGGAACCGGTCAAAACGTTCGATATAAAGACAGAAGAGGATGAGCCGCCGGATCAGGAAGCCATAATTGCAGAAGCCGATGAGGTTAGGGCACTTGAGGAGATAGAAGAAATAGAGACGGAAAAACTGCTTGAGGAGCAGAAAAAAGACAGAATCCTGCAGACAGAGCAGGAGGGCATGGAGTCTCTTGAAATAGAAGGTGTTGAGATACCATTACCGGCTGAATTAGAGATTGGTGAGGAGGGTGTTCAGGAGTTAGTGGACGAAGAGCAGGAAGTTTTAACTGTGGAGGAGGGGATCACAAGCGATGAAGAGACGCCGGATATCATCGTTGACGAGCACGATCAGGGACCTCGTCTGGAACTTGATGATATTGAGGTCGGGGGGGATCTCGAAGAAATCGTGATGCAAGATGTTCCGGAAACTGAAGAAGATCTGCCGAAGCCGCCTGTGAGTGATGATGCTGGAGAAGAGCTGGAGATAACAACCGCTGAAGGAGAGTTGATTGAGGCAGAGGCAGAGGTAGAGGTAGAAGCAATAGAAGAAGTTGGAGATTTGGAAGGGATTGTTGTCGCCGACGAGGGAAGCGAAGAGATTACGGAAGAATCCCTTACAGTTGAATTCTTAGACGAAGCGCCGGGTATCGAAGTGATCGAGCTGGATCAACTAAGCGAAGAAGAGCTGAGTGAATTCCCGGCCGAAGAGCTCCAACTTGATCGAAGTTGTATCGTCAAAGAGGGACAATCTCCTGAGGGTATACAGGTCGGTACGTTGGAGGAAAGCCTCGAAGAGCAAACCCGTGAGGAGCTCGAAAGTGAGGCTGACCTGGAATTTGAGCTGGGCGATGACTTTGTACTGGAAGGGGTAGAGGGTAAAGAGGAATTGGAGGATCTTGCGACGGCCCATGAAGTCGAGCTGGAAGAGCCTGCTGTTGTAGTTGTGGAAGAGGCCGCGGAGGATGAAGAGTCTGTAGCTCCGCCAACCCGAACTTCTGCGGAGATTTACGAGCAACAGGGCCATTACAGAGAGGCGTTGAATATCTACCGGAAATTGCTCGATGCTGATCCGGAAAATCAGGAATTTGCAGACAAGATAGCTGAATTGCAACAACTCCTGACTTCACCCGAAACTCCAGAGGTATCTAAAGAAAGTCTCACCAAGGTTGAGATTCTCAACAGCTGGTTAAGCAATATCGATGCTTTCCGTAAAAGGGTACATCCCTAGAACCGTCTGAGATTATTTCCCCGTTATTATGATGAAGGAATCTTCACGAGTAGGCTGTGTACTCCTTTGAGTTTGATTGATTTAACCTTCCTGCGAGTGCTAATCTTGATTGGATTCTTTAGGAAAGAGGCCTGCCATGTCAGAAAAACGCGAAATTCGAGCGCCGCGCGGAACAGAGATAAGCTGCAAGGGTTGGGGCCAGGAAGCGGCGCTGAGAATGCTGATGAACAATCTCGACCGCGAAGTAGGGGAGAATCCGGACGAGTTGATTGTTTACGGGGGCAGCGGTAAAGCCGCCCGTAATTGGGAATGCTACGACGCGATTATTAAATCTTTACGCGACCTTGGTAATGACGAAACCCTCTTGGTCCAGAGCGGTAAGCCTGTGGGAGTCTTCACCACTCATCCCGACGCTCCGAGAGTCCTGATTGCTAACTCGCTGCTGGTTCCCGACTGGGCGAATTGGGAGCACTTCAGAGAACTCGACAAGAAAGGCCTGATCATGTTCGGCCAGATGACGGCCGGCAGTTGGATCTACATCGGCACTCAGGGAATCCTCCAGGGCACTTATGAAACGCTTGCCGAGCTGGCGAGAAGTAAATTCGACGGATCGCTTAGAGGAAAACTGGTGGTCAGTGGAGGTCTCGGAGGGATGGGGGGAGCCCAGCCCCTGTCTATCACCATGAACCTGGGAACAGCGTTGATTGCAGAGGTTGACGAGCACAGGATTCAGCGGAGACTGGAAACCGGTTATCTCGACCACATTGAGCGCGACATCGACAAAGCGCTTGAGCGAGCCCTGCGAGCCCAGGAAGCCGGTGAAGCGGTTTCCGTTGGATGGCTGGGAAACGCAGCTGATCTTCTCAGCGAGTTGATCCGCCGCGGAATCACGCCGGAAGTCCTGACCGACCAGACGTCGTCGCACGATGAACTCAACGGCTACGTACCCAACGGAATGTCATATGCCGAAGCCCTAAAGCTGAGAAAGAGCGACCCGGACGCCTACATCGAGGAGTCGATGCGGACAATCGCTGAACACGTCACTTCGATGCTCGAGCTGCAAAAAATGGGATCAATCACCTTCGACTATGGCAACAACATTCGCGGGCAAGCTAAAAAGGCAGGCGTCGAGAACGCCTTCGATTTCCCCGGATTTGTTCTGGAGTACATCCGACCGCTGTTTTGCGAGGGCAAGGGACCGTTCCGCTGGGCGGCTTTGAGTGGAGACCCCAAGGATATCGCGGAGACTGACAAAGCCGTGCTTGAAACCTTCCCGGAAGACGAGGCGCTCAGCCGCTGGATAAGGCTCGCCGGAGAGAAGGTCAAGTTTCAGGGACTTCCGTGCAGGATCTGCTGGCTTGGCTACGGTGAGCGCGCCAAAATGGGATTGAAATTCAACGAGCTCGTAGCGACCGGTAAGGTCAGCGCTCCTATCGTAATCGGGCGTGACCATCTTGATTCGGGTTCGGTGGCAAGCCCCTACAGGGAGACCGAAGGAATGCGCGACGGCAGCGATGCCGTTGCTGACTGGCCCATTCTCAATGCCTTGCTGAATGCTGTCGGCGGTGCAACATGGGTTAGCGTTCATCACGGCGGCGGCGTGGGCATGGGTAAGTCCATTCATGCAGGCATGGTAATTGTCGCTGACGGCACTCCTGAAGCAGCCAAAAGACTGGAGAGGGTCCTCACCACCGATCCGGGCACCGGGGTGATGAGACACGTGGACGCCGGATACCAAGTGGCGATAAGAACTGCCAGGGAGCGCGGCGTTAAGATTCCCATGATGCCTGAGTGAGAGGCGGATCATTTCGCTCGAGAACTCGTTGCCAATGGAATCGAGGAAAGAGTTCCTCAGCGCAATTGGGGAACAGATATGTACCGCGGGAAGAGGCGCCTCACAGATCCTCCTGTCCGGTGGACCCGGTTGGGGAAAGACACACTCGCTCAGATTTCTGAACAGTTACATCGCAAAGCGGAAAGAATGCCTGAATTTATTCTTACCCTTCGATCAAATCTGCTTCTCACCGGAATTCTTCGTCGAAAAATGCCGGGATATCACGGCTGATGCACTGGAACAAATCGGTGTGAAGTCATCCGGTTTAAGAACGGATTATTCAAGCGTCAACGCAATTGAAACGCTATTCGGGATGATCAAGTCGGCGGCGAGAACGAGCGGACGTGCTCCGCTGGTGATCGTCGACGAGGTGGCGGAAATAGCCGTTCTCAAAAGCTATCCCGGGCAGGGAGACACTCTGAAACGCTTCTTCGAACTTTACCCGGATTCAAACGTCTTGATGAGTTCTGCCTTTCCTGCGCGAGTCCTCGAGGCGGCGACTTCGGTGGGAATAACGGTTGATCATTTTCCAATTCCCGCTGCCGTCAAGACGGTTATTGAAGAAATTGCTGACGGCTTCAATCTTGACTTGGATGCTGATCAGCTAAGAATTGTGGCTCGTTTATGTTGCGGATCACCGGCTTATATCGTCGCCTTGATCAAGAATCTAGAAACGCGTGGAAACAAGGGGCCGGTGCAGGCAGCGGTCGAGGAATTATCTCCCGGCGGTAGACTCGAACTGCTTTGCAGATATCACTATGAGTACCTTGTCCAGCGATCGCGCGGGCAGGGGATAGTCAGGCAACTTCTTGCCGCCGTGGCATCGCTGCAACAGCATTCCAGCCGCATCAACTTGACAGCGGTCGCAGAAGCGTTGGACCGCAGTCTCGGCGTGACAAAGGACTACATCAAGTGGTTGCTTGCAGTCGGTATTTTAGAGTCGAGAGAGAAGGAATACCGGATCAAGGATGATCTGCTGGCGGCGTGGATAAGGCTGTACAAGAGCGGTGTGGTTTCATCGCTTTCCGACATTTCCAGTGAGATCGAAAGACTGGCGGTTGATCAGGCCGGCCCGGCTCCAGCAAAAGCGGCAGAGCGTACCATGCGGCAGCCTAAGAAAAGTCCTGTTGCGGAGAAGAAGAAGATTTCCGAGGATGTCGTGAGCCGCAAGATCGGCGAAGAGACAATCACATATATTCTTTATCGGCCGCGTGGCGGATCCGGCCTGGAGGAAATCGACTAGTTGGTCGCGGTAAGCATTTCCTTTGCCAGTTCGATCGCCTCGAGCACGGCGCCTCTAAGAATATTATCGAAACCGAACCACAAGAGGAATGCTGAAGGTTTACCGCCCATGGCCATCAGTCGGCCGACTTGATAAACGCGCTTGTCGCTGGCATCGAGCGGGCTGGGTATTTCGTTAGCTTCCAAATCAGCATCGGAGAGCTCGATCATCGCGTTTGAGCCCAATACATCTCGCAAACTGCTTTCTGAAAGAGCTCCCTTAAACTTGATGAACAAAGATACTGCCGTCCCGAAGAAAAGAGGAACCCTGGCAATGCTCAGCACCAAAGGCAGATCCTTCTGCGGCAGAAGGTGGCGCACCTGTGACTCGATCTTCTCCTCGAAAGTCGATCGACCTTGTGCGCCGGGTTCTCCAAAGGAGGGGTGAATGTTAAATATTAGTTGGCGGCCGAGAATATCCAGCGGGACATTGCCGAAATTCATCAACTCCACAAGTTGGGAATGGAGCGATTCAGATCCTTTCTTCCCGATATCCGAAACGGAGACCAGACAGGTCGCCGAAGCCAGCTCGATTTCGCCGGCGCCCAGGCAGGCATTGAGAATGGTCGCCAGGCCGACGGCGAGGGACTCCGGCAAGGCCACTTTGCATCCCGGTTGCCTGCCGAGCGGCAAGTCCGCCGTCGCCATCGCGGTCCCTTCATCGCTGGCTGAGCATCCGCTCAGATCGATCACCGGGACACGGGAATCGCCGATGATTTCCAGACACTCGGAAGAGTGAGACACCGAACCGCAGAGAAAAATCAGATCGCTTCCCTGCAGAGATTCAGAAGTAGTACGAGTGGCGATTTCAGCTCCGCCGTCATACTTTAATAAAGTACCTACCAGATTTTCTTCGTCGAGAAGTTTGATGTCCTTTAACTCGATACCGCTTGCGGGAAGCTCATCGAGAAGAACTTTTCCTTTGAGGGAAGTGGAGCCGATCACCGAAATGATAATACCCTCTTTGGACATGACGTTTACCATCAAAAACGGGAGCACCAGCTCCCGTCAGGTTACAGGCTTATGTTAAAGCGATGCTTTAAGAGTTGTCTTTGCGATACTTCTCAATGTGAAACTGCATCTGGTCCTTGAGGAACAGTTTCTGCTTCTTGATTTCCATCTTTTCCCGATCCTCCGCGGCGGAGAGAAAAGGTCGTTTATTAAGTTGATCCAAGCGCCTTTCATAGCCCTGATGTTTCTCGTAAAGCTTCTTAAACTTCGCGTCCTTTTCCAACAAGATTTCCTTGATTTCGGCGCTAGTCATTGATACCGAACCTCCTTCAGGGTTTTGAGTATAAACACACCTTTAATGAAAATATAACACACAGGGCATCAGGATACAAGAGGCGTTGAGCAAGTTAACTTGTTATTAATGAATATGTTAAGAGGATGACACAATTTGGACTTGCAGGATGGGCAAATCTTGTATCCAGGCCTGAGGCATGAGAACGTCATCACCGTTTATTAATAGGCCTCAGGGGCTAACTTGATGAATCATTTCTCGGTGCAGCGGTCAATTCCTACCCGCGAAATAGCGTTGAGTAGTGGTGTGCAAACGCGGCGATGTTTACGACTGTGAATTATAACTTGAGACGCCAGTTCCCCTTGGGAAGGATGATATTCAAATCGCTTAATGGGATCTTGATGAACTCGCAACACGGAGAATCGGAAAGTGTTATAAAGCCCTGACTCGTCGTCGCAATCGTCGATAGAGGCCTTCAGGATTGTCGTCATTTTTCCTGAGGACCGGAATCGAGGAATTCCTTCTTTACCAAGCTAATCTCATCGGCACGACTGCTGATATCGCCGTCTAGGCGTGCGTTTCGCAAGCGGCGAAGAATCACGCTGAAATTTGGACCCGGCTCGCACCCCAGCTTTATCAGATCGGCGCCGCGGAGTGAGGGACTGACTTTATGGTAACTGGTGAGATAGTTGACGACGGCGAGCCTGACCGGTTCGCGATTGGCAAATGAATGGATGAAAAGAACTGTTTCAAGCGGGAGGATTTCAAAGTTATCGGTGATGGTGGAAGGGGGAGGATGATCCTGGGACTGAAATAACTCCAGAGTCTTTCGCATGTGCTGCTTGAAGCTTGTAAGCACTTCAGTTATCTGCGGATTGAGCTGTAGGCGCTTGCATACCCGGCGTCTCTCCGCCGTAGTAAGCTTCTCGAACAGAGCCATATAGATCATCAGAACCGGATTCGGGTTCCCGCTGATATAAGCAAGACGGAACCAGCTTAGTGTCGCGTCGATTTTCCGTATCAAGTTCGCTGTGAAGCGGTCGAGTTTGATCTTTTGGTGGATCTCGCGGAGGACGCCGTAGTATTCCAACAGCTCTACGGCGTGCAAGGGCCTCGGATCTTCGAATATTAACCTGAACTCGGTGTGGAGACGTTTCCCCGAAATCCGCTTCAGCATGTGGCGTTCCATTGCGCCGATCAGAAGCTGCTTTGTTCCCTCGGTAATATCGAAAGCGAAACGGTTGGCGAAGCGGATGGCACGCAGCGCTCTCGTCGGATCGTCGATAAAGCTCAGGCCGTGCATCACACGGATTTTCTTATTGCGTATGTCTCGCAGACCGCCGAAGTAGTCGATCAGCCTGCCGAATTCTTTGGGAAGAAGACTGACGGCCAGTGCGTTGATCGTGAAATCCCTGCGATAAAGATCGGCTCGAAGGCTTCCGGTGCTTACCTGTGGCAGGGCACCCGGTGACGAGTAGCTTTCGCTACGTGCAGTTGCCACATCAAGGCGGAAATCATCGGGGAAAATGACTACGGCGGTTCCGAAACGTTCATGCGATCTTGTGTACCCCCCCGATTTCTCGGCGAGGCTTTTAGCGAAGGTTATGCCGTCGTCCTCGACGACCAGGTCAACATCCTTGTTGGGGTAGTTCATGATCAGGTCGCGGACAATACCGCCCACCAGATAAACCTTCTCGTCCAGTGATTCGGCTACAACCGAGGCGAGCTTCAATGCCGTTATCACCCTGGCATCGAGGCGCTTGCGCAGCATCTCGTCGATGTTATGGCCCCGCATCGGTTTGACGAGCTCTATATGGTCGCGCTCCCTCGCATCGCGGCGCTCGACGTAGATCCGACGGAAAAGATCCATCCTGGTGATTATCCCCTCTACGTTCGAAGGATCTGTGCCGACAAGCAGGCAACGCTGCGTGCCTTCCATCAGCTGCTCTTCGACCTCTTCAACGCTCGCTTCGGGGCGAATCAAAGAAAGGTCGGAGTTCATCACCTCCCGAACCGTTCCGCGGAGACGGTGCGCTGCGGCGCGATCGAGGAGTTGCCTTGTTACCAAACCAATTACGGTGTCGCCTTCTTTTATCGGAAAGGAGTTTATATTCAGGTCGACAATCCTGGTTCTGGCCGCTGAAATGCGCGTGTCCGGCTCGAGGACATGGGGATTCGGATTCATGATGTCCGCGGCGGTAATCGTGGGATCCACCAGCTCTTGCATCTTGTCGAGTATCAGTTCGATCACCTGCACCCGCGTTTTACCGCTGATCACCGCTGAGGCCGCCGTGGCGTGGCCTCCGCCGCCCAATTCGGTCACCACCTTGCCGATGTCCACCCGGTGGTGCCTGCTGCGGCCGATCACATGAATCTTGTCACCCATGCGCATCACCGCGATGTAGACCAGGTAGCGCTGCAGGTCGACCTGTTTCTGGATCACTGCGGCGGCATCGTTGATGAAGCTTTCCCGCTCGGCCTGCGAGATCACCACAGGCACTCCGTTGACGAAGTGCTTGTCGGCATTCGAGATCAGCTCGTTGAGCAGCGAGAGCTGCTCAGTGGTCAGCTCGCGCTTGAGGAAGTTGGAGATCAACGACAAGTCGGCGCCACTGTCCAGGAGATACGCTGCCTGGCGCACATCCTCGGAAGTAGTCGTGCGGTAGGTCAGAAAGCCGGTGTCCTCGTAGATCCCCATCGCCATAATCGTCGCCTCCATCTTGGAGATGGGGATCTTGCGGCGGCGGAGGATGCGGACGAACAGGGTGGTGATGGCGCCGTAGGGGCGGACGTAGCGCCTCCTGGCCTTTATGTCGCTCTCCATCGCAGGGTGATGATCGTAGATGATTACCTCCACGCCCTTGCGATGAGGCAGGTAAGCTATCGGGCCCAGCCTGGAACTGTGGCTGACGTCGACTAGAATCAGGCGACTGACTTCCTCGGGATTTATGTCTTTGAGCCGAATCTCGTCAAAGTCGTAGTAAGGGTTATCGAGAAATGCAGTTAGCGCGGTCTCCTTGGATCCCGAGAATACCATCTTGGCCTCGGGATAAAGCTTGCCGGCGGCCAGCATGGCCGCAAAGGAATCGAAGTCGGCGTTGCCGTGGGAAGTGATTAACTCCATAGCTGAATCATCGCCGCAGTAGAGTGAGCGGGTCAATACAGACGTTCCTGCGACGGACCTCGAAGTGAAGGTGATAGCCGTTTGTTCTGCCGGAGTTACCCACGGTGGCTATTGTTTGGCCCTTATCCACCAACTGCCCTTTGCGAACATGTATTTTTCCAATGTGGGCGTAGAGTGTTATCAGGCCGTTTTCATGGCTGATCTTGACGGTCCGCCCGTAATCGTTGATGACGCCGCTGAAAATCACCCTGCCCGGGAGTACTGCTTTCACGGGAGAGCCTCTAGGTGCCGCTATGTCGATGCCTGTGTGGTGGTGTCCGGAGCGACGGTCTCCGAAAAGGCTGGTGATTGTCCCCGCTGCAGGGAGCATGGCATACGCAGGGACGGCTGCTTCCATAATGGGAACTTCGAGAGTCTTGGTTGCGCCGGGGATGAATATCCGCTGCCCCGATTCAATCTGGCTCGGATCGCTGATTCTATTGATTCTGGCGACGTGATTGAGGGGCACACCATACGTGAGCGCTATGCGGTAAAGATTCTGGCCCGGCTTGACAATGTGATAGACGCCTCCGGAGCGGTAGCTTGATTTACGCCCCGATGCGCATGAGATCGATATAATTAAGAAAAAAACTGCGATAACCGCGACGAACAACAATCTGTTGCTGATATAGAGGAAATCCGATCTGTAGGTTTTTTTCGCGGCCCTGTCGGTCATTCGCATTTTAGAAAAACACTTGACGCTCACTTACCGGCATGAGTAATCTATTATCTCACATTTACTGTTGACACACAAGGATTTAGCGGAGTTGAGATGGTAGAAAGCAGAGTGCTCGTCGACTATCTGAACCAGCTTCTCAGGCTGGATGAAATATCCGATGCCTCTCAAAACGGATTGCAGGTGCAGTGTCCTGAAAGGATCGAAAAGATCGGATTTGCGGTCGACGCCGCCCTCGAGACCTTCGAGGAAGCTTCGCGGCAAGGCATGCAGCTCTTGATTGTCCATCACGGTCTTTACTGGAAGGATGTCCAGCTTGCCGTAGATGCTCACTACCAGCGCCTCAAGGTTCTCTTCGACGCCGGCATCGGACTCTATGCCGCCCACCTGCCGTTGGATTCTCACGAGTTATACGGAAACAACAGCCAACTTGCTGAGCTTTTGGGACTGATAGATGTGAGCCCGTTCGGAGAATACCATGGCGAGATCATCGGCAGGCTGGCGCACGCAGCCGACAAGTTGACGAGGGATGAATTACGCGAACGCATAGACTCCGCGATCGGAACTAAATGTCTTTTCCTCCCCTTCGGTAAAGATCGTGTCGAGAAGGTGGCCATCGTTTCCGGAGGCGGCGCCGATCTCTTGCCTCAGGCGATTGATGAGCGCTGCGATGCCTTCATCACCGGAGAGCACAGCCACAGCGCATTCCATGTGGCGAAGGAAGGCGGGATAAATCTTTATTTTGCCGGACATTACGCTACCGAGACCCTTGGGGTAAAGGCGTTGCAGGATCTGATAGCGAATGAATTCAATGTAGAGACTGGATTTATCGATTTCCCGACAGGGCTGTGAAACAATGCTGAATTCTCTCAATATTTCCAATGTTGCGATTATCGATCAGCTCGAGGTCGAGTTCGGCCCGGGCCTGAACCTGCTGACGGGAGAAACCGGGGCCGGCAAGTCGATCATCATCGATTCCCTCGGCCTGGCTCTGGGTTACAGAGCATCGTCAGAGCTTGTCCGCACGGGCGCCAAAGAAGCTAAAGTGGAGGCGGTATTTGCGGGCATAAAATCTTCTGAAATCTCGCAAATAGCTGATAATGTAGGGTTTACGTTCAGTGGAGAGCTGATTTTGAGGCGGCGATTGCGCGCCGACGGCGTGAGCAAAGCTTACATCAACGACACCCAGGTCAATGTCTCGACCCTCCGGGAAATCGGAGCTCTACTGGTGGCGATTCACGGGCAGGGGGAGGGTGACGAGCTGCTCGGAGCTGAGGGACAGTTGGCTTTGCTTGATGCGTTTGCCGGATGCTCGGAACAGGTCGATAAAGTCTCGGAGATTTTCGTCAGCCTTCAGGCATTGGAAGCGGAGTTGAGCACGGTAAGCACCAACGAGCGAGAGCGCGTGCGGGAGATCGATCTGCTCGAACACCAGATCAGGGAGATCGAATCGGCCAGGCTTGATCCGGAGGAAGAAAAAGAACTCTTGCAGCAGCGCAATCTGCTTAGGAATGCAGAAAAGCTTAGAGAGCTGAGCGATCGCGCATTTCAAACATTGTACGCCGGAGAGGATGCGATTACGGGCAGACTGGCTGAGGTTGTTTCGCTGGTGGACGAGCTTTCCCGCTTCGACGAATCGTTTCGCGAAAAGAAGGGCCAGATCGAGGCGGCTGGATATCAACTGGACGACGCCGCCGATTCGCTGCGCGATTTCCTCTCGAGAATCGAGGCGGATCCTGCTCGCCTGGAGCAGATAGAGTCGCGGCTGGACACGATTCGTACTTTGCAGAAGAAGTACGGCGACACGACGGAAGAGGTCCTGCGGTACCTCGAGCAAGCCAAGTCCCGCCTGGAGGGTCTGAGAGGTGCCGACGAACGCGCGGAGAGTCTGAGGAAGGATCTGGAAGACCTGCTACAAATATATCAGCGAGAAGCCCTGGCGCTGAGGAGCGCGCGGGAGAAAGCCGTTACGAAATTTGAAAAAGCGGTAATGAAACATTTGTCGGAGCTGGCTTTGGAGAAGGCCGTATTCAGCGTTTCGCTGGAACCGCATCCCCGAGGCCGTACTCGCAGCGGTGTGGACAGGGTTTCATTTCTCATCTCTCCCAATCCCGGCGAAGCGCTCAAACCGCTTGCCAAGATAGCCTCTGGCGGCGAGATGTCACGCCTGATGCTGGCGATAAAATCATGCGCGGTGGAGCCTCGAAGCCACTTTACGGCGATCTTCGATGAGGTGGACGCCGGCATCGGCGGCCGTGTTGCAGAGTTTATCGGCCGCAAGCTGAAACGGCTGTCGGCCGCGCAGCAGGTGATCTGTATCACCCATCTTCCTCAGATCGCAGTCTATTCGCAACATCACTCGACTGTCATAAAGCAGGCGTTAGAGGGAAGGACACTGGTCGATTTGAAACCTCTTTCGGGTAAAGATCAAATTGAGGAGCTGGCCAGAATGCTTGGCGGTGAGGAAATCACCGACGTGACACGCAGGCATGCCAGAGAACTGCTCAGTCAAGCAAGAAATTATCCGCAAGGTAATTGAAACGCTCCCCGTCCTGGGGGGTGGCCTTTTACCGAATTAGAGCTAAGAATGTAAAAGTGTATTCCGAGACATCGGGAATGAGGCTTCGATGACCGACATCAAAACAACAGCAACGGGTAGATATTACATCCACACCTTCGGATGCCAGATGAATGTGCACGACAGCGAGCATCTGGCGGGAGTCCTGGAAACGCTCGGCTATCAAGCAGCAGAATGCGAGGAAGAGGCGGATGTGATCTTCCTCAACACGTGCAGTGTCAGGGAAAAGGCCGATCAGAAGCTTTTCACCAAGCTAGGCAGGGTACGCCTGTTGAAGCGCTCAAATCCCGATCTGATCGTGGGTGTGAGCGGCTGCATAGCCCAGCGCGAGGGAGAGCGGCTGTTTGATCGCGCGCCGCACACTGATATCGTCCTTGGCACGAGGGCGATTTCGAGACTTCCCGTACTATTGCAGGAATTCAAACAGAAACGAGAGAGCGGGGGCGGGGGAGTCAGCTTTGTTGAACTCGAAGGCAATTTGTCCGATTCAGCAATTTTCGTTCGCGGTTCGAAGGCGGTTGCCTATGTAACGATCATGGAAGGCTGCGACAATTTTTGCAGCTATTGCATCGTGCCCCATGTCAGGGGAAGAGAGATCAGCCGGCCTGCCGGAAATATCCTCGAGGAAGTCCGGCGGCTTGCAGAAAACGGCTACGTTGAAATCCAGCTTCTGGGTCAGAACGTCAACTCTTACAATGATGAGAATTCCGGAATGGACTTCGCCGGTTTATTGGACAATGTAGCCCGGATCAGTGGAATCGATAGAATTAGATTCATCACATCGCATCCCAAAGACTTCACTGAGGGTGTGGCGGAGGTGATGGCGCGACATGACAATATTTGCAACGCAATACACCTTCCACCCCAGAGCGGCAGCGACAGCATTCTGAAAGCGATGAACCGGAAATATACGAGAATGGATTACCTGAACAAAGTTAAAGTATTAAAGAAACACTTGAAGAATGTATCGGTATCCGGCGACTTCATCTGCGGATTTCCGGGGGAAAACGAAGCGGACTTCAAGTTATCTCTAGATTTATTAGCGGAAGTTCGTTTCTCGAATCTCTTCACTTTCGTATATTCGCCGAGGCCTGGCACGAAAGCGGCAGAGCTTGATGATGACGTCGCGAGAGAGGTTAAAGTCGAACGGCTGCAACGCATGCAGCAACTCCAAGAGCGGATACAAAGAGAAAATCACGGGAAGATGGTCGGTATGACGCAGCCGGTACTTATCGAGGGCGAATCTGCGCACGGAGGAGGGCAGCTTTGCGGCAGAACGGAGGGCAACCTCGTTGTAAACCTCACCGCATCGAAAGATTTGATCGGCCGGATAATACCCGTGGAGATAATCGAAGCGGGGAGTCACAGCCTCAGCGGTAGGCTGATGGGGCCTTCTTGACACTTAGAATCCTCGGCCATAGATTGATTGATAATTCCGGGAGAAAATTATGCTGATAGAAATGAAAATAAAGAGTTTATTGATCGACCCGATCAATGAGATGCCCATCATCGTCCTGATGGACACTGATGGGAAGAAAGTTCTCCCTATTTGGGTTGGATTTTTTGAAGCAAATGCCATCGCCCTGAAGATAGAAGACGTGCCCACGCCGCGCCCCATGACTCACGATCTGATAAAGAGCATCCTCGATACAATCGGAGCCGAGCTAAAGAGAATTGAAATCAGCAAGCTGGAGAACAGCACATACTTTGCGAACATCTTCCTCACGGTAAACGGAGAGGAACTCCGGATAGACTCCAGACCCAGCGATGCCATTGCCATTGCCCTGAGAACGGAATCCCCGATTTTCGTAGATCCACAAGTGATCGAAGCAGCGAGCGGATTTGAGATGTCGGATGATCCCGAACACAAAGAAAAACTGAAAAAATGGCTGGATAATCTGGACATCGAGGCATTCGGAAAATATAAAATGTAATCCCTGCTTAGGCGCCTCAAACTCCCAATATCTGGTGCATAATACCATTCAATACTCAATATTTGGTCTCTTCTGCTTGACTACACTCTCTGCCTAGTCTTAAATTAAGAACAAAAGGAAGGACAGGCCTTGATAATAACAATAGCCAATCAAAAGGGCGGAGTAGGCAAGACTGTGACCGCAATCAACCTGGCTGCAGCGCTCGGCGGCCTGAAGAAGCGGTCGACACTGCTTGTCGATATGGATCCTCAGGGGCATTCCTCGCTTTCATTCTTGCAGACAAGGAATGAACGAAAGACAATCTACTCGGTTTTTCGTCAGGAATGCGATATTCGCGACGCAATTATCTCGATCAAGGAAGAGGGCATCGACCTCCTGCCGTCGGAGATAGAACTCGCCAAGGTCGAGCGAGACCTGGTATCCGAAATCGACGGGCAATTCAGGTTGAAGGATATTCTCACGCCGCTGATAAATGAATACGAGTTCATTCTGGTCGACACTCCTCCGGCGCTCGGGATGTTGACCATCAACTGCCTCGTGGCGGCGCAGCACCTGGTCGTCCCCATTCAATCCTCCTATCTCAGCCTCGAAGGCACTGACGATCTGCTCGATACAGTGGATAAAATCCGCGCGAGATTCAACCCGGGGCTCAGGTTGCTCGGAGCACTGGTCACGATTCACGATCGCAGAACGGTGTTGGGACAGGATTCTGTCAACCGTGTGCGGCAGATATTCGGCGACGCCGCATTTTCAACCGTGATCAGCAAATCGGTGAGGCTGGAAGAAAGCCCGGCTTACCGGTTATCGATCTTCCGCCACGCACCCGAATCGATCAGTGCGGAGGAGTACTTAAAGCTTAGCGAGGAGGTAATCGAACGTGTCAATGCGTCGCGGTCTTCCTGATACGGTTCAACCGAGACACGACAGGCATTATGTGGATAGCCTGAGCGCTCCCTTGCCCAAGCCGATCGGCAGGGAGATCCCGGTTAATGAGATCGAACCGAACAAGGAGCAGCCAAGGACTGCCCTGGGTGACCTTGCCGGCCTCAAGCGCTCGATCGAGGAGAAGGGCATCATCGAACCCATTATCGTGCGCAAGCACGGCGAGAAGTATCAGATAATCTCCGGAGAACGACGTTTCGTCGCCGCCCGTGAGATCGGTTTGGAAGCCGTCCCCTGCGTCATTCGCGATGCCGACGACATCGAGACGCTTGAAGTCGCTCTAATTGAAAACCTCCAGAGGAAAGACCTGACACCCTTTGAGGAAGCCGACGGCCTGCAGCAGCTCAAGGATAAGTACAGCTACACGCATGATGACATTGCAAATAAGATAGGCAAGTCACGCAGTTCGATCACTGAAACCATGAGTCTTGCCAGGATACCCGAGGATATCCGCAGGCTCTGCCGCAGCCACGGAGTCGGCGCGAAATCGATGCTGCTGCAAATCGCCCGGCAGGACACATCGGGAGACATGCTGCATCTGACCCAAAACATAATCAGCAGGGGCATCTCGCGCGAAGAGGCCAGGGCGACCAGGCCGCACCTCAAAAGCGAAAAGCCAAAACCGGCCACCTACCGCCATGCGGCAAAAGACAAATCCTTTACGGTGACCGTGAAATTCAAGAAGTGCGAGGCCAGCACAGAAGAAATGATAAGGGCCCTGCAAGAAGCCATAGACAAGATCAAAGAACAAAGCCATGCTTGAAGTCGGCACGCCGACAGATGAAGATCCACTATTAAAGAAATACTATTAAAGTACTACATGAAGTATAAAATGCTGATAACTAGTGCTTTATGTAGTGGGTGGGCGTTGAAGGGTAAATTAGGAATCGCTGGAACGGCTGAGGCTCGCAGTGAGACGAGACTTCAAACGGGCAGCTCGATTGCGGTGAATAATTCCCTTTTGAATGCTCTTGTCGATGCGGGAGTACGTGCTCCCGAGGCTTTTGCGAGCGCCCTCGATGTCACCTTCGGCAACAAGCTTGCGGAATTTCTTGATATCGCCTCGAAGAGTGCTCACGAAGTGCCTGTTTCTCAGGCGAGCAACCTTGTTCTGCTTGTCCCTTTTCATTGCTGACTTGATATTTGCCATTATTTGCCTCTTATCTCCAAAAAAGCAGGCGGGAGTTTAGATAAGGTGGCCGGTAAAGTCAAGCGCTTTCTATCCAAACAATTGCGGGCGGGGCTTTGGCAGAATAGAATCGACTCCACGAATCGAAGGATCGGGATCGGGATAGAATGGAGATGAGCGGGGATACGACAACCACCGGTGCAGAGTCGATCGCGGCACAGGCGGATGAGAGGGACGGCAAGCGCAGGCTGCTGCGCTCGGCCGGCATTATGAGCATCATGACCGCCACAAGCCGGATTTTCGGTCTCGTAAGGGATATGTCGATGGCCGCGTTGATGGGCACCGGCATGCACATGGATGCCTTCAGAGTCGGCAACGTAATCCCCAACATGCTCCGCAGGCTCTTGGGCGAGGGGGCAATGACTGCGGCTTTCATTCCCACTTTCGCACAGGTGGAGCAGCAAGGAGACAAGCAACGGCTGTGGCGCTTCGTGAGCACCTTCTTCTGCACCTTCGCACTTATCCTCCTCTTGATTGCGGCGTTGGGGGTCGCTTTTTCGCCGGTGCTGGTGGACCTGATAACCGAGAAAGGCGGGTTCGACCAGGTGCCGGGCAAGATCGAGCTCACTGTCCAGCTTAATCAGATCATGTTCCCTTATATCTCGCTGATCGGGCTCGCGGCGATTGTGATGGCGGTGCTCAACTCATTCGGCAGCTTCGGCCCGCCGGCATTTACACCGGTGCTGTTCAACATCAGCATCATCGTCTGCGGCTGGGCTTTCGCATCGACGTTCACCAGCCCAGCGTTCGGCTTCGCCATCGGGGTGCTGTTGGGCGGGCTCGCGCAGGTCTTATTTCAGCTTCCATTCCTGCGGCGCTTCGGAGTGAAATTCAATTTCCGCGTGTCGTTCCTCGATCCGGAAATCAGGCAGGTTTTCAAGCTGATGGTACCGGGGGTATTCGCGGTCGGCATCACGCAGATCAATATCTTCATCGCCACCCGCGTGCTTACAGGACTCGAGGAGGGCGCGACCTCAGGCATCTATTATTCCGACCGCCTGATGGAGCTGACACTCGGGATCTTCGCGATATCAGTTTCGACGGTGATCCTGCCGCTACTCTCGAGGCAGGCTGCAGCCGGCCGTATCGAAGACTTGAGGCAGACGCTCTCGTTTGCCATCAGGGTGGTCGGTTTCATCACTATCCCGGCTGCGGTCGGGCTGATTGTCCTGCGCAAGCCGATCGTCAGCATTGTCTTCCAGCGAGGCGCGTTTGACGAACGCTCTCTGGCGCTTACTGCGGACCCGCTCGTCTTCTTCAGCCTCGGCTTGTTCCTCTTCGCATTGATCAAGGTGATGGCACCGGCGTTTTATGCGCTCAAGGAGATGCGCATCCCGGTGATTATCAGCTCATGCGACATGGTCGTTAACATTACACTCTGTTATATCCTTAGCGCTTACATGGGAAACTCGGGTGTCGCATTGGCATTAACGTGCGGTGCGGCGCTCAACGTCACTCTGCTGCTGGCAGTATTCGTCCGACGGCATGGCAGTTTAAGGCTCAGGCAGATTATCGTATCGATGGTCAAGATCGTCTCCGCCTCTGCTGTCATGGGTGGATTCTGCTGGTTGGCCGGGGGGTGGCTTGGTCTGGATTCGATGCACAACAGTTGGGCAAAAATCGGCCTGACTTTGGGAACGATTGCCACCGGCGTGATCTTGTTCTCGATCGTCAGCGCAGTCTTGCGCAGCCGCGAATTGCCCGAGCTGATATCGATGTTCCGCAAAGATAAAACCACCCCTGGCCGGATAACCGAGCGAGACTCGACTTCCCAGGACGGCAAGGCATGAAGATCGTGTATCAAAGGGTGTCGAGCGCTTCGGTGAGGATCGATGACAAGTTGCACTCGGAAATCGGCGAGGGTGCGGTTTTATTTCTCGCCGTGGAGAGAGGAGATGATAAGCAGGTCATTTCCTGGGGAGCGCGAAAGTGCGCGGAGCTGAGAGCGTTCGCCGACGGCGAGCGCAAGATGAACCTTTCGCTGCTGGACATTAGCAGCGAGGCGCTCGTGGTCTCTCAGTTCACCCTGGCCGCGCGGGTCCGCAAAGGCAGGAGGCCGAGCTTCGACAAGGCTGCGGATCCCGCAGTGGCCGAAGAGCTCTACGAATTCTTCTGCGACGAGTTGAGGGCCGCGGGGATCAGCGTTAAGACGGGTGTCTTCGCGGCCATGATGGATGTCGCGCTGGTGAATTCGGGGCCTGTAACTTTCATTATCGAGCGCAGGAATGATGATTGACGAACGACTTGTCGAGCTGTTCATCGATCACCTGATCGCCGAGCGGGGACTCTCGCAGAACACGGTGGTTTCCTACAGCAGGGATCTGGCAAAGCTCCTCGGTTATGCCGTGAAAATCGACAAATCACTTGAGGTTTTAACTCGGGATGACATCTCTGACTTGCTGACGCAACTGCGCCAGGGAGGTCTGTCAGCGAGATCGGCGGCTCGCTGCCTCTCGACGCTAAGGCAGTTCTACAGGTTCCTGCTCAGCGAGGAAGAGATCAACGTGGACCCCACGGATACGATCCCCGCTCCCCGCATAGCCAAGTCGCTGCCGGAGGTGTTGAGCGAGAAAGAGGTAGAGGCACTACTTTCGGTCGCCGACACGTCCAGAGCCCTCGGAATGCGCGACAAGGCCATGCTGGAAACACTCTACGCCACCGGCCTGAGAATCTCAGAGCTGGTTTCGCTGCGGGTGGACGATATCCGGGCGGACATGATGCCTTTCGTTCACGTGCGCGGCAAGCGGGACAAAGAGCGCATCGTACCGTTGGGAGGTGAGGCCTATCGCCACGTCAAAGCGTATCTGGATGGGGGCAGGGAAGAGATACTGGGGAATAAGAGGTCTCCTTATCTATTTATAACCTCCCGCGGCGGACATATTTCGAGGAAGACTTTTTGGGTGCTGATCGGCTCGTATGCGCGCAAGGCTGGTATCAGGAAGAAGATTTACCCCCACCTCCTGCGCCACTGTTTCGCCACCCATCTGCTGGAGCACGGCGCCGACCTGCGTAGCGTGCAGACTCTGTTGGGCCATAGCGACATCACCACCACCCAAATCTACACCGAGGTCAGCCGCGAGCGGCTCCGCCGACTCTACGATAAAAGCCATCCACGCTCGTAACCTGTTGACAGCAAAGAAGTTGACGCGAAAGCAGTGCAACCCGCGAGCGCAAAATTCGCGTAATCTGTTGCATATCAATAAGTTACGCCGAGACCGCGCGATCGGGGCCTAACTGCGCAGCGTGGCAAACAGCAGGGCACCGATCCCCAGGAAAGCGATATTTGGGGCCCAGGCGGCCAGCAGAGCTGGCAGAAGGCCGGTCTGCCCGAGGGCGCGGAAGAGGCTCATTATGCCCCAGTAGACAATCACCAGACCGACGGAGATGGAGATGCCCGTCATCGGGCCGCTACGCTTGGCCGCGGTGAAGGCAAAGGGCAGTCCGAGAAGCGTCATCACTAGCGGCAGGAACGGGAAACTGAGCTTCCAGTTGAGGTCGAAATTTTCCCGGGTGGTCGAGAAACCGTAAGAGTCAAGCGTGCCGATGTAGTCGGTGAGCTCGGTATAGTTCATCTGGTCCGATGGCTTGATCTCCTGGCCGAAGTAGGTCGGATACTCGGGAATCGGCAACTCCCGTGTGGATGTGATCTCCTCCGGAGTGCGCGTCGTTTCGCTGAAACGCGTTATCCAGCCGTTGTCGGCTACCCAGGAGTCTTCTCCCCAGACGGCCTGCCTCACATAGACGTGTTGACGGAGTTGGTAACTCTCCGGATCAATCTCGTAGACGTGCAGTTCCTCCAGGCGGCGCTCGTCCTCGTTGTAGAGCTGAAAGTGATAAATCCTGTTCTTTTCCTCACCCAGGACCCAGCGGTTACTCGGATCGCGGGTGGTCTGCACCGGACGGTCACGAATGATTCCCTTGATTTCAGCCAACCGCGGCGCTGTGGCCGGGATGAGGAAATCGTTGTTGTAGAAGGCAAAAATGCTGATGACCAACGACATGAAGATCACCGGCAAGGACAGACGGTAAATGCTTACACCGCTGGATTTGAAGGCGATGACCTCGGAGTTCTTGCTCAGCAGTGCGAAGCAGATCATCGTGCCCATTAGAGTCGATATCGGCAAAACCCAGCGGATTGTTTCAGGCGCAACGAACTGGAAGTAGTCGATGAGTATCGACTGGTCGACATTGTTCTTCTGGATATCGTTGTTGATGTCGATAAAGTTCACCAGGCTGAAGACCGCGTAGACGATCGCGAAAACCAACAGGAAAGCCATCAGGAATGTCTTGATCAGATAGCGGTCGATTATCAGCGGAAAATTGAAAGCTCGGCCGATCTGTTCTTCGACATGGCGGCGGGTTTCGCTAGCCCGCATTCGTGCTTCGGACGGTTTTCCTCCCGGTTCGGCAGCCTCCTGAGTTTCGTCCTCAGGCATCCTGATCCGCAGCAGAAACTGGCCGAGTCCCGGGACCCTCAGCTCGGCTCTCCTGCGGAGGAAGAGCAAGAGGATGGCCATGAGGCCGAAGATGAAGTTCGGCATCCACATGCCAAGGGCGGGGGAGACCCGCTCGTAGAGCGCCAACCGTTCTCCGGTGATGTGGAGACCCCAGTAGATAATAAATATTGATATACCAACGACGTAGCCGTAGGCTTTGCCGCCTCGACGAGAGCTCAACCCCAGAGGCAGGCCCAGTAGGGCGAAGATGATGCAGGTGAAAGGCAATGCGAATTTCTTGTGGATTTCGATCCAGTAGGCGTTGGTTTTCTGCCTGATCAGCTTTGAATTAATCAGCTCGAGATTCCTGTTTCCCCTGATGTGCCTGGCGACCGTGTAGCTGTATTGCCTGTCGGTAAAGTCACTTACTGTCAAGTCCTGCTCAAGCAGCGTTCGCTGCCCCTGCGTGATCCGCAACTTTATCGGATGTTTCTCGTATCCTGGTGTCAGGCGCAGCGGTATCTCCAGGGCCGAATCGCCTCCGCCGGTTTGCGGTATCTCGATCGATTTAGCAGCCACTTCCTCGCCGGCGACCGCCATCGACACATTTATCTCTTGCGGGTTGACGGCGCCGTTGCGGACTGTAGTGCGGAAAAGTAGATAGTTTTCCTCGCGACCAATATCCTCGAGAAGCTGGGGAATGGTTTTGGATCGATTGTCAGTGGTGTCGGCACGCCGTTCATCAAGGCTGTCTTCTTCCATGAGGTGAAAAGTGTTGTTATCCGCCCTTGAAACGGCTGACGGCTGGCCCGGCTCGTTGCGGGGGAACGTGTAGATGTAAGAGACGGCCATGTTGAGGTCGAGCGTGCCGTTGCTGCTCCTGGAGATCAGATCGGCGCGCCTGGAAAGGATTGCCTTTGGGTAGTCGTTATCGCTGCTGTCGTAGATGAACACCTGTTTCCAACGGCGGTTGTCGTCTTCATCGATGTCGTTGACGTAGATGATGAATCCGGGGAAGTCTTCGTTGAATATGTGCGGCTTGACTTCAGCGCTTATTACTTCGCGCGAGTGCTCAAGCACGATTTTGCCCGACTCCTCATTTGCCCAGGGAACCGCTTCGGTCAGCAACCAGGTGTTCGCCAGCCAAGCGAAGACGGCGATGGTGAGCAGCGGAAAAAGGAATGAGTACGAGCTGATGCCGCTGGAATTGAGGGCGATGACCTCGCTGTCGGCGCTGAGCCTGTTTAAGCCGACTATAATACCAAGCAGCAGCGACATCGGAATTACGTAGCCGAGGATGGCCGGCAAATTGTAGAAAAGCAGCAGGCCCGTCTCGGCGAGCGTGTACTGGTACTCGATCAGATTCTCTGCCAGCCGCGCGATCGTCGCCATCAGAAAGACGAATGTGAATATGATCAACGAGACCATAGTTGGCGGGATGATTTCCCTGATGACGAATTTTGAAAATACCTTCACGATGAGCGGCCTCGAAAGAATCATTCGGCTGCGTATTTTATCCGAGCTATCGGCTAATGGGTAGAGGGGCGGGAATATTGATTTAAAAGACCGTGAACAGCCGGATACTCGCACTGGACCAGGCGGGTCTGATAAGATATATTATGTCTAGTAATGAGTGAGCCTGGAAATGCTCTCGCAGGATACTGAGCCAGGCAACCTTGTACTCTCCCCCGGGCGATTCAGAGACGAGAAGCAAAAAATCCGATTAAAGTGTCACACACTTTTTGAATTGCCGGACTTGGATCGGAGGAATCGCCCTTCCAATTCATGGAGTGATCGGCATCATCGATAATTGATAGCGTCGACAGACGTTGGTCGGATTGCTGAAAGAGATTATGTGCGTTTTCCAACGGGACCATGGAATCCACGGCGGCATGAACTATCAGCCAGGGAATCGTAATTTTCCCGGCAGCCCTGAGCAGATGGTACGTCGACGAAAACATCTCGTAATCATCCAGAGCTGAGGGCCCGAGGACAAGATCGCCTTTGCCGCGATAATCGATATGCATTTCTCGGTTATCATCCCAGAAGTCCACCAGGTTGCTGTCAAAGGCAAACCAATCGGACATGGCGCCGATGGTGCAGATAGCCTTCACTCGAGCGCTCTTGTTTTCATAGACGTGATCAGAAGCGTGAAGAATCGCAGTGGCGCCTCCCCTGCTGAATCCGATTAAAGCGCAACGACCGATATCAAGCCTTTCGGATAGCGGGAGTTCTCCGGAGCCGAGAGCGTCGAAGAGAACGGCGTAATCCTCAAGTTCGTTCTTAATAGTATTCTCTCTGAAGAGATCGGGTCGATTGATAATGCGGCTGGGCGGCGTGACACCCGATTTAGAAAAGCTGAATCGGAGGGCCGCATTACCCGCCTCGACGGTCTTTTTCGCAAGATACGGAAAAAATCCCCAGTCTTTGTGACCCAAAAAGCCATGGCTGAATACGAAAACCGGGTAGCTCTGACGGTCAAGTTTTCCACCTGGATCAGGTGTTTCAAGGTCACCGTAAATCGGTTGGCGGCCGGCTCGTTCTATCAAAAAAGAGGTTTCCGACAATTGTCTCCCCCTACCCGGATTTATTCAGAATGATACATCACGGCGTTGCAGCCTGCAGCCAGTAAATCAAATCGGCGCGAGAGTCGAAGTAGAAATGCCGATAAGTGATTATATATCAATGAGATGCATGAAATTCAAGCTCGTTCATGGCGTTAAGAATCAGCTTGACCGCCTTTTTCAGCTGAGCTGATTCAAAGGAAAATTCGGCTCCGGCAGTTGCGTAAAGACTTCCAAGCGGTGCTGCTCCCAGTGCCAGTGCCTTGCGGTAACCCGCGACAACGCCCGGCATGTCCCGGAGTGATTTTGCCCAAACCTGAATGGCGCCCAACTGAGCCAGGCCGTATTCGACGTAATAGAACGGAACCTGATGGATATGGAGCTTGCGGTGCCAGCCGGTGGCCATATCCGCTTTCAAGCCTGAGTAATCGATTCCCGGCATGAAGCGCCTCCACAGCTCAGCCCATTTGGTATCGCAGTTGTGCGGATCGGTTGCGGTCTCGTGATTTTCATACACCCAGTGCTGGAAGGCATCGACAACGGCCATGTAGGGCCAGAAGAGGACGATCTTTTCCAGGTGTTCGATCCTGGCACGGGCGGCGTCCTCTGCGGAGTAGAATCCCCTACCCTCGCCCGCTAGAAACTGTGAACCGAGCAACTCCATCGCCATCGAGGCCACTTCGGCGAACTCCATGCCGTAACGCCATTGCTGATGGTAAGGCAGGGCGGAAACCTCGAAGGCGTGAAACGCGTGGCCCGCCTCGTGCAGAAGGGTCTTGACGTCGCGATGCAGGCCTACGGCGTTCATGAAGATAAACGGACGCCTAGCCGCCGCGAAGAAGGTGCAGAATCCACCCGGCGCCTTACCCTTACGATTCTCGAGGTCGAGAAGCCCTTCCTTTCTCATCACACCGAAATAGCCGCCGAGTTCGGGATCGACTTTGTTGAAGATGGCCGCCGCCTTTTCTTCAAGCGTTTCAGCCGATTTAAAGGGCCTTAGGGGCGGTCTGGAGAGTGGATAGACATCGAGGTCCCAGGGGCGGAGTGTCATCAAGCCCAGGCGTTGCCTGCGCTTTTCATAAATAGCCGCCGCGGCGGGCACGACCTCCTTCTCTATCGCCTCGTGAAAGCGGAAGCAATCCGAGGGCGAGTAGTCAAAGCGCAACATCTGCCGCCAGCGAAAGTCGCGGTAGGCATCGAAACCGGCGTTGGCGGCCAGCCTTTGACGCAGAGGCATGAATTTCGTCCACAGGTGGTTAATAGCGTCGCGGTCGGCAAGCTGCCTTTCGGAGGCGAGCCGCCATGCCTGCTCGCGCTTTTCGCGATCGGTTTCCTGGAAGACGGTCGAGAGCTTCGAAAGGGTAATCTCCTTCCCGTCCCAAACTACTGTCTGGGCGCCGACGATCTTGTCGTACTCCGAACCGAGCTTCTCCTCATCTGCCAAGAGCGGCAGGTTTTCGTCGCGGTGAAGCTCCGCTTCGACTTTCATGTTTTCCAACGGGCGGTCGAACGACTCCGGTTTCAAGCCGGTGCCGATCAGCTTTCGCTTCAGGTGGGTTTCGAAAGGCCGGGAGGCAAGGTAGACGTTTTCGACGTAATCGTGGAATCTACGACGGGCGTCCTCGCTTTCAGTGTCGGCAGCCATTGCGACGTGCAGGCGGGAATAGGCCTCGCTGATTAGCGAATGAATGGTTGTCCAGTCGCGCATCCAGGTTTCTAGCGTGGCGGCTGAAAGCACGCGGGATTGGAGGTCGGTGAAGTAAGGCTTTATGTCCGACAGGGATAGCTGCGAGAATTGTCTGCCGGAACTCAGCAGGGCCGGGAAATCCTTTTCACGGTTGGCATTCACTTTTATCGACCTCCGTACGCAGATTCGCCATCTATTTCATAATTATGTCGGAATCAGGCCGATTATTCTTTTCGAGGCGACGCTTCCCCATCCCGCCGTCAATCGGTTCTTTCGGACGCGGTCGCCTTGGCAAGTTCCTTGATTTTGCGCTCGATGTTGTTGCTGAGCGACGAGTTGAGGTCGGTCGTTTCGCTCGCCTTGGCTTTGTTGTAGTAACTCAGGGCTTCATCATTCTTGCCAAGTTCTTCGAGGCAGTTGCCGGCCTTCCAGGCGAACAGAGCGAGGGGCATCTGGCCCGTGCCCGCATCGGCGACGCGGCGATAGATCTCGCACGCCTCTTCCTGCTTGTCTTCGCCCTCCATCACTTCGCCGAGGCGCAGCGAGGCCAGCTCCCAATAATAGGGATGCCGGCTGTCGATTACGGCCTGGAGATCCTCAATGGCTTCCTTGTTCTTCCCGAGATCAAGCCGCAAAATTCCGAGGCGGAATCTGGCAATAGTTCCTGATGCGGTGCCGCCGTGGTTCTGGGTGACAGCCTGCAGTTCTTTCTCGACATCGGCCAGACCGGCGCCGGCACTCTCTTGCGAGTACCGTGCTTGCTGTAGGGAATCCAAGGCGGTTTTAAGGTCCGCCGCGGCATTACCTTCGCGGAAATCGATGAACCAGGTTATGCCGAACCAACCAACGACGATGATTAGTAATGTGCCGACAACAAACAGAATCGTGCGGCTGTTGTCTTCCATAAATTCCTGTACCACGGACATCGTATCGAGGAATTTATCGGTCTTGATCTCGTGCCGTTCTTTTGCCTTCATCTCACTATCGCCTTTAAGTTCAACGGTTTGTTGGAACGGCGAATGCTATCGCAATCGGCCCCGCCAGTCAAGGAATCCTGCTTGTTTGCAGCAATGTTTTAACAAAGTTCAGCGAGATGTTGCGAATGCAGGTTCCGCACGCCGATAATGCTTTGTTGAATACGAGAAGGGGAAAATCAATGCAAAAAACAGGAATCTTGCTCCGGGCTGCGCACTATACAGCGATTATTTTGATGTTTGCATCCGTGTTCGGCTATCCGTGTACAAATATAATTGTTGGTAAGAAAGCCTCGGTGGACGGCTGCGTGATCACGTCGCACACCGGCTGCTGCGAGGAATGCAGGGTCCATGTCGTAGCGGCCAGAACCTGGCCCGAAGGCTCGAAGGCTCCCGTTTATTACGGCCTGCAGGACGTGAGGAAGCCGCTGAACGATTACGGCGAGATCATCGGATACATCCCCCAGGTCGAGAAAACATACGCTTACTTCCACTCCGGCTACTCGCACATCAACGAGCACCAGCTCGCGATCGGCGAGAGCACACTTAGCCAGCGCGCCGAGTTGAGAGTAAGCCGAGAGCAAGGCGCGAAGCAGATCATCACGATCGAGCAGGCTATGATCTTCGCGCTCGAGCGCTGCAAGACGGCACGCGAGGCACTCGAGCTGATCACCTCTCTGGTCGAGGAATACGGCTTTCTGACCTCGTGCGGACCCGAGTCGGAAGCGCTCTGCATCGCCGATCCCGACGAAGCGTGGATATTGGAAGTGTACAGCGTCGGACCCGGCTGGGAGCCGGGCAGTGGTGAATTGGGCGCAATCTGGGCGGCGCAGCGAGTGCCGGACGATCACATTGCGATCGTGCCGAACTGGAGCGTGATCAAGGAAATCGACCTGAGCAAGCCTGAGGAGTACATGGCTTCCGAGAACTACATGCAGGTGGCGATCGACCACGGCTGGTATGATCCCGCTTCCGGCCACCCGTTTATCTGGCAGGAAGCCTACACCCCCATTCTTCGCGAGTGGTCGTTGAGCCGCTTCTACCTCTTCTACAGCCGGTACGCGCCCGACTTAAAGGAATGGCCGGATAAGAGCCTTTCTTCAACATACAAGAGTTACGACGCCTACCACCAATACCTCGAACCGCTTTCCACATATCCGTTTTCGGTCAAGCCGGAGAAGAAGCTGTCGGTACAGGATGTAATCGCTTTCCAGCGCTCGGTGTTCGAGGGGACGATTTACGATATGACCGCCGACGCCGATTGGCTGGTGCCCGACGGCGAGGGCGGCTACAAGAAAAGCCCGCTGGCCAATCCCTTCCCTACCCGCGACTGGCGCGAGCTGCTCGACATCACCTGGCGCCGCAACGTCTCACGCGGCGGCTACGGCATGGTGGCCCAGCTTCGGGGGTGGCTACCCGACCCGATCGGCGGCGTCTACTGGTTCTATCTCGACAATCAGCACACCAGCACCTACGTGCCGATCTACGCGGGAGTGCAGGAGATCTCACCGCTATATAAGACCTACGATCCCGATAACTTCAGCGAGGATTCGGCGCGCTGGGCGATCGATTTCATCGACAACCTGCTTTACCTGCGCTGGCAGGAAGCGATCAAGGACCTGCGAGCGTTGCGCGATCCGCTCGAGGCGCGCTTCTTCACTGAGCAGGCGGAGATCGACGCCAAGGCACTTGAAATCTATAAGCAGGATCCTGATGCGGCGAAAAGATTCCTCACCGATTACACCAACCGCAGCATGGAAGAGATAGTCGATATGTACCGCAAACTCCGTTCCCTGCTGATTACTAAATACTCCAACAACAAGTTGGGACTGTAAGACGGAGCTCCAGCGGGATTATTTTTTCAGCCGGAGAACAACGGCGGTTATGTCGTCGAACTGCTCAGCGGAGCCGATATGGATACGCACCTCGGTGATGAGCGCGTCGAGCATTTCCTCTGGCGATTCATAGACGCGGCTGCCGATTAATTCTTCGAGCCGCTCGTAGCCGAAGACGGAGCCTTCCTCGTCGAGCGCCTCGACGATGCCGTCGGAGTAATAGACGAGAAAATCGCCCGGTTCGAGCTTGATCCGCTGCGAGCGGAATGCCAGGTCCGATTTTACTCCGAGCGGATAGGAGATCGCTTCCAGCGAGATAACCTCGGGCTTGTTCCCCCTGATTAAGTACGTAAAGGGATGGCCGGCGTCGGCGTAGTCGATGGTCATCTCACTTAAATCGATGACGGAATAGAACAGCGTCACCATCGAGCGCGGTTCGCTGAGGCTGAGCAGGATGTTGTTCATCGAGGACATTATTTGGTTGATTTCGCCCGCGTAATTCAGCTGCGTGTGAATGCAACTCTTGGTGATCGCCATCAGCAAACCGGCGCTCATTCCGTGGCCTGAGACGTCGCCGATGATCACCCCGAGCTTATCGTCGTCTACCGGCAGGTAGTCGTAAAAGTCGCCACCGACCTCGGTGGCCGGCTCGAAGTAAGTAGCCACTTCCAGGCCTGCGTGCTCCGGGGCATGCCGCGGCAGCAGGTTGAACTGCACCTCGCGAGCGATAAGAAATTCCTTTTTGAGTTTTTCCTTCTCGCGAAGCCCTTCGGTCATGTAGTTGAAGGTGCGGGCCAGCGTCCCGATTTCGTCCCTGGTCGGGATGTCGACGTTCTGGTTGAGGTCGCCCGCGCTTACCCGTTTCATCGCCTCCTCGAGCACCTTGATAGGCCGAGAGATCGCGCTGCCGAGGAACACTGAAGCGATGATGCCGATGACGATATATACAGCGAAGATTCCGAGGTTGATGATGATCGCCTGGAAGATCTCGGCCTCCAGCCCCCGAGTGCTGAAGCCCAGGCGGATCAGGCGAAGATCTTCGGCGGCGTTGTCCCGCCTGAGGTTGATTTCGACGATTCTCAGGCTGTTACTGGATTCGGTGATCCGCCGGCGGTAGAGCTTATCGATGAACTCCAGTTCCTCTTCCGCGGTTTCGATAGGCCGCTCCTCGATCACTTCCCGGCCGCCGGTCCTGTTCACTATCTTGTAGGAGCCGACCAACGACCTGTTGACCGCGCCGGCGAGGATGGTGCCCTGCTGGTCGTGCAGAGAGATGAAGACGATGTCTTGCGAAAGGTCTTCCTGGCTGAGGAAGCGGCGAAGATAGCGCTGCACCTCGTTGTAGTTGGTGCGCCGCTCGGCAAGGATGTTAAAGCTGAGGATAGTCTTGGCTACCGTAATCGCCCTCTTCTCTCGCTCCTCTCTGCGGAGACTGCGGTCGCGCTCAATCTGTAGGAAGCCGATAGACAGCAGAATAGCCACGATCAGAAAAACCACCAGCAC
Source organism: Acidobacteriota bacterium (assembly GCA_035530855.1). Classification (GTDB taxonomy): domain Bacteria; phylum Acidobacteriota; class DATKUA01; order DATKUA01; family DATKUA01; genus DATKUA01. Next base: position 21,938 of record DATKUA010000037.1, on the reverse strand, counting down.
GGTGATCTTGGTCTTCAAACTGAATGCTGTCCGTCCCAACATAGTTTGCGGCGATCGAGTAAGTTTTAACGCCTTGTTGTTATTCGCTCATTCATTATAACGTTTGAATACGGCTGCTGTTCTTTTCTTCCTGATAATTCCTATCGCTCAGCGTCCCTTTGCATCTCGCTCAAGGACGTTCTCTTGACGGCGAGCGATGCCAGCTCCGTATCGTCGCCCGACTGCAGGCGCTCCATGAGCCTTATGATAACTATTGCTCGGTCGAATCCGGCATTATGATAGATGACCTTCTCGACGCGGGCAATAAGGGCTTTCAGGTCAGCTGGAGCTTTATCAAAAACCGCAGTGATTTCGATATCAGGTACGCCACCTGCCTCTTCAATGGAAACGGAGAAGGAAACTTGCGGTATCGCTTCATGCAAAAACCCTTGGAGTTTCACCGCCTGCGGATGCATGGGTTCCGAAGCGAAGAAGCGGGTGAAAATGAAGATCGCAATCGCCAAACCCAGGCTGAGAATAATAAGGATCAAGTTCCGCGAATAAACACGTCTCAGGCGAGCTCGCTCTTCAGCCTGTACGAGCTTGCTCTCACGCTGGCTTTTTCTTGCGTAAGGGATGTACATCCGCGCTTTTCCGGTCCAAGCCACATATATGATAGCGCAAAATCGCGAACTGATCGGTACACGCGTAGCTTGTAATTCTTTACGGTACGAAAGCTTAGGGCGTTTCAGTTGTCCGTGGAGGCCATGCTCGGCTCACTGGTGCTGCCGCGCAGCTCGAATTTCTTTTTCTCGCCCTTGATTTCGGAGGAAGCGCCCGGTCCTAAATTCCCGGTCTGATGGCTCATGTCGATGTTGCCCTTGAATTGGGCACCTTCGGAGATCATAAGCTTCGGCGAGTGTATGTTTCCTTCAACTAATCCGCTACGTTCGATGCTGACCTTCTCGGATGCGGCGACGTCACCGATTATTTTGCCGTGTATTTGAAGTGATGTGGCTGTGACGTTAGCCTTGATTACACCGTTTTTGCCGACAATTACCGAATTCTTGACCGTAACGTGGCCTTCGATACGCCCTTCGTTAACAAGTGCGTCATTCGATATTATTTCCCCCTTGATGACAGTTCCTTGGCTGATTTCAGTGCGCTTAACGCTGGCAGGTTGTGTGCTCTCCGCAGCAGGATGGGATCGATTTTCGAATGCCTTTTTCGGCTTGCCAAAGATGCTCACTTTGAACTCCGATTATTAAGTGTTTAAAGAATTTTGCTTGGAGCGGGCAACGGGACTCGAACCCGCGACCTCAAGCTTGGGAAGCTCGCGCTCTACCAACTGAGCTATGCCCGCAGCATTGTCGATTCCCCCGTGCAAGATCGTAACCCCCGGCTACTTTACTGTCAAGAAAGAGCCGAGATTGAATGATTTGCCACTAGCCTGGAATCAGTTAGCCGCGCTCTTCAGCGACTCTGGTCTGGAAATAATCCTGCAAGATCCTTCGGTGATCAAAAGCGATGTTCGCCGGCAGCTCTTTCTGCCGGAAAACCTGTGCGTCTGCGGCATCGTCCATAGCCGTAGGCGTTCCTTGAGCCATAGCCGTGAACACCGTTGATATCGTGTGGTGGCGTGGATCGCGATCGGGATCCGAATAGACTCCCAGCAGACCGGTCAGCGTTACCTCCAACCCCGTTTCCTCGGCGGCCTCCCTCAACGCCGCCTCCTCCGCCGTCTCTCCATAATCGATGAAGCCGCCGGGTATGGCCCACCCGTGAGGCGGATTCACCCGCTCGATGAGGACAATCCCCTTGCCTCCCTCCGCGGTTTCGACTTCGATAATGATGTCGACTGTGGGGACGGGATTGCGGAACCGATTGATCTCGGCGCCGCATTTGGGGCATTGGGGCATCAGGCGCTCAACCTTCAGGGTGTTCGCAGAGCTCGATCAGCACTTTGCCGGTCGCCTTCGGATGGACGAAGGCCACCAGCGTGCCGTGGGCCCCGGGAACAGCTTTCTCGTTGATAAGAGCGACACCTTTGGCCTTGAGGGCCGCCAGCGTCGCCCTGATGTCATCGACTCTCAAGGCGATATGATGTATTCCCTCGCCCTTGGATTCGATGAATCTGGCAATCGGCCCGTCGGTGGTTGTGGATTCCAGCAACTCGATCTTGGATTCTCCCACACTCAGCATGCCCACACGGACCTGCTGGCCGGCGACCTCTTCTATGCTGACGAGTTCGAGGCCAAAGATTTCTTTGTAGAGTCTCAGTGAATCGTCCAGATTCCGGACGGCGATCCCAAGATGGTCGATCTTCTCAATCACTCTTCTATCGTCCCGGACGGGACGTCCTTATGAGGATGACCGCTCCGCCAGGCTCTTGAGGCGGTACTTCAGAATCGCCAGGCCGAACGCGAGGTTTTCATTCTTGATGATTACGTGCTCGGGAACGAACAGGTTTATCGGAGCGAAATTCCAGATGGCATTTACGCCGCTCTTGATCAGCATGTCTGTCACTTCCTGTGCACCTGGCGCCGGGAGGGTCATGATGCCGATGGGTATTTTGTGATCCCTGACATACTGCCCCACGTGGCTCACGTCCTGGATGACTCGGCCCTGAATATGCGTGCCGATCTTCATCGGATCAGCGTCAAAAACGGCCTTTATCCGCAGCCCGTAATTCGCAAATCCGCCATACTGAACGATGGCTGTTCCCAGGTGACCGACCCCGATCAGCACCGCGTCCTCTATCGTGCGAAGGCCCAGAAAATCCTCGATCGTGTTCATCAACTGGTCGATTTCATAACCGACCTTTGGCTTTCCGGTGTGGCCGATTGACGTTAGGTCTTTGCGTACCTGGGTGGCTTCGACGTACGTCTGTAGCGACAATTTCAGCGAGGATACGAAGCGAATGCCCTGCTTCCTGAGGTATGAAATATACTGGTAGTATCTTGGCAGTCGCTGTATCGTTTGAACCGAAACCTTGCGTCTTGATCCCTTGCGTTTCATGAATAAACCTCGTCTGAAAAATATACGTGCCGCAGACATTTTGTCCCAAAATTCACAATAACATATTATGAGCGGTTATGAGCGGTTGTCAAGAATTAATTTCTGCATCTCAGTTAACTGATAATCCTTGTCTTTTCAAGGGCTTTCGAGGGATGGCTGTAGGCAGAGACAGTCTTCGTTATCCCAAGATATTTTTTGATCGTTCACCGGCCGGCGATTGATCGCTTATAACTTCAGGGAAACCGGCTACAGCCAACCGGCGGCGGAGAGGAGGTAGCGCGCGCTCAGAACGGCTACTATCAGCAGAAAAGCTATAGCCAGGATATTTGCGACGACACGATTTCGCAGGTCGCCGAGCCGTCGCTTACTGTTCATCGCAAACAGGAGGAATAGCGCAGCGATGGGGAGGATAAGGCCGTTCAACGCCTGGGCAGCGACGATGAGGGGAATCGGCTGTGCGCTCAAGCCCACGAATATCAGGCCGATTACTATCACTGTTATCCACACGGCCCGAAAGCGGTAGTCTGTTGAGCTTCTTTTCCAGCCGGCCGCTCCGGCGACGGTGTACGCTGCCGCCAGGGGTGCAGTGATGGCCGATGTCATCCCCGCAGCCCAAAGCCCGATGCCGAATACGGCTGAGCCGATGTCGCCGAGCAACGAGTGTAGCGGCTCGGAAAGCGCAGCGATGTTAGTGACTTCGGTTCCCTGCAGCGCTCCGGCGGCGGTCACCGAGATCGCCACCGACGCTGCGATTCCTATTGCCACGGCAAGCAGAAGATCCCTTCTCGCCGTTCTGAGCTGGCCGCTTCCGGACCATTTCTCGCCGATTATCCTCGAGTGAAGGAAAAGATTGTATGGCACAACCGTTGTTCCTATTAACGCCAGGATGGTCAATATCGAACCATCCGGTATCGACGGCAATAACAATCCTGCGAGTATTTCGGGGAGATTCGGGGCGAAGATGACCGCCGTGCCCACGAAGCACAAACTCATGATCGCCACCAGGGTTGTCAGGAACCTTTCTATATATTTATATTTGCCTGTCCACAACAGTATCGCGGCGATCGCCGTCTGAATCAGCACCCACAGCGTCAAATCGCCGCCGAGGAGAACGGTTATCCCGGCGGCGCCGCCAACAAGGTTACCCGCCTGGTAAGCTGCGCATCCGATGGCGATTGCACCGGCTGAGAGCAGGCAGATAATCCCCCGCCCCCAGGGATTTGAGAACACTTCACGGAGGTTTTCGGCGAGATCCTTGCCTGTGGCAAGGCCAAGCCTCAATGCCATTTCCTGCAGGATTAAAGTTGTCAGCCCAGCGAAAAGCAGAGTCCAAAGAAGGGCGGTACCGAAGTTGGCGCCGCTGGCTGTGCAGGTGATTACTGTGCCTGGCCCGATGAAAGCTGCTGTGATGACGAATCCCGGCCCGAAAAGTCCCCTCTTCTCCGTGCTCATGCGTTTCCCCTACCCGAATATCTTGAAAAGCATACCACATCAAGCGGCACGGTTATTGGCACTTTGTGATCTCTTCTCATAAGTATGAGGAGTTACAGGAGTTCGGATAAATCCGTTGGAATAGTATTCTGCAGACTTTTTGATTTAAACCACTCCTTGCATCTGATAGACACGCAATGGATCGATGCATTATCTATTATAAATCTCACTTGCTATTGGATATGTTATATATGCCGTCTTGTCGCCCGGCTCTCGTTTTATTTGAAGTGGATGAAAAAAATAACAGTTGACAAGTCCAATGCGAGTGCATAAATTGGTCAAAGAGTGGCGATATGCCAGTACCGGATGAGTTCATGGGCTCTTTATATCGAAGAGAAGAATACATCCAAGCTGTTTGATCAATCGCTTTGCTCTTTGAAATGCCAAACCTGCGGACTACTAACAGGCTGCACTATAAGGATTTATAACATATCGATCCTTGATATCTTTAATCGCTCGCAGGCGATCATCAGAACAGGGGTAAAAGCCCAATCTTAATATTCGACCATATAGTGTCAGTTCGCAGCCTATTATTGATCTTATGTGCGCGATTTACTTGGTCCATTAATCGCCCTGCACTGTAAAGGATAAACCGGAGGTTTGGTAACGTGAAGAAGGCGTTGTTATATGGCGTGTTGACGTCTTGTTTTACGGTCCCTCGACGACCTCCGGCCGATGAATAAATGGTGAATGGAAGCAAACCATTTTCAGGCTAGAGGAGGCTCGAGTGGCTACCCTCAGGGACATTAAACTCGAAAAAAGCATGAAACTCGATTTCCTGGACGAGGTGTATGCCTTGCCCGGGGGAGACAAGGTGAAGGACTGCATCCAGTGCGGGACCTGCAGTGGAAGCTGTCCGGCAAGCTACAAGATGGAGAATACTCCGAGGGAGATCTTCTCCATGATCCGCGCGGGGATGCGCGACGAGGTCCTGGCCAGCGATACAACCTGGTATTGCGCATCCTGCTACACCTGCCCGGTGCGCTGCCCCAAGGAGATCAAAATCGCCGACGTCTTCTATGCGTTGAAGAGAATCGCGATTCGTGAAGGAAAGATCTCCAGGAAAAACAAAGCTGCAGTACTCAGCAGCACTTTCGCGAAGTTGGTTAACCGCTACGGCCGCAACAGCGAGGTGCGGCTGATGGCGGTTTACTTCCTGAAGGCTGACTTTTGGGGATGGGTCGGCAAAATTCCGATTGCGTTGAAGCTGCTGTTAAAAGGCCGCCTGCCACTACGGGCAAAGAAGATCAAGGGGATCAAGCAATTGAGGCAGATCGTCAAGAAGGTGGAATCGATGTCTCGCAATGGAGGGGGCCGATGAAATACACCTACTATCCCGGTTGCAGCGGTGAACACTCGTCGAAGATGTACGACACCAGCACCCGAGCCGTTTTCGATGCGTTGGGCGCCGAGCTGATCGATCTCGACGACTGGAACTGTTGCGGGGCCACATCTTACATGAGTGTCGAAGAGGTCCTGAGTTTTGCCATAAGCGGTCGAAACCTGGCTCTTGCGGAAAAAGAAGGGAGAGACCTCATCACTCCCTGCAGCGGCTGTTATGTCACTCTCAATAAAACTCACCATTATTACAACGAGTACCCCGAGCTGAGAGAGAAACTGGACGAAGTCCTCGCCTCTGTCGGCCTCGAATACAAGGGCAAGCAGGGCGTGCGGCATGTGCTTGATCCGCTGGTCAACGACATCGGCTTCGAGGCGATAGCAGCGAGAGTCAAGAGTCCCCTGAAGGGCCTCAAGGTAGCCCCCTACTACGGTTGCCAGATCGTCCGCCCCTTCACCGATTTTGACGATCCCGACGATCCACAGCTGATGGATGAGCTGCTCAAGACGCTGGGCGCCACGGTCGTTCCCTACGAGTTCAAGACACGGTGTTGCGGGGGAGCCCAGATGGGCACGAACCAGGACCTGGCACTGGAGATGGTGAGGATGCTTCTTTCCTGCGCGGAGGCGAACGGCGCCGACATGATCTGCACCACCTGCCCGCTCTGCCAGATGAACCTGGAAGCCTTTCAGAAAGATATCAACAAGCGTTTCGGACTCAAAGTGTCCATTCCCATCGTCTACTTCACCCAACTGACGGCAGCAGCGTTTGGACTTCCGGAAAACACAATACTCGCCAAAAAACACATCGTTCCTTTCGCCGATAAGCTGGCGGCCGTGACGGCCTGAGGAGGGGAGAATGGCAGAAGAAGCAAAAGACTTTAGCGTTCCCAAGATCGGAGTTTATGTGTGCCATTGCGGCTCTAACATCGCCAAGCAGGTCGATGTGTTCGATGCCGTGGAATACGCCAAAACGCTGCCCAATGTGGCTGTCGCGCGCGAATACAAATTCATGTGCTCCGAGCCCGGTCAGGACATCATCAAGAAAGACATCAGGGAGATGGGGCTGACGCGCGTGGTGGTAGCCGCCTGCAGCCCGTTGATGCACGAGCTGACTTTCCGCAAGACTGCCGAAGCAGCCGATCTCAACCAATATCTTGTCCAGATAGCCAACGTCCGCGAGCAGGTGGCGTGGGTCACGAAATCTAAAGAAGCGGCCACCATCAAGGCGAAAGCGCTGATCCACGGAGCGGTCAACAAAGCCACATATCTCGAGCCGTTGCAGACGCGCAAGGTGGAGATCAATCCGGCGACCTTAGTGGTCGGCGGGGGTATAGCCGGCATCCAGGCGGCGTTGGATATCGCCGATGCCGGCTTCAAGGTCTACCTCGTCGAGCGCGATTCGACGATCGGAGGCAACATGGCGCGCTTCGACAAAACCTTCCCCACACTCGACTGCGCCGCCTGTATTCTCACGCCGAAAATGGTCAGCGTTGCACACCACGAGAATATAACGATTCTCGCAAGCTCCAACGTAGAGGATGTTTCCGGATACATCGGAAATTTCAAAGTCAAGGTGCGCAAGCAACCGCGCTATGTCGACATTGAAAAATGCACTGCCTGCACAGCCTGCTGGAATGCCTGCCCGACTTCTCTTGTGCCGGTCGACAGAAAAATTATGCTGGGAGAACAGTTGGTCAATACCTCCTCAAGGCTGTAGTGGGATGCTTCGGGATTAACCAAGGAGGCTTCAGTGGCGTTAACACTTCGTGAAGTTGCAGAAATCTTGGAATGTGAAGTAGTGACGGGCGAAGAGCTCATCGACAAGATTTCTGTGGAACAAGGCTGCGCAGCAGACCTGATGAGCGATGTGTTGGCGTTCAGTTCGCCCGGTTCTCTATTGATTACCGGTCTGGTGAATGCCCAGGCAGTGAGAACAGCTTTGATCGCAGAAGTCGAGGCAATAGTTTTCGCTCGAGGGAAACGCCCTCAGCAGGAGGCCGTGGAGTTGGCCAAAGAGAATGGTATTCCGCTGCTTTGCACGAAATTGTTCATGTATGACGCCTGCGGACGGCTCTACTCCGGGAAATTGAGAGGTGTCTCAGAGGTAAATGTAAATTATGGGCAGTAGCGCCCGTTTGGAGCAGGAGTTTGAAATTCAAGGTGGGAATCTTATCAAAGCCGGCGGCATTTCGATTCACGTCAAAACCATTCTCAAGACGCTTGGCTTCCCTTCCCCCATCATCCGCCGAACCGCGATCTGCTGTTACGAGGCCGAGATGAATGTTGTGATGTATGCGGAACATGGCACGCTTCGCCTTGCTGTTGAGCCCGGCAGAATCGAAGTCTACGTGGAAGATAAGGGCCAGGGAATAGGCGACATCGAGAAGGCCATGCAGGAAGGGTATTCAACAGCGACACACGAACAAAGAGAACTCGGCTTTGGCGCCGGTATGGGATTGCCCAACATCGCCAGGAACTCCAGCGAGATGAAAATAATATCGCAGGTCGGCAAGGGCACGCTGCTGCGTTTCGCTATCAATGTGAACGAGGGAGACAAATAGCGTGGTCAGGATCGAGCACTCCATCCGGTTCGACAGCAGCCGCTGTGACGGTAGGCATGCTTGCCTGCGTGTCTGCCCCACTGAGGCTATCCGCATCCGGGACGGAAAGGCCGTGATGCTGTCTGAACATTGTGTGGACTGCGGCGAGTGCCTGAGAGCCTGCCCCAACAACGCCATCATCCCTTTGACAAATTCATTCGTCGAATTTTCCAAGTTCAAGCACAACATCGCATTGCCGTCCCCGGTCTTCTATACGCAGTTCGGCAAGCGCGCCAGCCCCGCCATGCTGCTGGAGGCGCTGCTGGAAATAGGCTTCGACAGCTACTACGACGTGTCGACCACATGCGAGGCGACGTCAATAGCCGTCGACCAATTCCTGAAAGATTATTCCGGGCCTGCACCTCTGATCACACCATATTGCCCCACCGTTGTCAGGCTGTTGCAGAAGCGATTCCCGGATCTGGCAAATCACCTGCTCCCGCTTGATTCGCCGATGGAGATTGCCGCTCGCGATGCCAAGGAAAAGGTTGCCGAAGAGACCGGCCTCGGATTCGATGACATCGGAGCGATCTACCTCACGCCCTGCCCGGTCAAGATGCTGGCAATCTACAACCACCCCCGAAAATCCAGATCGAACCTCGATGGTGCCATTGCCATCTCAGATATTTACGGCCCCATGCTGTCGGCGCTCGGCAAGATAAGCGAACGCAAAGAAGAAATTGAAGCCAGAGTGAAAAACATTTCGGGTATCGGCGTTGGCTGGTCCCGGCTTGACGGTCTGACCAGAAGTATCAGCCACGAAACTCTGGTGGTTTCCGTAATGGATTTCATCATTCACACGTTCGAAGAGATTGAATCCGGCAAACTCAGAGATATTGCGTTGGTCGAGTGCTATGCATGCAGAATCGGCTGTGCGGGCGGGATTCTCAATGTGGAGAATCCATATGTTTCCCGCCACCGTTTGCGTGAGCTTCAGGCAAAACTCGGACGCGCGGCCACTCTCGACCGGGAAGAGATTGTTGGCAAATTCGACAAAGGTTACTTCAACGTCGAACAGGAATTGGCAACCAAGCCGTTGAAGCCGTTGGACGAGGATTTGAGCAAAGCCATCGAGAAGATGAATCAGCGCGAAGAGCTCTTGGCCAAACTGCCCAGGATCAACTGCGGTGTTTGCGGAGCACCCACCTGTGAAACCTTTGCCGAGGATGTAGTGCTTGGACGTGCAGAGCTTTCGCAATGTTTTGCCGTCCAACGCGACGAGCTGAAAAGGATGCTGCGCCAATCGTTGGATATTGTTGAAAGGCGCAGGCAGGAGAATTAGGTGCAACGATGACTTTGGCAGAGCTAGTGGGACTGCTTGAGCTGGATGTGATCACCGGCCGCGATCATCTCGATCGGGAAATCGCCGGTGGCTACGTCAGCGACCTGTTGAGCGACGTAATGGGTAATGCTCCGGAAGGCGCCGTATGGGTGACGTTGCAGACGCATGAAAACGTTGTGGCTGTCGCCTTGTTGCGCTCGCTCGCGGCGGTTCTGCTTATCGGAGGACGCCGGCTGCAACCGGAAGTGGCGAAGAAAGCCGATGAAGAGAAGGTCGTTTTCCTCGGCAGCAAGCGTCCGGCGTTCAACATCGTGGGAGAAATGTACAAGGCGGGAATCACGGGTGGGCTCGAATGAATCTCGGTCACCACAGCGCTGATCTCCACATCCACTCCTGCCTTTCGCCTTGCGGGGAGTTGGAGATGTCACCTGTTCGCATAGCCGAGCGGGCCAAGAACGTGGGTTTGGATTTGATCGCTATCTGTGATCACAACTCGGTGGAAAACGCCGGAGCAGTGCTCAAAGCGTGTTCGAGGAGAAATCTATCCGTTATCGCCGGCATGGAGATTACGACAAGCGAAGAGATACACATCGTTGGCCTTTTCCCGGATCTTCACGCGGCTCTTGCGGCTCAACGGGTGGTCTATGAAAACCTCCCGGGCAAGAACGATGAGGAGATCTTCGGCCTGCAGGTTATTGCTAATGAAGATGACGAGGTGGAAGGCTTTAATCCCAGGCTGCTCATCGGTGCCACGACGCTAAGTCTTCAGGAGGTTATTGATCTGGTCCACACCAACGGCGGTCTGGCGCTTGCTGCTCACTTTGATAGAGAGAGCTTCAGCCTGGTAAGCCAGCTGGGCTTCTTTCCGGAGAACCTCCAGCTCGACGGTATCGAATCCGCATCGACGGCGGATTGCGACGACATTGTTGGCAAGGGCGGAAATTCCCCCACGGTTATCTGCTCCTCCGATGCTCACCGCCTCGAAGAAATAGGAGGCAAGAGGACTACCCTCTACGCTTCTGAACCAACGTTTGTCGAGGTCGGTATGGCACTCAAAGGCGTGAACGGCCGCCGGATGGATATAGAGAGGGTCTGAGAGTGGAAGACATTTCCATGCATATCCTTGATGTGACCGAGAATTCGCTGACCGCAGGCGCGTCGAAGATATTCATCTGGTTGCTGGAGGACATGGCCGAAGACACTCTCACTTTGGAAATAGTGGATGACGGTTCGGGGATGAAGGAAGAGCTGCTCAGGAAGGTAATTTCCCCCTTTACCACTACCAGGACAACCCGAAAGATCGGGCTGGGCTTGCCGTATTTGGCTCAATCAGCCGAGTCTGCCGGCGGGGAGTTGATGGTCAAATCTGATCCTGGTATCGGCACACGCATAGTGGCCACTTTCAAGTTGAGCCACATCGACCGGATTCCCATCGGCAACCTGTGCGAAACCATCCTCACACTGATCATTTGCCACCCCAAAGTGCATTTCTTCTTCTCGTATGAGAAGGACAATCAGGTTTTCTCCTTCAGCACGAACATGATTCGCAAAGAACTGGAAGGGATTCCTCTTTCTCACTCCGAGGTTATTGGCGGTCTGCGTTCCATGATCCAGGAAGGCTTGGATCAGATCGGCGTGGCCACGCCGGTGCCGTCTAAGGCGAGGAAAAGGATTAACAGGTAATTCGAATGGAAACAGTCCCCCGGTTTAGCGCCTAGTCTGGATCGGCGGGAAGGCAGAGGTCAAACATTGGCAAGGGAGAAGCGGTTATGGCAACGACCGACGTCGATGTAGAAAGCAAAGTCGATGAAATAATCTCAAGGTACCCGGGGGGGAAGCGAGAGATCATCTCGATCCTCCAGGATGTCCAGGAGGAGTTCAATTACATCCCCAAGGACGTTCTGGTGGAGATCACGCACAGGCTCGAGATGCCGCTTAGTCGGGCCTATGCCCTGGCGACTTTCTACTCGGCTTTCAGCCTGGAACCCAGAGGTAAGTACCCGATCAGCGTCTGTATGGGTACGGCATGCCACGTTCGCGGAGCGCCGAGGATAATCGAACATATTGAGCGTGAACTGGGTGTCGCTAAGGGGCAGACTACACCCGACGGCAATTTCAGTCTCGATGAGGTCCGCTGCCTGGGATGCTGCGGCTTGGCTCCCGTGATCACAGTTGGCGGCGACCTCTACGGAAAAATCAAAATTGGACGCGTAAAGTCGATACTTAAAAAGTATCAGTAACGGCCGAGGCCGGAGCGCGAAAGGAGGGCTATCTTGGGCAAGCTAAAGGTTTCTGACCTTGAGAAGATCAAGGAAAGAGTCAGGCGGACCACAGCCCTGCGTAGTGGTGAGGGTAATGCCCGGATCATTGTGCATATGGGGACATGTGGTATTGCTGCGGGCGCGCGGGACGTCATGAGCGCGCTGATGGACGAGGTCGAAAAGAAAGGGCTGACAGATGTGATCTTGACAACAGCGGGATGCGCCGGCCTTTGCAGCCGCGAGCCCATGGCTACGGTTGAAGTCAAAGGCCAGACACCCGTTAAGTATGCCGACCTCAACGATGAGAAGATCCGCAGAATACTGAACGAACACGTTGTTGGGGGAGTGATCGTCGAAGAATTCGCTCTGGCGGTCGGAAGTGAACGGGTGCACTAGTTCACCAGGTTAGAGATCCCGACGCCGTTGGTCTGATCGCGGTTGGCTGGATCCCAGGGTCTGGGAGGTGCGGAATTGGCGGAATTCAGAACTCACTTGATGATATGCGCCGGCACGGGATGCGTATCCAACGGCGCGTATGACGTGAAAGCCGCCCTTGAACGCGAAATAGCGAAGCATGGCTTGGAGCATGAGGTTGCCATCGTAACCACAGGTTGTAACGGTTTTTGCGCGCAAGGGCCAATTGTGGTCGTCCAACCCGAGGGTGTGTTCTACCAGTTGCTGGATACCAAGGTGATCCCGCATCTGGTTGAAGAACATTTTCTCAAAGGACGGCCTGTCGAGAACCTGATGTATATACCTCCGGAAGAGGAGACGCCCATTCCCAGAATGAGCGACATCGGGTTCTTCAAGAAGCAGAGGCTGATAGCCTTGCGCAACCGCGGAGTCATCAATCCGGAAGTTATCGATGAGTACATCGGCAGGGACGGCTACAAAGCGCTTGCCAAGGTGGTCACCGAGATGACTCCGGAAGAGGTCATCCAGAAGGTAATCGACTCCGGATTACGGGGGCGTGGAGGCGCGGGATTCCCTACGGGTGAAAAATGGCGCCTGGCCAGATCCTCACCGGGAGATGAGAAGTATGTTGTTTGCAACGCCGACGAGGGCGATCCCGGCGCTTTCATGGACCGCAGCATCGTCGAGTCCGATCCTCACACAGTAATAGAGGGACTCACAATTGGGGCTTACGCCATCGGCGTTCGCAACGGATTCGTTTACATCCGCAACGAGTATCCACTGGCGCTTGAACGCCTTCGACTGGCGATCGAACAGGCTAAGGATTACGGCCTCCTGGGTGAACGGATATTCGATACCGACTTCAGCTTCGACATCCACGTGCACCGCGGGGCTGGAGCGTTCGTCTGCGGAGAAGAGACCGCTTTAATCGCCTCGATTGAAGGGAAGCTCGGCAACCCTCGTCAGCGTCCCCCCTACCCGGTTTACTCCGGCCTCTGGGGCAAGCCCACAAACATCAACAACGTCGAGACATGGTCGAACATACCGATGATTATCCAGCATGGTGCCGAATGGTTCTCAAGCATCGGGACGGAATCGAGCAAGGGGACGAAGGTCTTCTCGCTGGTCGGCCAGATCAACAACACCGGCCTCGTCGAAGTCCCGATGGGAATCACGCTGCGTGAGATTATTTATGATATCGGCGGCGGCATCCCTGAGAGAAAGAAATTCAAGGCGGTTCAGACCGGCGGGCCGTCCGGCGGCTGCATCCCCGAGGAACTCCTGGATCTGCCGATCGACTTTGAAAGCCTCTGGGAAGCTGGCTCGATGATGGGCAGCGGCGGCCTTGTGGTTATGGACGAGTCTACATGCATGGTCGATATCGCGCGCTACTTCCTCAGCTTCACGCAGGTCGAATCGTGCGGAAAATGCGTCTCCTGCCGCGACGGAACCAAGTGGCTGCTCGACATCCTCACCAAGATATGTGAAGGCAAAGGCACCCCCGAGGACCTCAGCACCCTCGAACACATTGCAAACGTGGTAAAGGATGCCTCCCTTTGCGGCCTTGGCCAGACAGCGCCTAATCCGGTTCTGACGACCATCAAGTACTTCCGCGACGAATACGAGGCGCACATCAACGAGAAGAAATGCCCGGCCAAGGTGTGCAAAGCCCTGCTCACTTTCACCATAAATCCCGAACAGTGCGTGGATGCGGGACACGGCTGCCATCAGTGCGCGCGCAATTGCCCGGAGGCTGCCATCGTCGGCGAAAAAGGCAAGGCACACAGGATTATCGATGACAAGTGCATTAGATGCGGCGTTTGCCATGACGTCTGTAACTTCAATGCCGTGATGGTCGAATAAGGAGAGGCGCTATGGTTAACCTGACGATTAACGGACATCCAGTCGAGGCGGAGGACGGAGCGACGATCCTCGAGACGGCGAAGAAACTCAACATCGAGATACCCACTCTTTGCTATCACGAGATCCTCAAACCGTTCGCCGACTGCCGCCTCTGCGTTGTGGAACTCGAACACCGGGGAAAGTCGAAAATAGTCACTTCATGCAGCCAACTGGTTGAGGACGGCATGAAAGTCACGACTGACTCCGATTGGGCTCTCACGACGCGCAAATACGTCCTGCAGCTCTTGCTCTCGCGCTGGCCGAATGTCCCGGTTCTTAAGCAGCTTGCTGAGGAACTCGAGGTGGAGCCACCGCCGGTGCTCCTGGACAACGCTGAATATGAAGAAGACGCCTGCATCCGCTGCGGCAGATGTGTGGTCGTTTGCGATGAGATTGTGAACGCGCAAGCCCTGGTGATGGCTAACCGCGGATCCGATCTCATTGTCACCACCGCCTACAACGAGCGTTCCGACGACTGCATCGCCTGCGGTTCATGCTCGCACGTCTGCCCGACTGGTCATGCCAAGCTGGTGAGTCTGGACGGTGTCGAGCTGCGGCACGACGAGATTCTTCTCGGGCCGAATTCAGCCATCCGCATCGACACGATGCAGGCGATCCCGAATTCGCCGATGATCGACACCGAGTCGTGCATCCACTTCAAAACCGGCGGCTGCAAGGTGTGCGAGCAGGTCTGCGAGCCGGAGGCGGTCAATTTCGACGATGTGGAAGAGGAACTCGAATTCGAAGTCGGCGGCGTCATCCTCGCCACCGGATTCAAGCAAATCGATCCGCGTCCTATGAAGCAGTACGGCTATGGAAAGCATCCCAACGTGGTCACCGGGCTCGAATTCGAGAGAATGAACTGTGCCAGCGGTGCCACGGGCGGCAAGATTGTCTGCGCTGACGGCGAGGCACCCGAGAGCGTGGCGATCCTGCACTGCATCGGTAGCCGCGACAAGAACTACAATGCCTACTGCAGCCGCGTCTGCTGCATGTATGCCCTGAAGTTCGCTCACCTGGTGAAGGAAAAGACCGAGGCCGAGGTCTATGACCTCTACATCGACATGCGCTGCCCGGGTAAAGGCTACGAGGAGTTCTACGACAGGCTGCTGCGCGAGGACATCCGCTTTATCCGCGGCAAGGGTGCGGAGGTCACCAGCTTCCCGGTCTACGAGGGCGAAGAGGGCAAGCTGATAGTGCGCGTGGAGGACACCCTGATCGGCACGATCCGCCGGATCCCGGTCGACATGGTGGTTCTCTGCGGCGCGCTCGAGCCGCAGGCCGATGCCAAGGAATTTGCCCGCCTGTTCGGCGTCTCTACCGACAAATACGGCTGGATGATCGAAAAGCACCCGAAGCTGGCACCGGTTGAGACCACCAGCGACGGTGTCTTCATCGCCGGCTGCGCCCAGGGCCCGAGGGACATTCCCGACACGGTCGCCCAAGGGAGCGCTGCGGCTTCGATGGCTCTGCAGAACATCAACATGGGCGAGGTCGAGATGGAGGGCTACTTTGCGATTGTCGACGAGGATCTGTGCAGCGGTTGCCGCGTCTGCAACGACCTTTGCCCTTACGGGGCGATAATCTTCGACGAGGAGAAGAAGATCAGCATGGTTCAGGAGGCGCTCTGCAAGTCGTGCGGCACGTGCGTCAGCGCCTGCCCATCCTCCGCAATAATCGGCAAACACTTCACCGATCAGCAAATAATGGCTGAACTTGAGGGAATTTTGTCATGAGCTTTGAACCGAGGATAGTTGGATTCCTCTGCAACTGGTGTTCCTACACCGGAGCCGATCTCGCCGGCACCTCCCGCCTTGATTATCTGCCCAACTGCCGGGTGATCCGTGTGATGTGCTCCGGCAGGGTCGATCCCACGTTCATCGTCAAGGCATTCGCGATGGGCGCCGACGGGGTGCTGGTGAGCGGCTGCCATCCGGGCGACTGCCATTACCTGGAGGGCAACTACAAGACGATGCGGCGGATCCCGCTGCTGAGAATGATGCTCAAGCAGTTCGGGATCGAGCCCGAGAGACTGCGTCTGACCTTTGTCAGCGCCAGCGAAGGGGAGTTGTGGGCACAGGTGGTCGACGAGTTCACCGAAACGATCAAGTCGCTTGGCCCGCTGGAAATGGACAAGATCGCCGGCGGGGAGGTTGAACTTCCCGCAGAGGCCGTTGTAGCCGAAGGAGCGTGATAATGGCGAAACCAAAAGCTGCGTTCTACTGGGCGGCGAGCTGTGGCGGCTGCGAGATCTCACTCCTGGCTATCCACGAGAAGATCGTCGAGGTCGCCTCTGCGGTCGATATCGTCTTCTGGCCCGTCGCCATCGACGTCAAATACAAGGACGTAGAGGCGATGGAGGACAAGTCCATCGACCTCTGCATGTTCAACGGGGCGATCCGCACGGGGGAGAACGAGCACCTGGCCAAGCTGCTGCGTCGCAAGAGCAAGATCATGGTAGCGCACGGCTCTTGCGCGCACACTGGCGGCATCCCGGGCCTGGCCAATTTCACAACCAAGGAAGAAATTTTCAACCGCGCCTACCACGATAACCCCTCCATCGATAATCCCGACGGCATCGTGCCTCAGGAGAGGACCGAAGTGCCCGAAGGTGAGCTGTTCCTGCCCAAGTTCTTCAACACAGTGAAGACACTGGCGCAGACGGTGGAAGTGGATTACTTCATGCCCGGCTGTCCCCCGGTCCCCGAGCAAACGCTCAACGTCTTCACCGCGATTCTCGAGGGCAAGCTACCGCCGGCGGGAACTGTGATCGGGAAGGATGAGAAGACGGTCTGCGACCAGTGCAAGCACGAGCCGCAGCAGAAAAACATCAAGGAGATCAAACGGCCGCACGAGTTGATCATCGATCCCGACAAGTGCCTGCTCGAGCAGGGTGTGATCTGCATGGGGCCGGCAACGATGGCCGGATGCGGAGCCCAATGCACCAGCGCCGACATGCCTTGCCGCGGCTGCTACGGCCCGCCTCTTGGCGTCTCCGACCAGGGAGCGAAGATGTGCAGCGCGCTGGCATCGATAATTGACAGCAACGACGAGGAAGAGATAGCGAAGATAATCGACAGCGTGGTCGATCCCGCCGGGACGTTCTATCGTTTCGGTCTACCCTACTCGACCCTGAGGAGGACACGGACATGACGAAACGCTACACAATCGATCCGATAACCCGCCTCGAGGGACACGGCAGGATAGAGATCTTCGTCGATGACAGCGGCGAAGTGGAAAACGTATACCTACAGATCCCCGAGCTGCGCGGTTTCGAGCGCTTCTGCGAGGGGCGCCCGGTCGAAGAGATGCCGCGCATCACGACGCGTATCTGCGGCGTATGCCCCGAAGCCCACCACATGGCCAGCTCGAAAGCCGCCGATGCGGTCTACAACCTCGACATCCCATCAGCCGCCAAGAAGCTGCGCGAGCTGTTTTACAACACCTTTTTCGTCACCGATCACGCCGTCCATTTCTACATACTTGCCGGCCCTGATTTCATAATGGGCCCCGACGCCGAACCGGCTGTACGCAACATCCTCGGCGTCATCGGCAAGGTCGGCATGGAAGTGGCCGGCAAGCTGATCGAGGCTCGCAAGCGCTGCGAGGACGTGCTGGTCTACCTGGGCGGCAAGCAGGTCCACCAGGTCTGCGGCCTGCCCGGTGGCATGAGCAAGGCGTTAGACAAGGAAAAGCACAAGGAATTCCTTGAGCACGCCGCCTACTGTGTCGAGTTCGGCAAGTTCACCCTGCAGTTATTCAAGGATATCGTGCTCGCCAACCAGGCCTACGTCGACATCATTCTCAGCGACGGCTACGCCAACCACACGCACAACATGGGCCTTGTCGATGAGAACAACAAGGTCAACTTCTACCACGGCGACATCCGGGTCAAGGATCCGGAAGGCAACGAGGTGGTCAAGTTCAAGCCGGAAGCTTACATGGACAACATCGCCGAGCACGTCGAGCCGTGGAGCTATCTCAAGTTCCCCTACATCAAGAAGATCGGCTGGAAGGGCTTCGTCGAAGGCAAGGACAGCGGCATCTACAAGGCCTCACCGCTCGGCCGCCTGAACGCTTCGGACGGCATGGCTACGCCGATCGCCCAGGAAGCCTATGAGGAGTTCTACGCGACATTGGGCGGCGATCCGGTCAACGCTACACTGGCTACGCACTGGGCTCGAGTGATCGAGCTGATGTATTCCGCCGAGCGCTTCAAGGAGCTCTGCGAGGACCCGGAGATCACCAGCCCGGTAGTCAAGAAGGTTCCCGAGGAGATCCCGTCCGAGGGTGTCGGCGTGGTCGAATCACCACGCGGAACGCTGTACCACCATTACGTCACCGACGAACGCGGCATCATCAAACGGGCCAACCTGATCGTCGGCACGACTCACAACAACGCTTCGATCAGCCTCAGCCTCAAGAAGGCTGCCAAGGCCCTGTTCGGCAAAGGCAAGGAGGTTACCGAGGCCACGCTTAACATGGTGGAAATGGCTTTCCGGGCTTACGATCCCTGCTTCGGGTGCGCAACGCACACACTGCCGGGCGAGATGCCATTGGAAGTCAATATCCGCGATAAGAGCGGCAACATTATCGAGTCGTACAGGAAGTAAACAAAACTGCATTTCCATGGATGGCGGCGGGTATACTGAGCTCGCCGCCGATCATTTTTGCTATTACGAGCGGTTAAATACGGTTGGTGGAGCAAAGCATGAAGACATTGGTGCTCGGGCTGGGAAACAGGCTGCTTAGCGACGACGCGGTCGGTTTGCTCGTTGCTCAGGAGGTGAGGCTGGCGGCGGCCGGTAATCCCGACATCGATGTTAGATGCGGCGAAGTGGCAGGCTTTAGGCTGGTGGACATGATCGCCGGCTACGACAAGGCAATCGTCGTCGACGCGATCATCAGCGACAGGGCACCCGCAGGCCAGTGCTACTGGCTTGATCTCGCTGAGCTGAGGCATCCCCTGAAGAACCTCTCGAATCACAACATTCACCTCGCCGACGCCCTGGATCTCGGTAAAGGTCTGGGGTTGAAAATGCCGAAAGAGATTAAAGTTCTTGCGGTCGAGGTGGAGGATTGTTACACGCTGGCCGAGAGGATTGGAGCAGTAGCCTCGGCTGCGGTTCAGGGAGCAACGGCGATGGTCCTGGAAGAGCTGGGGATCTAGAGCATAGTTCCTAATCGATAGCAAAGGCGGTGGCATGGCCACCGCCTTTTTCATTTATACAGAAAGGAATCGAAAATCAAGCCGTCGATTCATCCTCGGCAGGCTGCTCGGTCGGAGCACCCACGATCTTACGCCTGTCAACCAGCGCATAGACAGTGGGGATTACGACCAATGTGAGCAACGTCGAACTGAGCAGACCGGCGATCACCGTCCAGGCCATCGGCGCCCTGATCTCCGCGCCGGCTCCGAGGCCCAACGCCAGGGGCAACAGGGCCAGAACGGTTGTCAAGGTGGTCATCAGAATCGGTCGGAGGCGGATCTTGCCCGCCTCGATTATCGCTTCCATCTTGTCGAAGCCGCGCGTGCGAAGCTGGTTGATGTAGTCGACAAGCACGATTGCATTGTTGACCACGATGCCGGCCAGCATGATCACCCCAATGAGGACTACGATGCTGACCGGGGTGCCGGCAAGCACAAGGAAGTAGACCACGCCGATCAGGGCCAGCGGGATGGTGAAGATGATGATGAAGGGCTGCATCAGCGACTCGAACTGCGAGGCCATCACGATGTATACCAGGAACACCGCTAGTGCCAGTGCCCAGGCAAGCGAGTTGCTCGAGACTTCCATCTCCTCGGTCTGGCCGGTGATTTCGAAACGGTATTCCGGCAGCCAGCCCGATTCCATGCGCAAACGCTGCAGCCGTTCGGTGATTTGCTCTTTCGCGCTACCCAGGTCGATGTCCTTGAGGTTGGAGCTGACCAAGGCGGTACGCTCCTTGTCGATACGGCGAATTTCGTTTGGACCTTCGCGCGTGATGATATTGGCGACGGTGCTGAGCTTGATTCTCTCAGTCTCCGTGGGGCGCAGTTCGAGATCTGAAAGATCCTTGTAATCCTTGATATCAACGCGCTGCAGCCGTACGCGGATGTCGTACTGGCGGTCTTCCTTGCGGAATTCACCGGCGAGGCGACCTTCGACCATGTCACGGACTGCGCGCGCCGTATCGGCAATATCCATGTTGTAGAGCTTGAGTTTGTCTCGGTCGTACAAAATCTGCAGCTCCGGATTGCCGGGTTGAATCGAGTTCTTCAGGTCGGTTAGGCCCTCGATCTTCTCCATCTCGCGGATGGCCTCATCTGAGTACTGCTTGAGGAACTGGCGCTCCGGCCCCTTGATTTCGACCTCAATCGGCGTCTTGAAACTGAAAAGCACGGGCCTGTCGAAAGTAACCGATGTGAGACCGGGTATGCGAGCCAGGCGTTCGCGGATCAGGTTGATAGCGCGCTCCTCAGCGTCCTGGATGTCCTCCTGCTCAGCCAGACGGACGGTAATTACCGCGGTGTTTTCGCCCTCGTCGCTACGCGTGTTGGATTCCTTCTCCGCGCCCACGACTGTCGCTGTCGTTTCAAAAGCGCTGCCGCCGTCGTTCATCGCCAGCAGCGATTCTCTGATGCCTCTCTCGACCTCTTTTGTAAGCTCGTTCGTCCGTTCGATATCGGTGCCGACGGGGGCTTTTATCCTGACGTTGAACTCTCCCTGGTGAACCTCCGGGATCAGGTTGGACTTGAGGCCGAACATCAGGCTGCCGGCATGCACGGCAATGATGAGGACGATGGCGATGACGACGATCTTGTTCCTGAGCGCCCAGTCGATAAAGTATGGATACCCGGTATTGATGCCGTCGATGAACTTCCCGAACACGAAGAATATAGGCTTTAAAATCCAGCCCACAACAAAACCGACGGCCCCGAACAGCAGTCGCAAGATGTAGAACATCAACAGGAGAGTAATCCTGATCAGCTTGCCGAGGGCTTCGAGCAGGAAATGAATGGCGAATATCAGGCCCATGTATGCATGGACCGGGATTACCGTGAATACTCGAATAACTTTGCCAAAGCCGCTGCGTTGCTTACCCCAGTATTTGCGGAAACGCTGAGCTGTCAGCACCGCAGAGTTGAACGGCCGTCCCAGCAGATCCAGCACAAGATCTATTAGGAATATAGCTGCAAAAAAGGCGTTGTGCGGGATAAACAGGATGTACTTGAGCGGAGACGCCGACAAGCCTTTCTCGCGGCTCCAGAACCGCTTTATCCTACCTGAGAAGAGTTCCCAACTCCCGATGCGCCCGAATATTTTCAGGTCCTTGCTGGCGAATTCAAATGGAACCTGGCGCGAAGCAAGCATTGGAATGAAGAAAAGAGCGCATAGAAGTGCGGCCAGTAGAGAGAAGACAACTGCGAGCGACATGTCACCGAAAACCTGGCCTGCAACACCCTCGACGAATACAATCGGTGCGAAAACGGCGATCGTAGTCAGCGTCGAAGCGATAACCGCCCCGCCGACCTCGCCCGTGCCGCGCACCACCGCCTCGATCAACGAATCGCCTTCCTCGCGGCATCGGAAAACCGATTCGAGCACCACGATAGAGCTGTCGACCAACATGCCTATACCCAACGCGAGGCCGCCTAACGACATGATG
>DATKUA010000036.1:0-8853 GCA_035530855.1 Acidobacteriota bacterium | reverse complement strand
TGTCGGTCCGCTTCAAGAGCCTGTCGGCGACGACGATTTTCCCGTTCGGACGATAGACCGTGTGGTAGAACTCCGAGTGATCCCTCCCATCGAAGTAATTGAGCTTGAAAAAGAAGACGACGAACCGCTTCTTGATCGGATTGTAGAGCAGGCTGCGGGGAGCCGAGTCGCTCGGGAGATTCTTCGGCTTCGAGACCCAGGTGCCGTCCTTTTTGAATGTCATATACTTCGCCGGGCCGGCGCCGACACGATAGGCGATCGAATGCGTCCGCGACTTGGGATCGTAATTCCCGTGGATATACCTAGTCAGATATTGTGATGAGGCCGCGAGGTCGGAGACCTGGTCGAAGTCGTCGAGCACGTTCAGCTTGTAATCGACGCGCAGGACGCAGACGTCGGCCTCGCCGGGGGTGTCCCAATAGCGCGCGTAGTAGGCCACCGCTGTGCCGTCCTCCTCGCTTGCCGCGTCCAGCGGGTAGGATATCCCCGTCACCAGCGAGACCAGCTGCTTCTCCCCCTTGAACTTCCTGCAGTTCCGCCGCAAGGCCTGCCCCGAGACCTGATCGCCGCGCTGCAGGAAGACCACGAATTTTCGCCTCGCCGCCCAGGCGACGTGCAGGTAGGTGCCGTCGTAGTTGCAGACGAACTTGGGTCCGCTGAGCGGCACGCCGCCCACACCGATCGCGCGCGCGAAGAGTTTGCCGCCGACGCGGAAAACCGCCATGTACCTCTTGGCCACAGGGTGCCAGACCACATCCCACGGCTCGCGGTCGGCCACCACCACATCGGGGTGGATCGTCTGCTTCGCGCCGAGCGGTCCGCCGCCGGAATTCAGCCTGCACGACTTCAGGACAAAATTCCCGCCCGAATAGTGGTCGTAGAACACGACAAAATCACTGTTCAGCGTGTTGCCGAGTATGACGAAATGGCTGCCGTAGGTCGTCGTCTCCAGAAAATAATCCTCCACGAACGACGGCGCCTGCGCCGCAAGAGGTGCGGCAAAAAGCAACGCCGTTGCCGTTGTCAAAAGCAAAATTCGCACTTTTACACCCCTCCTCACCGGAATTTTCCGACCTTTTTCCGCAGGCCGCACCGGTGAACAACCCGCCTGAATGGATAGCCGGCCCAATCTATCACGCTTACAAATCAAAACAAATTCATGTCCCAGCCGAATTCGCGGTCCCGGCTGGGAGGCAGATACTTGCGCGCAAGGTTCCTCTCCTCAGCCCCGGCGAACTCCCGCGGCCGCGGGTATCGAGGTTGTTCAGATTGGGAAGACCAATGAATTGATTCTAACACAGGCGCGCCGACCGTGGCGGCGGCGAAAGCGGACGTGGAGCGCAAGCGGTACGTGGAGATAAAAAAATCGAGCGGGAGAACCTGCCCAAGGCTGACCAGCGTGAGGACTTCCCCCCGTTTGGCTCCCGCTCACATATCCAAAATGTTGAATATGGCTAAGATTGATCCTTACCCGACAGCTTGTCAAGTGTTTCGGCGATCCGCTCTCGCATCCGTCCCAGCGCCTCCTTCTCGTCCCCGCCCTTGGTCGAAATCCCCAGCAAATCAGGGCAGCGGGCGATGACGCCGTGGCTCTCGGTGTCGTTGACGATCTCTATCAGGTAAACCTTGCCGCGCACCCGCAGTTCCTCGATCGAGTGGTTCTCGAACTCGCGGATAGCGCGGCCGATCTGCTCCGCCGACTCCTCCACAGCCGACACCAGCACCGGCTGCTCCGGGTGCAGCAGGTCGACCGGCCCCTGCCCGCCGGGGTCGTCGATGTAGATCGTCAGCCCGTCGGTGCGGAAAGTCAGCTCGCTCAGCGGACGCTTGACCTTCGGGTAGCGCTTGCGAGTCTCCGCCAACGCCTTGCGGATGTCCCACAGAAAGAGGCCGCGCTGCAGCAGCCGCCGGATCACCAGCAGCTCGATCAGGTCGGTGCGCGAGTAGAGCCGCCGCGAGCCGCGCCCGGCGGCCTTCTGGATCTCCGGCCGCACCAGGCCCGCGTGGTCGTAGTGGTCGATCTGCTTGTACGAGAGGCCGACAAGCCTGCTGACAACTCCGGTGCGGAAGCCCTTTGCGCTCATGGAGGAATTACTCTCGAGATAAGAGAAAACAGCTTAGCCCGGCGCGCCTAATGTGTCAATCGGCGGCTGGCATTCTAAACAAAAATGAGCGCAATTAGCGCGCCTGCTCGACTCTCCTTGACGGTATAATGGCCATCTGATAGAACGTCCCAACATTCTGGAGAGCAGTAAATGGGCCTGTTAAACAAAGTAGTGACATCGATATTCGGAACCAAGCACGAGCGCGACGTCAAGGCCGCACAGCCGATGATCAACGCCGTCAACGCGCTCGAGGAAGATATCCGCGCCCTCAACGACGACCAACTCCGCGCCAAGACCGATTACTTCCGCAACAAGCTCGACATGGGAGCCTCCCTCGACGACATCCTGGTGGAGGCCTTCGCCGTGGTGCGCGAGGTCGCCTGGCGTAAAGTCCACATGCGCCACTTCGACGTCCAGCTCATCGGCGGCGTCGTCCTGCACCAGGGCCGCATCGCCGAGATGAAGACCGGCGAGGGCAAGACGCTGGTGGCCACTCTGCCGGCCTACCTCAACGCGCTCACGCGCAAGGGGGTCCACATCGTCACGGTCAACGACTACCTCGCGCGCCGCGACGCCGAGTGGATGGGCCCCGTCTACCGCGCGCTGGGGATGGAGGTCGGCATCATCCAGGCCCACATGTCCGAGGCCGAACGCATGGTCGCTTACAAGGCCGACATCACCTACGGCCAGAACAACGAGTTCGGCTTCGACTACCTGCGCGACAACATGAAGTTCTCGCTCGAGCAATTCGTCCAGCGCGGCCACTACTTCGCCATCGTCGACGAGGTCGACAGCATCCTCGTCGACGAGGCGCGCACACCGCTGATCATCAGCGGGCCCACCGAGGAGAGCACCGACAAGTACTACCGCATCAACCGCATCATCCCCAAGCTGACCAAGAAGATCATCACCGGCAAGGAAACGAGCAAGTGGGACGACAAGCCCGACACCGACGAAGAGGACTTCGACTATCTCATCGACGAGAAGAGCCACACCGCGGTGCTGACAGAGCGCGGCGTCGCCACAGCCGAAAAGCTGCTCAACATCGAGAACCTCTACCACCCCGGCAACATGGCCCTGATCCACCACATCAACCAGGCGCTCAAGGCACACGCGCTGTTCAAGCGCGACGTCAACTACGTCGTCAAGGACGGCGGTGTGATCATCGTCGACGAGTTCACCGGACGCATGATGGACGGACGCCGTTGGAGCGACGGGCTGCACCAGGCCGTCGAGGCCAAGGAAGGGGTCAAGATCGCGCAGGAGAACCAGACTCTGGCCACGGTCACCTTCCAGAACTACTTCCGCATGTACGAGAAGCTGGCTGGCATGACCGGCACCGCCGAGACCGAGGCCGAGGAGTTCGAAAAGATCTACAAGCTCGATGTCGCCGTCATCCCCACCAACAAGACGCTGCTGCGCGACGAGAATCCCGACGTCATCTTCCGCACCCACGGCGAGAAGGTCGAGGCGATCGCCGAGGAGATCCGCGAGCTCCACGAGCAGGAAGTCACTCTCGGCGACACGGTCTGGACCGGCAGGCCCGCGCTCGTCGGCACCGTCTCCATTGAAAAAAGCGAAGAGCTCAGCAGGCGCCTCGACAAGCTCGGCATCCCCCACAACGTGCTCAACGCCAAGTTCCACGAGCGGGAGGCGGAGATCGTCGCCCAGGCGGGGCGCGTCGGTGCGATCACCATCGCCACCAACATGGCCGGCCGCGGCACCGACATCCTCCTCGGCGGAAACCCCGAATTCCTCGTGCGGCAGGAGCTGGGCGAGGAGGTCTCCGAAGAGCAGTACGAGCAGGCCCTGGCAAAGGCGCGCGAGGAGTGGGAGCAGGAGCACCAGGCGGTCATCGCCATGGGCGGTCTGCACATCGTCGGCACCGAGCGCCACGAGGCGCGCCGCATCGACAACCAGCTCCGCGGCCGCGCCGGCCGCCAGGGCGACCCCGGCTCCTCCCGCTTCTTCCTCTCGTTCGAGGACGACCTGCTGCGCATCTTCGGCATGGACCGCATCAGCGGTCTGATGCAGCGCGTCGGCATGCAGGAGGGCGTGCCGATCGAGCACCGCATGGTCTCCAACGCGATCGAGCGCTCGCAGAAGCAGGTCGAGCAGCGCAACTTCTCGATCCGCAAGCACCTGCTCGAGTACGACGACGTGATGAACGCCCAGCGCAACAGCGTCTACCAGCTGCGCCGCCAGGTCCTCAGCGGCGAGATCGGCAGGGACTACATCCTCGACATGACAAGCAACATCATCGACTGGATCACCCAGGAAACCATCGCCGGCGACGACCCCGAGAACTGGAATTACGAGTCGTGCGCTGTCCGCCTCAACGAGTTCTTCGCGCTCAACATCACTCCCGCCGAACTGCAGGACAAGAACATGGACGAGTTGGTCGAGGAACTGCGCAAGCGCACCGAGTCGGCCCTGACCGAGAAGGAGGCGCAACTCGGAGAGGAGAACTTCAACCGCTTCCTGCAGTTCGCCATCCTCAGCACGATCGACGAGCACTGGAAGGACCATCTCTACGCCCTCGACCACCTCAAGGAGGGCATCGGGCTCCGCGGCTACGGCGGCCGCCAGCCGCTCGTCGAGTTCAAGAAGGAAAGCTACGATCTCTTCAGCGCGATGCAGGAGTCCTACGAGAACAACACCATCCAGCGCATCTACCGCCTGCAGGTGAAGGAGGCGGCCGAGGAGGACCTCGAGCTGGAGGCGCCGACGGTGCCGATGTTCTACAGCGCGCCCGACGACGAACCCGATGACCTCGGCGAGGCGAAACCGGCGAGGCGCAGGCGCCCGCGCGCCCTGCAGGTCGAGCAGCACCACGCGAAGCGCAAGGTCGGGCGCAACGAGCCCTGCCCCTGCGGCTCCGGCAAGAAATACAAGAAATGTTGCCTGCCTAAGGGTATAGTGTACGAAGTGGACGACAGGGCGGTGGGCCAATGATCCAAATCGCCTTTAGAATGATCTGTAATGAGCGGGCTTCGGTCCGCTCTTGTGCTATTGTAAGCAATGGCGGATCGCGCCGCTGCCGCCTGCGGCGCCCCGCGCTTCCATAGAGAGGGGCAAGTATGCTCGACGGTATTCCGCCACTGGCTCTGAGTTACGACGACGTGCTCGTCACTCCCGCGCGCTCCGCGGTGCTGCCGCGCGAGGCGGACGTCAAGACATGGCTGACGCGCAACATCAGGCTCTGCATCCCGCTCGTCAGCGCCGCCATGGACACCGTCACCGAGGCGATGATGGCCATCGCCATCGCGCGCCAGGGCGGCATCGGCGTCATCCACAAGAACTTGACCATCAAGCAGCAGGGCGCCGAGGTCGACAAGGTCAAGCGCTACGAGAGCGGCATGATCGTCGACCCCATCACCATCCGCCCCGACCGCCCCGTGAGCGAGGCGATAGCGATGATGGAGCGCTACCGCATCAGCGGCGTGCCCGTGACACGGGAGGACGGCAAGCTCGTCGGCATTCTCACTCAACGCGACATCCGCTTCCTGCCGCGGCGCGACAAGTCGGTCGGCGAGCTGATGACCAGCGAGCCCCTGATCACCGCCCCGCTCGGCACCACGCTGGAGGAGGCGAAGGAGAAGCTGCACGAGCACCGCATCGAGAAGCTGCCTGTCGTCGACGAGAACGGCTACCTCAAGGGGCTGATCACCATCAAGGACATCATGAAGAAGATCTCCTACCCCAACGCGGCGAAGGACGACATGGGGCGCCTGCGCGTCGCCGCCGGCGTCGGCGCGGGAGCCGATCTGCTTGAGCGCGCCTCCGAGCTGGTCGCGCGCAAGGTCGACTGCCTCGTCCTCGACTCCGCCCACGGCCACAGCGAGAACGTCCTCAAGGCCGTCGAGCGCCTTAAAAAAGAATTCGAGAACATCGACCTCATCGCCGGCAACATCAGCACCTTCGAAGGCGCATCCGACCTCATCGCCGCCGGCGCCGACGCGGTCAAGGTCGGGCAGGGACCCGGCGGCATCTGCACCACACGCTCGGTCTCCGGCTCCGGTGTGCCGCAGATCACCGCCGTCTCCGAAGCCGCGCGCGCCGCCAAGGGCACCGGCGTGCCCGTCATCGCCGACGGGGGCATCAAGTACTCCGGCGACATCGTCAAGGCCGTCGCCGCCGGCGCCTCCACCGTCATGATCGGCGGCCTCTTCGCCGGCACCGAGGAAAGCCCCGGCGAAAAAATCCTCTACAAAGGCCGCACCTTCAAGGAATACCGCGGCATGGGCTCCATCGGCGCAATGCAGCGCGGCAGCCGCGACCGCTACTTCCAGGACGACGCCGAATCCCCGGCCAAGCTCGTCCCCGAGGGCATCGAGGGCCGCGTCCCCTACAAGGGGCCCGTCAGCGCCACCATCTTCCAGCTCGTCGGCGGCCTCCAGGCCGGCATGGGCTACGCCGGCTGCGCCACCATCCCCGAGATGCAGGAGAAGGCGCGCTTCGTCCGCATCTCCAACGCGGGACTGCGCGAGAGCCACGTCCACGACGTAATCATCACCAAGGAAGCCCCCAACTACCAGCGCGAATCGTAGGACAACGGCAAAGGGGTCAGTCCTAGAATTCTAGGTCTCTGTCGAATAGCCTTTGTTTGCGCACAAATCCATAAGCCTAGAATTCTAGGACTGACCCCTTTGTGCAATCCTTTCAGGGTTGTTTGTGTATGGAGGATGGCTTCGCACCCGGGGTGGCGCTTCGCTGACCCCGGGCTACCAATTATTGAACCCCTTCAGGGTTGTTCCATGTGGGTGGTGGATTCCAGCAAGCCCATGTAGGGCGGTCCTTCAGGGCCGCCGTGCTGCGCAACGCTGGATTTGGCGGATCCGTGTAAATACAGACGGGCGCGATAAATCGCGCCCCTACAATTAATCGACGGGGCGTTTGCCAATCCGTGTAGTCCCGCCTCAGGCGGGATTCAGGGCCGCCGAATCGCGCAGCGCGCGATAAAAGAATACGGGCCGTCCACCCGGTCCCGCCAGTAGCGGTATAAATCAAGACGGGGGCCGTAAACGACCCCCCTACAGTACTATGCAGGAGCCTGCCAAGCCATGTAGCCCCGCCGCAGGCGGGATTCAGGGCCACCGAAATGCGCGATCCATTTGCAACAATCCGGCGTCCGCCAGAGTAATCCTGAAAGGATTGAACAATTCCTAGCCCGGGGTAAGTGAAGCGCCACCCCGGGTTCGCGACGGTCCCGGCTGAACCATTCCCTGAAAGGGATATACAGGCAAAGGGGTCAGTCTTAGAATTCTAGGCGTATGGATTTGTGGCGCCGATAAGGGCTATTCAGCAGAGACCTAGAATTCTAAGACTGACCCCTTTGGGCATCTGCCCCTCTTATTTCTCATCTTCCACTCTGTGGTGAAATTCAATCTCCCTCTTATCCTCCCCCAACGCCCTGAGATCGACCTCGATAACCTCCAGCCCCGCCGGCGCCAGCTTCTCCCCCCACTCCACGACCACCACCGCATCCGGCCCGATCATCTCCTCCAACGCCAACTCTCCGATCGCCGCCGCCGAGTCGATCCTGTATAAATCCGCGTGGATCAGCCGCACCGGCCCCTCGTACTCGTTGGCCAGCGTGTAGCTCGGGCTCGACACGCCCTCCGGATCGTCGACGCCCAGGCCGCGGGCCATGCCGCGCACGAACGCCGTCTTGCCGCTGCCCAGCTCGCCGCGCAGCAGCACCAACTCGCCGCCCCGCAGCCCCCGCGCAAACTCCTCCCCGGCGCGCTCCGTCTCCCCGGCGTTTTGCGTAATCACAACCTTTTTCAAATCCATTGAATAGCAGCCCGCGTTTGAAGTGAAATTGTGATTATAACGCAAAGGGGTCAGCCCTGGAATTCCGCACCCGCACAGGCATTTCCACCGAATTCGGGAGCCGTTCTCTTTGGGCAACCCCTTCAGGGTTGTTCTGGGCGGATGGCGATCCAGCACCCGGGGTGGCGCTTCGCTGACCCCGGGCTACCGGTTGTAGAACCCCTTCGGGGTTGTTAGGCAAAGGCCGCCGTGCAAAGGGGTCAGTCCTAGAATTCTAGGGATCTGCTAAATAGCCTTTGTTTGCACCACAAATTTCTAACTTGAGCGAGAGTAACAGCCTAGAATTCTAGGACTGACCCCTTTGGGTCGCCGCGGAACGGGCGCGATAAATGATGCGGGCGCGATAAATCGCGCCCCTACTATCATTCTGCAAGGATATTCGCCAACCACTGTAGGGGGCGCATTTATGCGCCCCTGTCGCGCCCCGCGCGATGAATTAAGACGGGGGCCGTGAACGACCCCCCTACATCGCCATGAAAAAACGTTGCCAATCCTTGTAGGGCGGTCCTTCAGGGCCGCCGAATCCGCAGACAGACCTCTTTGTGCAACCCTTTCAGGGTTGTTCTATCTGGAGAATGGCTTCGCACCCGGGGTGGCGCTTCGCTGACCCCGGGCTACCAATTGTTGAACCCCTTCAGGGTTGTCCTGAGTTGGCTTTTCAAAGCAATAGTAGGGGCGAATTTCAATCCGCCCGATCCCGCCCCGCGCGATGACAGAAGACGGGGGCCGTCCGCCACGGGCGGATAAATTCACGACCCCCCTACATCACCCCGAGAATACGCCGCCAATCTGTGTAGGGAGGTCCTTCAGGGCCTCCGCGGAGCGGGCGCGATAAATCGCGCCCCTACTATCATTCTGCAAGGATATTCGCCAACCACTGTAGGGGGCGCATTTATGCGCCCCTGTCGCGCCC
>DATKUA010000035.1:0-14318 GCA_035530855.1 Acidobacteriota bacterium | reverse complement strand
GATGAGATCAGGACATGCATTCCATATCTGGAGCATCAGATCGCAATTATTCAGCCGAAAGTGATCTGCGCCATGGGTACTATCGCCGCGCAGGCACTCTTGGAGAACTCGACACCGATTTCAAAAATGAGAGGGAGCTTTCACGACTACCGCGGCATCCCGCTGATGCCCACATTCCATCCCGCATACCTGCTGCGTAATTACACCGTCAAGACGCGCAGGGAAGTTTGGGATGACATGAAGAAAATCCTCGGCATACTTGAAAAAAGCTGACCTGATTCAACATCTGTGCAATTCATCGCGCACCTGAAACAAAGCATCCTGTGCCTTACTAATCCGCGTTTTTAGTGGACATATATTCAACGAAATCGACGTTTAGTTGTGTCGTGGCATCGGCAGTTGACTGAGTCAATACGCTCATGCCTGATGACAAGCCCGCGAGCCTGTCCTAACATTGCTGTCAAACTGTTGTGGATTCGCAAAATGCAAATCGCGCGGGTAGCGATACCAAGACCGAATGTCGAGACAACATGGGACTACCTTGTCCCGGGCGACCTTGCCGGCAATGTGGAACCCGGACGGCGGGTTCTGATACCCGTCGGCCCGTCGCGAACTACTGGTTACGTCGTGGAGTTGAGCGAAACTCCCCATACGAGTAGAGCTCTGAAACCGATCGAGGAAGTCCTCGACGACGAGCCGTTGGTTTCGAAACACCTGTTTGAGCTGACACGCTGGGCCTCAGAATACTACCTCACATCTTGGGGCGAAATGATCAAGGCAGCCCTGCCTGCCGGAATCAACATAGACGAGAAGGAAGTCATCGGTATCTCGACGGGAGGCAAGCGCGCCCTTGAAAGGCTCAGAAGCGAAGAACTGATCGACGATTTCCACGGTGAAGCCAGGGCCTTGATGGATCACGTCA
Source organism: Acidobacteriota bacterium (assembly GCA_035530855.1). GTDB lineage: Bacteria > Acidobacteriota > DATKUA01 > DATKUA01 > DATKUA01 > DATKUA01. Next base: position 13,396 of record DATKUA010000035.1, on the reverse strand, counting down.
CCGAAAACGGCAGTGAGAGAATCGGGCTGCTGCAAAAGAAGTTTTCTTCGAAGGTCATCGGAAAATTACTCGGCCTTGGATGGCTCGAGCCGTCAATCAAGAGAACAGGGCGCAAGCTGGAAAAGCGGAAAAAGGCCGTCAAGGCGGCCGACGTTCCGGCGACTGTGGCCGACGAGTTCTGGCGAAGATCACCGAAGAGAAAATCCACATATGAAAAACTACGCCAAATCGAATCTCCCGTTCTTCTGACGGAGCTGGAAGAAAAGCTTGGAGCCTCGCAGGCTGTAGTTGGCGGCTTGGTGAAGGCGGGGCTTGCCGAATACACCACGGTTACAATCAGGCGGAATCCGTTTGAGCGGGTTGATGTGGAGAGAGTCGATCCCCATCCTCTTGCCGGTGAACAAATCGGTGCATTTGCCAAAATCTCTGAAGCGCTGACTTCGGGGCGATTTACACCCTTTCTGCTGCATGGCGTAACCGGCTCCGGCAAGACCGAGATCTATATTCACGCGGCCTTGAAGTGCCTCGATCTCGGAAAATCGGTCTTGATTCTGATACCTGAGCTTGCCCTCACGCCGCAGTTTGTGCGCAGATACTACGAGGTATTCGGGGATTCCCTGGCAGTTCTGCACAGTGCGCTTGGCCAGGGCGAGAGGATCGACGAATGGAACAGGATACGCCGCGGCAAGGCCAAGGTAGTGCTCGGCACGCGCCTGTCGATATTTGCGCCCTTGCCCGACCCGGGGATGATAATCGTCGACGAGGAGCACGATTCATCTTACAAGCAGGACGAATACCCCTCATTCAACGCGCGTGACCTGGCCGTTGTGCGAGCGAGGATGAACGACGCCGTCTGCATCCTGGGCAGCGCAACGCCCTCCCTCGAATCGCTTAACAGCGCGGCACTGGAGAAATACCGGCTCCTGAGGCTGAAAAAGAGGGTGTTTGAGCGGCCTCTGCCGGAGATCACCCTGGTCGACATGCGGGATTACTCGCTCGCAGGAGAGCAACAGCAGCTTCCCCCGCCGGTCCTCGAGGCGCTTGAGGAGACTATGGCGAGGAGCGAGCAGGCGTTGATACTCGTCGGCCGCAAGGGATATTCGCCATTCGTTCTCTGCCGCGCCTGCGGCTATCGCTTCGAGTGCCGCAATTGCTCGATTACGATGTCATATCACGAAAAAATAAAGCGTTTGAAGTGCCATTATTGCGGTCGTAACGAGGAGATGCCGGCCATCTGCCCCGAATGCGGGAGCACTTCGATTGACGCGGTGGGTAAGGGGACGGAAAAAGTAGAGGAATATTTGCGAACGGCCTATCCCGAAGCGCGCGTGGCAAGGATGGACAGGGACATAATCACCAAGCCGTATCAGTACGCGGAGGTCCTCGATCGCCTGCGCTCCGGCGAAATCGATCTCCTGGTCGGCACCCAGATGATCGCCAAGGGGCACGATTACCCGGGTGTGACCACCGTTGTTGCCCTGGGGCTCGATATGATCCTGGGACTTCCCGATTTCAGGCATTCAGAGCGCGTTTTCCAGCTCATTCAACAGATTTCCGGCAGAGCAGGGCGGGGCGAACGGCCGGGCAAAGTGTTCATCCTCACTTACAAACCGAATCACTATGCTGTCAAGGCGGCCTGCGAGAACGACTGGGAAGCGTTCCTGGATAAGGAACTGGATTACAGGAGGAAATTACGCTACCCGCCTTTCGGATATCTGGCTCTGCTGACCATCGAGGACTTTGACCGGGGGCGGGGGAGCGCCTCATCACGCAGATTGGCCGAACAGGTTTACGCCGAGCTAAAGGAAAAGGCTTACGTGCTCGGCCCTTCGCTAGCGCCATATGCGAGGCTTAAAAACCGCTGGCGGCATCAGATCCTAATCAAGGCGGCAAGCAGAAGCGGACTTGGTAGCGCGCTCAGAAACATCCGCAAGGAATTCTCAGGGCCGGGGATTCTGAAGATAAATATCGACCCGGTCAGCGTGATGTGACCCGCCACTGAAAGCCTCTCTCCGTATCCGCTTGCAAGCGCTTGATTTATACAAGATATTGTGCCTGTCCTTGACTCAAATACCCCTTCTGATATAGTTAGCTATCACCCGTTTTTTAGACACACGGAAAGACTCGGAGGCAATCGAAATGCCGCGGCACGAGAGCATACTTATCCTCGATTTCGGCTCGCAGGTTACGCAGCTCATCGCCCGTCGCGTTCGCGAACTTCAGGTTTATTGCGAAATTCACCCGTTCTCGATGCCTCCCGACGAAATCCGGCGCCTCGATCCCAAGGGAATCATCCTCTCCGGAAGCCCTTTTAGTGTTTACGACGAGGGCGCACCCGGCATCGAAGCGGAGTTGCTCGATTTGGGGGTGCCCATCCTCGGTATCTGTTACGGCATGCAGCTGGCTGCCAGGCTGCTTGGCGGAAGCGTCGAGAATTCACCGAGGCGCGAATACGGCCATGCGTTAGTTGACGTAAATACGGCATCGAAGTTGTTCCGTGGGCTCGGGGAAGAGCAAAAGGTCTGGATGAGTCACGGCGATTCCATTACAGAATTGCCGGCGGGTTTCCACGCCATCGCTTCCACGGCCAACTGCTCCTACGCTGCAGTCGCCGATTCCGACGATAAAATTTTCGGTGTCCAATTTCACCCCGAAGTAGTCCACACCGAGCACGGCTTGCAGATCCTGAAGAACTTCATTGTCGATATCTGCGGATGCCACCAAGACTGGACAATGGTCGGCTTTATCGAGGAGAGCGTCGACAAAATCGGCAAGCAGGTCGGCAACGGCAGAGTGATCCTCGGGCTGAGCGGCGGCGTCGATTCTTCGGTGACAGCCGCGCTGATCGACAAGGCAATAGGCGACAGACTCGTCTGCATTTTCGTCGACAACGGCTTGCTGCGCCTCAACGAGGCAGATCAAGTGATGGAGAGGTTCGCAAAGCTGGACCTCAACATCGTGCGTGTCGATGCCTCCGGCCGCTTTCTCGAGAAATTGGCGGGCGTTACCGATCCCGAGCGGAAGCGGAAAATCATCGGCGCGGAGTTTATCGATGTCTTTGCAGAAGAAGCTCACAAGGTGGGCGACGCTCGGTTCCTTGGCCAGGGAACACTCTATCCCGACGTGATCGAGAGCGTCTCGGTGCATGGGCCGTCGGATGTGATCAAAAGCCATCACAACGTCGGCGGTCTGCCGGAAATAATGGATCTTGAACTGGTTGAGCCGCTGCGATTTCTGTTCAAGGACGAGGTCCGCGAGCTCGGCCTCGAGTTGGGCCTGCCGCAGGAATTGATCTACCGCCAGCCGTTTCCGGGCCCCGGCTTGGCAGTGCGCATCCTGGGGGAGATCACCCACGAGAGACTGGACATTCTGCGCCAGGCCGACGACGTTATTGTCCACGAGATCAAGGATGCCGGACTTTACCGGCAGCTCTGGCAGAGTTTTGGCGTTTTGTTACCGATCAAAAGCGTCGGCGTGATGGGCGACGGCCGCACTTACGAGTACACGCTTGCGGTCAGGGCCGTCGAGAGCCGCGATGCGATGACGGCCGACTGGGCGCAACTTCCATACGAGGTGCTTCGCACCATCTCCAACCGCATCATCAACGAGGTGAGGGGCATAAACAGGGTGGTTTACGACATCAGCTCAAAACCCCCGAGCACCATCGAATGGGAGTGAGCGTGATTATTCAGGCAGGTAGGTAACCTAAGAACGCAGGCAGGCGGGTGTGCCTGCGGTCATGATTTGCACGGAAGGGAAGATATGCCTCAGGACAGCTCCTCGAAACCCCGACCTTTTGTCCACCTCCACCTGCATTCCCAGTTCAGTCTCCTCGACGGTGCAATAAAAATAACCAATTTGCTGGAGCGCTGCAGTGAATTGGGAATGCATGCAGTCGCCGTCACCGATCACGGCGTGATGTTCGGCGCAGTGCAGCTGATGCGGTTGGCAAAGAAATACGGCGTCAAGCCGATTATCGGCTGCGAGCTCTATGTCACACGCGGCGACCACCTCGACAAGTCCAACAACAACGGCAAACCAAATCATCTGACGTTACTGGCGAAGAATGATCAGGGCTATCTGAACCTCATCAAGTTGGTAACCGAGTCGTTCCTTCACGGCTTCTATCGCAAGCCCCGTGTCGACAAGAAAATGATCAGGGAGAACGCCGAGGGCCTTATCTGCTTGAGCGGTTGTCTCAACGGAGAGGTCGCCAGCAACCTGGTAATTGGCAAAGAGGAGGCGGCCGAAGCCGCCGCCCTCGAATATCAGGAAATCTTCGGCGCCGGAAACTTCTTTCTGGAAATCCAGGATCACGGCCTACCCGATCAAAAAATAGTGCTCGAGGGTGCCGCGGAGATAGGCCGCAGGCACGGTATCCCGCTGGTGGCGACGAACGACTGCCATTACATCCTCGCCAGCGACGCAGAGGCTCACGACGCTCTTCTCTGCATCGGAACCGGTAAGCTAATCAGCGACGAGAACCGGCTGCGCTACACCTCCGACCAGTATTACCTCAAGTCCGGCGAGGAGATGGCCGAGATCTTCGGCGCCAAGTACGAAGACGCGCTCGAGAACACGCTGAAGATCGCCGATCTTTGCACTTTCGAAATGAAATTCGGCGAATATCATCTCCCTCGCTACAGCGTACCCGAAGGCCAGACCATCGACGGATATTTCGAAGAGGTGACGCGCGAGGGCTTTGAAAACCGGCTGCCAGAGATACGCCACACAATCGAAAAAGGGGAAGTGCCGGCCAAGGAGGAGGACTATAGGAAGCGTCTCGACGACGAGATAGCCATGATCGAGCAGACCGGTTTCAGCGGCTACTTTCTGATCGTCTGGGATTTCATCCGCTTCGCCAAGGAAAATGGCATCCCGGTGGGACCCGGCCGCGGCTCCGGTGCGGGCAGCCTGGTAGCCTTTTCTCTCGGTATCACAGGCATCGACCCGATACGCTTCGACCTCCTTTTCGAGCGCTTCATCAATCCGGAACGCGTCACAATGCCGGACTTCGACATCGATTTCTGCATGCGACGACGGGGCGAAGTGATCGATTACGTCCGCGACAAATACGGATGGAAGAACGTCTCGCAGATCATCACTTTCGGCACGCTGGCGGCACGCAATGCCATCAGGGATGTCGGCAGGGTGATGGAGATCCCCTATGCGGAGGTCGATCGTGTCGCCAAACTCGTGCCGATGGAGCTCGGAGTTACCATCGACAGGGCCTTAAAAGAATCGCCGGATCTGGCAGAACTCTATAAAATCAATCCGCAGATCAAAGGGGTGATCGATATAGCGCGAAGGCTGGAAGGGCTCACCCGCCACGCTTCCACTCACGCCGCGGGCGTGGTGATAGCGCCCAAGCCTCTGCTCCACTATCTCCCGCTTTTCAAGAGCAGCAAGGACGAAATCACAACCCAGTACGACATGACCGATGTGGAATCGATCGGCCTGATCAAGATGGATTTCCTCGGCCTGCGAACCCTCACCGTGATTCAGGATGCAGTCGACTCCATTCGAGAGGCCACCGGAGAGCAAATCGATATCAACAAGCTCCCGCTCGACGACAAGGCAACTTACAAACTACTCAGCGACGGCAAAACCTGCGGCATTTTCCAGTTCGAGAGCTCGGGCATGCGCGACATCCTGATGAGGATGAAACCGGAACGTCTCGAGGATTTAAGCGCTCTGAACGCTCTCTACCGGCCCGGGCCGATCAAGGGGGGCCTGATCGACGATTACATCAAACGCCGCCACGGCAAAACCAATGTCGAGTACCTGCTCCCGGATATGGAGGAGATCACTGAAGAGACTTTCGGAATCATCCTTTACCAGGAGCAGGTGATGCAGATCGCCAGCCGCCTCGCAGGCTTCAGCCTGGGAGAGGCCGACTTGCTACGGCGCGCGATGGGTAAGAAGAAAAAGAAATTGATGGCGCAGCAGCGCACCCATTTCATCAAAGGCGCGGTGGAGAGGGATATATCCGAGAAGAAGGCCGATGAGGTTTTCGAGCTGATGGCCTACTTCTCCGGATACGGTTTCAACAAATCGCACTCCACGGCGTACGCGTTGATCGCCTATCAAACCGCATACCTCAAGGCTCATTTCCCGCAATTCTTCATGGCTGCGCTGCTCAGCAGCGATGTGGAGAACACCGACAAGATAAAACGAAATCTGAACGAATGCCGTGAGATGGGCATCGAGATCCTTCCGCCCGACGTCAACAAGAGCTTTGCTCATTTCAAAGTGGAAGGCGAGGCTATCCGCTTTGGCTTGGGGGCGATCAAAGGCATCGGAAAAAGTGCGATCGAATCGATCGTCCAGGTGCGCGAGGAAAACGAATCCTTCGAAAGCATTTTCAGATTCTGCGAGCTTGCAGACCTTCGCGCTGTAAACAAGCGTGTCGTGGAGGCGTTGATCAAATCAGGCAGCATGGATAGCTTCGGTGCCCGCCGCTCCCAGCTACAGGCGGTGATAGAAAAAGCGTTCGAGTCAGGCCAAAAGGCGATGCGCGATCGCATCTCCGGCCAGGAAAGCCTCTTCGGCGCAGCCGACACGGCAGCCGAAGCCGAGTGCGTCGAGCTGCCGGATATCGATGATTGGTCGGAAAAAACAAAGCTGGCAAACGAGAAAGAGGTGCTCGGGTTTTACATCAGCGGCCATCCATTGAAGCAGTTCGAGGAGTTGCTGGCCTCCAACGCGAGCGCCAAGATCGAACATCTGCAGTCGAAGAACCGCGAGGTGGTTACTGTCGGCGGCATCGTCACAGGCATGCGCCGGATGAGAACGAAAGCCGACAAGCCGATGGCGGTTTTCCACTTGGAGGACGATACAGGGAGCGTGGAAACCGTCGTGTTTCCCGACGTTTTCGACGACATCGCACGCCGCCTGGACAACGACGAAGTAGTCCTCGTTACAGGGCGCTCAGAAAACGACGCGGATAATGCCAGGCTTGTAGCAACCAGCATCATTCCCTTGTCGCAGGTTCGCCCGAAGGACCCAAATGCCATCAAGCTAACCATCGATTTGGATGCCATTGAGGAAATCGCTATCGGCGAGCTCATCGAGGTCGTCCACAGCAATCGCGGCCCGACTTCGCTGAAGATCAGACTTAGAAAAAAGAGTGAGTTCGACGTAGAGATAACAGCCGGAGGTTACTACAACATCAAAGCCACCAACGGCGTAGTGGCGCGCCTTCAACAACTTGTCGGGGAGAGTAACATTCGGATCACCTACGATAGTCCCGGGACGGCGGTTTCTTGACGCTGCACAACTTGGTTTGCTAATATCCGTGCACTTCGGAGAGGCTTTATTTTGAGAAAGATAGCAGGCGAATTCGAAAGACCTCTGGCGGAGCTCGAGGACCGGATCAGCGAGTTGGAGAGTTATCCCGAATCGCAACAACGCCAAGAGCAGATAGAGCAGTTACTCAGCGAGCTGAATGAAAAGCGCAAAGAGGTATTCTCAAATCTGACGCGATGGGAGCGCACACTGCTGGCGCGCGCCCCCAACCGCCCATACACCTATGATTACATCAATCTGCTGATCGAAGATTTCTTTGAAATCCATGGCGATCGCCGCTATGCCGACGACCATGCAATCGTCACCGGATTCGGCTTCTTCCGCGGCGAGCCGGTGTGTGTCATAGGGCATCAGAAGGGGCGGGACACCAAAGAAAAACTCCATTGCAATTTCGGCATGCCGCACCCTGAAGGCTACCGCAAAGCTCTGCGCGCCATGTTGCTGGCAGAGAAATTCAACCGGCCGATCCTGACCTTTGTGGACACTCCCGGCGCTTATCCCGGGATCGGAGCCGAGGAGCGCGGTCAAGCTGAAGCTATAGCCTACAACCTGCGTGAAATGGGTAAAATGACGGTACCGATTATCGTGACGGTCACCGGCGAGGGCGGTAGCGGCGGGGCCCTGGCGATAGCCATAGGCAACCGCGTGAATATCCTCGAGAATGCCATTTACTCCGTTATTACCCCGGAGGGTTGCGCTGCTATCCTGTGGAAGGACGCGGGGCACGCCCCGCAGGCGGCCGATGCAATGAGGCTGACGTCGAAGGACCTGTTGGAATTGGAAGTAGTTGACAAGATAATCCCCGAACCGGGTGGCGGAGCTCACACCGACCACGCCCAAATGGCGGGGATCTTGTCAGAATATCTATATAACGATATGCAGGAGCTTAAAAAACTCAGCCGGGATGAACTGGTAGAGGATCGCTTCAGGAAGTTCAGAAAAATGGGTTTCTTCATCGAAGAGGCCCTCGGCTGAGGCCTTTCGGAGGCTCCCGCATACTTTAGCGATAAATTAATCGGGATGACGATGACCCAATGGCGATATTCCCTTCTTGAATACTCGCAAAAGCTGGCCGAGCAGCTTGTTGCAGATCTGGAGATCCATCCCGTCATCGCCAGGATCCTCACCGTCCGCGGGCTGGCAGATTCCCAGAAGGCCAGGAGATTCCTCCATCCCTCGCTCGAGCAACTTCACGATCCCTTCCTAATGCTCGATATGGACAAGGCGGTAGAGCGCACCATCCGGGCCCTGCGCGATCGTGAAAAGATAATGGTGCACGGCGATTTCGACACAGACGGTCTTACCTCTACCGCTATCCTGGTTCACACATTGAAATCCATGGGGAGCGAGGTTACCCACTTCATTCCGAACCGCCTTGAGGAAGGCTACGGCCTGCGAAATGATGGAGTGGACGTAGCCCGGCAGCGAGGCGCAACGCTACTGATCACCTGCGACTGTGGAATCACATCAGTGGAAGCTGTCGACTACGCCACGTCCCTGGGTATTGACACCATCATTACCGATCACCACCAACCGGAAGAAAAGATACCCGCCGCGGTGGCTGTCCTCGATCCCCTCAGACCTGGCTGCAACTACCCCTTCAAGGAACTCGCGGGAGTGGGTGTGGCGATGAAGCTCGTCCTGGCGGTCGTTCAGCATTGCAACGAAGAGCCGCAGATGCCCTCGCTGATGAGGATGTGCGCCATCGGCACTGTTGCCGACGTGGTTCCGCTGATCGATGAGAACAGGGTGATAGCAAACTACGGCCTGGCGCTGCTGCCGGGCACGCCGAATATCGGCCTGAGAGCGTTGATCAAAATAGCCGGGCTCGACAATTCAGACATCACCGGTTACGACGTCAGCTACCGGCTCGCGCCGAGGATCAATGCAATGGGCCGCTTCGGACGCCAGGACATCGCCATGGAGCTCTTTTTCACGCGCAATCGCTCCAAAGCCGAAGACATCGCCAATACGATGGACTCGCTGAACCGGGAACGCCAGCGGCTGGTAGACCGGATGGTCGAGCAGGCGAGAGAGGCGATCGAGAAACAACCGGATATCGGTATGGAAAAAATCCTAGTCCTGGGTGACGAGCGCTGGCACAAGGGGATTGTGGGAATCGTTGCCTCCAAACTTGTCGACAGCTATAGCCGCCCGGCCCTGGCTATCGCCATCGAGGCAGGGTTGGGAATCGGCTCCGGCAGGAGTATTCCCGGATTCCATCTGCTTGACGCCTTGGCGGAGTGCGAGGATCTGATGAACCGCTTCGGCGGACACGCGATGGCAGCGGGTTTCGAATTACCGGCCGGGCACATCCCGGAGATGAGAAAACGACTGGAAAAGACGGCTCGCTCAAAGCTCAAGGATAACGATCTGCAGCAGGAATTCGCTATTGATGCGGAAGTTTCATTTTCGGACATCGATGAAGACTTCGAAGAGCAGTTCGCCCTACTCGAACCAGTGGGTTACGGCAATCCCAATCCGCTAATGCTGACCAGAGGTGTCAGGATCGCGCTCCAGCCGAGAAGCCTGAAAGAGAAGCACATGAAACTGAGGTTGGAGAAGGACGGCAAGTTCATGACAGCTCTGGCCTGGAACATGGCGGAGGAGATGGCCGGCCTTTGCGAGGGCGATAGCATCGATCTCATCTATAATGTCTTTTTCAACAACTGGCGTAAGGAAAGGCACCTTGAGCTGGAAGTCAAGGCTTTCCAGAAAGTAGGCGACTAACTCATGGATGACCTGGACATCCCCGACGGCGAACCGAAGTTCAAAGTGACTGATCGCCGCTTCTGGGCGCGCAAGGAACAAGGTGAGAGAAAAAACGGAGAGCGGGCGCCGCGCAAGAGCGATCTGCCGAGCTACGTTGAGCAGTTGCAACTGCAGATGGAGGCTCAAAGAGAGAAACTCAAAGAGCGCTTGCAACAACTTGAGGATGAGAAGTCGTCATTCAGGCGCCGTCTCAATGAAGAGAATGAGCGGCGGCTCCAGACAGAAAAGCACCGTCTCGCCGAGATCCTGCTGGAAGTCATGGACCACCTCGACGCGGCGATCAACTCGGTCGAAGAGACTCAGGACATCAAATCTCTCCTGGAAGGCGTGAAACTGACCAGATCAGACCTGCTCACTCGGCTGGGCAAACTTGGCGTCGAGAAGATGAATTCATCAGGCCAGCTCTTCGATCCCCAACGCCATGAAGCCGTTATGACAAAACACGTAGAATTCGAGCAAGATGGATTAGTGATAGAGGAAATCCGACCCGGTTACGTAAGCGGCGATGTAGTGGTTCGCCCTGCACAGGTAGTGGTCGGCAAATCCGATAACGAGTGACACCCTTCAGATTCTAGGAATTTTGTGCCACTTCAGGCGCGGTTCCAATGCGGCTCCCGTGAACACCGGGTAATCTTCTTTCATGTAAAGCCTTCCTGTGTCGCGTGCAGCTTGTGTGATGTATACGGTGGTCATGACCGCCTTCCAAAGATCCATGGAATCGCCACGAGTGCTGTCTTGAGGAGGATTGCATAACAATTGATAATAGGATGGAGCGGTGCCGGAATCCATTTCCTCAAGCAACAGCCCTAATTTTTTCTCAAACAACATCATCGCCGAGGTGAACCGGATCCAGCGATGATTAAGCCAATTCATCGGACTTTTGCCATTAATAAACCTGTCGACGAGGAGATTAGCAGCGCGCTCTCCACGATCAGCCACACGCTTCAAGAGATCTTCATCCATGTTTAGATGAAGGCCGCCCTCTTTCTTTGGATCCAAGACAATATGCGCGATTCGGTCTCTGAATCCCGGGGCTGTCGTCTGAACATTGTCGAACCAATTGAGACCGGTATTGAAGACCGCGTGGAAGAATCCGAATATATCATTGAATCTTCGCCATCTCGAATGCACCCCATCGTCGTTTTTCGCAGGCATCCAGGGTTCTTCGAGTTGGAGGCCGGCATCTAGATCGAGCAGGTCGATACAGAAGGTCGGCTTGTCAGGCAACGGCTTGTCGAAAAAGTGCACCGGGAAATTACTGCAGATGCCGCCGTCAGAGAACCAGCACCGCTCCTTCACCTTGTCCGTCCCGTAATGATCGATCGCATACAAGGGCACGGCGCACAACAAGTAGGGAAAACTGCAACTCAGCCTGGCGGCAAAAACGACCGGTAACTGAGCGGCGGGCGGCAGCTCCATTATCTCTTCTTCTTGTTTGTTACCGTTCTTGAAGTCAGGCGAGTTGTTGACCATGCTGTTAACTACATCATCAGGGAAGAAACGCTTCATCTCGGAGGGCTTAAAGAAAAACCTGTTGGTACCATGTTCATCAGGTTCAAACGGTATTGTATAGGGTCTTGAATGGCTGATGCACGTAGCGATCAACTGCAGCTGAATTTTCCGCTTCGAACGGGCAAGCTCGGAATGACTGCTATCCGCCTGCGAATCCTGCGCCCTGCAATGCCATAGTTCCCCCATAGTTAGTGGCCCATCTTGAGTTTTGCCGGCATAGAGCTGGATCTTCCCGTGCAGCCATTCCACAAGAGAAGGAGTGTCGTCGTCTCTCGCGCCGGCAAAGCCGGTGCAAAGGCCGAAATAGCTTTCTTCACCGAGAAATCTGGCCGTCTTGTAGGCGAACAGGGCAGCCCAAACAACGAAGGAGAGTAGTGAACCGATAAAGAAAACAAAAACAAACAAAACTGGCGATATTTCCAGGCTGATCGAAATGCCGGAACCAAGCACGATATTTATGCTACACATCAGTGCCAGAAAAAATCCAGCTAGCGGGTGAATCGACAGCAACTTCAAGACATACATTATCCTCCTGAGGCTGCCTGGCTTATCAAAAAGGAGCCTCGTAATCAGTCGATAACAGGATGCTCCCCCCGCTTGCGGTTGGAACATCTTGAACATCTTGGTCCTGCCACTGCTGTCGGTGTCAGAGAGTTCATCTGCGATATTGTAGGCGTCGGCAAATCCACTTCCCCTGTTTGATTTTTTATCGATCCGTGAACGGCCGAATTCGGCGGCAGCCACCAGAGCAGCACTCAAAGCGCCGACCGAGGTGCCACCGATGCTGGAGTAACGGTAATGCTGGGCAAGCTTGCACACGGCTTTCGGATAAGCGACACCGCTGGTAATGCCGCCCTTGAGGACAATGTCGCAGTGGGGACTATTCTCAGGCAGATTGTAAGAACGCGCAGACGGTCCTGCACTCATGGTTCACCCCCGAAATGCTGTTTAGTCAAGAATATTACTTAAGGATACTTATATGTTTATTATGCTGCTTGTCAAGATAGGGCTTGAGATATGTTCTTATCGGGCACAGCAATTATACATTCAAGAAAGCTATAAATGTTCCGTTGGACTAAAACAATTCTATTATATTGCAGCCTAATTCAGCAAGAAGGTGCGCAAGGAGATTCACAGGCAGGCCGACGATATTGTCGTAAGGCCCTTCAATCCGTCGCACAAAGAGAGCTGCAAGCCCTTGAATGCCATAGGCCCCGGCTTTGTCCATTGGCTCGCCGGTGCGGACATACCAGTCGATCATGCCCTCATCCATAGGGTCGAATTCCACAACTGTTTCAGCAAAATCAGCAGTATTTCGCTCGCCGGCCAGGGCGACGGCGGTTATCACGCTGTGGCTCCTGCCGCTCAACAGCTTGAGCATGGTGCGCGCTTCGCCGGCATCGCGCGGTTTGCCGAGAATTGTGCCGTCCACCACCACAACAGTGTCGCAACCGATGACAAGTTCATCCTCGCCTTTGCGCCCCCGCTCAGCTTTCTCCATCGCCATCCTGAGGGCGAAATCACGAGGTTCTTCGCCAATGAGCGGGATTTCGTCGACTGCAACGGGTCGCACAGTGAATTTCACACCGATTCTACTGAGCAGTTCGGCGCGGCGGGGTGAGGCCGAGGCCAGGACTATTTTTAGTGGATTTTCCGCCATGGCACGGGATTCTACAGACCCATACGGCTGCGGTCCAGCGGTATCAAGCGTTGAGCAGTTATGCTAGACTCCGCCCATGCGAACTGACGCTCTAATTAAGGCAGCAATAGCCAATATCAGGGTCGAACCCGACCAACGTTCCGA
>DATKUA010000034.1:0-46172 GCA_035530855.1 Acidobacteriota bacterium | reverse complement strand
ACGGGCTCGTAGCTGCCCACGTCGGCCGCGGAACGATCGTTTTACCCCGTTCCGGCATGGATGCAAAGTCAGTCGGCGTCGCCGATCCCCTGCCGTGGCGCCAGCTTTTCCGCGAGCTCCCCGCCGGTGCCCAGGATCCGTTGATCCGCAATCTCCTGGAGTTGACTGAGCGGAAGGACGTAATCTCGCTCTCGATAGGCCTGCCCTCTCCGTCGGCCCTGCCGATGGGTGCCTTCCGGGAATTGACCGACGATATCGTCGAGGAGATCGGCTCCCCGGCCTTGCTCCACTGCCCCACCGAGGGGCACACGCCGTTGCGGGAAACGATCAGCCGTTGGCTAGCGACCCGCGGAATTCTCTGCAGCCCCGCAGAAGTGTTGATTCTCTCGGGTTCACAACAAGGGCTCGACCTCGCGGCGCGGGCATTCCTGGAGCCGGGCGACAAGGTGATCATCGAAGAGCCGTCTTACATCGGAGCCCTGCAGGTCTTCCGCAACGCCAAGGTGCGGCTGATTGGCGTGCCGACCGACGAGAACGGCATGCGTACCGACATCCTGGAAATACTGCTGGAGCGCCAACGTCCCAAGTTGATTTACACGCTGCCGACATTCCAGAATCCTTCAGGGGCGGTTCTCAGCCCCGATCGCAGGCGCCATCTTCTCGAGCTGGCTTATCGTTATCGCGTTCCCGTTCTCGAGGACGACACCTATTCCGAGCTCCGCTACGAGGGCGAACCGCTGCCGTCGCTCAAGGCGATGGACAAGCACGGCTACGTGCTCTACCTGAGCACTTTCTCCAAGGTACTCTTCCCCGGGTTGAGGATCGGCTGGCTGGTGGCGCCGAAACCTGTGGTCCACCAGTTCGCCCTGCTCAAGCAGGCGGCCGATCTGCACTCGAACAGCATCGGCCAGTTCGTGCTCGACCGCTTCATCAAGCGCGGCTTGTTCGAATCCCATCTGGAAGGGACGCGAAAGCTCTATGCGGGCAAACGTGACGCCATGCATCAAGCGCTCTCGAGCGGCCGCAGCCAAGGAATGGAGTGGAAGAAACCAAAGGGCGGCTTCTATATCTGGTGCCGCCTGACGGATCGAGTGGACCGCTCGCAACTGCTCTCCGGTGCCGTCAACGCGGGCGTTTCATTCTTGCCGGGGTGGTCGTGCTTCGCGGACGAGCCCGGTGATACTTTCTTACGGCTCAACTTCTCGTATCCGACCCTGGAGCAGATTAGTGAAGGGATTGCACGTCTGAAACAGATTGTAAGGCGGCTGTCCTCCCTGCCCAAGGCTCAAGTTTTCGAGGAAGTCGGAACGCCGCCGATTGTTTGAAAGCGAGAAAAACAAGTTGCTCAGAAATGACTGTGAGGGGATGGACAATGAAAGATAGATTCGCGCGGAGAATGAAGAGTCTCAAAGCCTCTGAAGTGCGAGAACTACTGAAGATAAGCCAACAGCCCGATGTTATTTCATTCGCTGGAGGATTGCCTGCGCCCGAGACTTTTCCGGTCGAAGAGATGGCCGGCATCGCCACGGATTTACTCAAGCGGGAGGGCCGCAAAGCCTTGCAATACTCGACCACCGAGGGCGATCCGCGGCTGCGAGCGCTGCTCGCCGAACGCATGCGTTCCTCGCACGGCATCGAGGTGTCGGCCGAAGACATCCTTATCCTCAGTGGCTCACAGCAGGGGTTAGATCTGACCGGGAAAATGTTCATCGATGAGGACGACGTGGTCCTCTGCGAAAGCCCGACGTACCTGGCCGCTATCAGCGCCTTCAAGAACTTCTCTCCAAGATTTGTCGAAGTCCCCACCGACGATGAAGGAATAATTATCGCTGAACTCGAAAAGCGTCTTGGTGAAAACGACAGAGCGAAATTCATTTATGTTATTCCCGATTTCCAGAATCCCTCCGGCCGAACCTGGTCGCTCGAACGGCGCCGGGCTTTTCTCGAGGTCGCTTCCCGCTATGAAATCCCCGTTGTGGAGGACAGCCCCTACAGCGAGCTCTGTTTCGAAGGTGAGCCGATGCCCCCGCTCAAAGCGCTGGACAGCGACGACCTTGTCGTTTTCATGAGCACCTTCTCCAAGATACTCAGCCCCGGTGTGCGCATTGGTTGGTTGACCGCAAACCCTGCTCTGCTGAACAGGTACGTACTGCTCAAGCAGAGCGCCGATCTCCACACATCGACAGTCGGGCAGTTGCTGGTGCGCGGCTACATGGATAGCCACGATCTCGACGCTGATATCGCCTGCATCCGGGAGTTATATCGCAGCCGCCGCGATACGATGCTGAAGACCATGGATGAGGAATTCCCTCCTGGCATCCGTTACACGCGTCCGAAGGGCGGTTTGTTCCTCTGGGTCGAACTCCCAGAGCACATCAATTCGCGAGACGTGCTGGAGAAATGCATCGAGAGGAAGGTCGCTTTCGTTCCCGGCGGGGCATTCTTCCCCAACGGCGGTCACGAGAACACCTTCCGCCTCAATTTTTCGAACATGGAGGAGGAACGAATCGTCGAGGGCATTCGCCGGCTGTCAGATGTGATTGGAACCTTTATCGGCAGCAATGTGAAGATCGTAACCGGAGCAGCCTGAATCGAACAGCCGGCTGCTCCACACATCGCCTTTCTCTCCTTGCTGCGCAGCAGCTCCAGCTTTGCAGGCAGTCGCAAAAAGAGCTGAATAACAGAGGCGGGGCAAAGGAGGATGTTAATCGCCGAGTGCTCCGCCTCTTGTCATTCAGCTAAAGCCTGACGGTTGCGGCCTAAAACTCCTTCAATTCCTCGTCGCCCAAAGGGATCACCTGGTCAGGCTTGACTTCCCTGGGATTCTGGGTGCTCGAATTGTCCATATCCCTGCCGCTCTTAAAAAGCGATTTTCTCTTTGCCGATTCGGCCTTGTCCTCACTGTCGGCTGCAGCCCTGGTTCCCGGCATAAGCCTTGAACGACCCGGCTTGCCATTGCTATTATCCCGCGCTTTTGTCTTCCGCGATCCGTTGTGCCCGATGATGTTCCTGAGGACGTACACCATTTCCTTGAGTTCATCGGACTGGGAGTTTAACTGTTCGCTGGCTGAGGCGCTTTCCTCGGCATTCGCCGCGTTGGCATGCGTCAGCTTGTCCATCTCCGTGACACCCAGATTGATCTGCTCAATACCCTGGGCTTGTTCATGGCTCGCCGCGGAGACTTCTGCAACCAGGCTTGCGACGCTCTCCGAACCGCCGATCATATCTTCAAGGATTTTGGCGACCTCTGTGGAAACTGCAACGCCGTTTTCGGCGTTTGCTTGCGACTCCCGGATCAGAGCCGATGTATCCTTGGCCGCCTCGGCACTTCGCTGTGCCAGGTTACGCACCTCTTCTGCGACAACCGCGAAGCCCTTGCCCGCTTCTCCGGCCCGCGCCGCTTCCACAGCCGCATTCAACGCGAGAAGGTTGGTCTGGAACGCAATCTCGTCGATTGTCTTTACGATCTTTGCAGTCTCGTTGGACGAGTTCTTGATCCTGCCGATCGCATCGCTCATCCGCGACATGGCCTCGTTGCCGTGAGCCGCGGAGTCCCTTGATTCGACCGCGATGTTATTGGCCTGTTCCGCGTTGCTCGCGTTCTGTTTTGTCATTGAGGCAAGCTCTTCAAGGCTGCTCGAGATTTCCTGAAGCGAGTTAGCCTGCTCGCTGGCTCCATGGGCCATCTGCTGGCTGCTCTCCGCCACCTGCCCCGAGGCAAGCGAAACCTGTTCTGCGCCCTGGTTGAGCCCCGTGATTACTTTGTTGAGCGGACGGGTGATCCCTCTGGTGATGATCATAGCGAGCATGACACAAACGGCGAGAGCAATGATGAGTCCAACGATGGTAACCAGGGTCGCATTGGACAGCCCTGATGCGGCGGCGCCTGCGATCTGACTGGTTTCCGTCACACCATTCCTGGTGATATCCTGAGCCTTGACAATGACAGTCCGGCCGAGTTTGTCGCTGTTTGAGTTGAGTGTCTCCTGAGCCTCCCAGACAGCCAGGAAATCCAGCATTGCCTGTTTGTAAGAGTCACAGGCCTTCTTGGTTTCGACGATCTGCTTGAGATACTCGGCTTCCAGGGTGATACTCCTCAGGGCGATCAGTTTCTCCACAACCAGATCGAATCGAGCGATACCCTCTCTCATGATCTCCGGAGACAACTCGGCCTGCGCACGCCAGGCAGTATTGTTTAACTCGTTTCCGAGATTGATGATGTCGTGGATAATGCTGATCTTGTTCAGCCTGTCGACAAGCTCATCCTCGGTGGCACCCTGCGAGGCAAGACGCCGCATATAGTCGACCTGATCTGTCAAGAAGTCTCCGCAATACTTCATGTACATTTCGGCCGAGTCGTTGAGCACGAGGCGTATTTCGTCCAGCTTTGAAACTTGCTGAACGGCTTCCCGTGATAGCTTTTCATACTGCCCCAGTGCCGTTCTCACTTCTTTTAAGGATTTCTTCAGAGTCGCAAGCTGGGGTGCCGAATCAGCCAGTTTCTGCGCGCGGTCTAAATCTTTTTTAACTTCGGCGAGATTTCTATTGCCCTCTTTGAGATAAGCGTGATCTTCGCTCAGCGAATACCCCCGCATCCCCAACATCATCTGAAGGGAGTGCCGTTCCAGATTGTTGGAGATCTCGACTTCAGGCATGTATTCCTTTGCGAGAGCATTTGACTGGCCGCCAACGCTGCTCATGTTATAAATCGCCAGGACACAGAGGAGAGTGGAAATCAGAATCAGAATTCCGAATCCCGCAGTGATCCGCGTGCCGAGCGTCAACTTCTTGAACATTCTCATCCTCCCAATTCAACTTAGGGAAAGATCTTAGAAATGATTTCCCTCATAAACTTTGACACACAACTCACCATCAAAGGACCTTATTCACTTCACAGTCAACCTTAATGGAATTTTCTTATATTTAAGGTAAGATCATCGTGTACTTTTACAGTATTTATCATAACCTAGTTTGCATGCAAAATCAACAAGTTGAAGCCAATTCACGGGGGGATTATTGACGACAATGGAGTGTGCCATCAATTGCAATCGGCCGGGACAGCGAGTTGCCTGAAGGAATAAGTGAGGGTTGCAATCAGTCTTTGCCTCGATCGTTTAAGGGGAATGATTCAACGGCTCAAAATTGAGGGTTACTTATGAAAGCGCTGGTGATGATTCTAGTGGGGATCTGAGCCCGCCTCCATGAGCCGTCATAGGGCTCTTAAGAGTTCGAAAGAATGAAAGTAAAGCACTATGGAGCATTGCCATCAGATGTAATCCAATAGCTGATTACAATTGGAAATCGCTAGCCCGTCAATTCTCCGCCAGTGTCTTCTTCCAATCGTCAATATCCCTGGTTACGGAGAGGATATGCGACACCTCATCGAGCACGATAATCCTCGCCGACATCAGACCCCACTTGACCCTTCCGTCCTTGAGCCTGAATTTTGCTTCGAGGTTTTTCACGCTTCCGCTCGCCTTCAGCCCCTGCACCAGCCTCTCGCGGTCCTGCGGGTTGTCCCAAATATTGATTTCCAGGGAGGATTTGCCGATGATATCCTCCCTCGTGTATCCCGTGAGCGCAGTAAAGCCATCATTGATGTCCACGAAGAGACCATCCTCCATCCGGTTGATGTTGACTGAATCGGGACTGGTCTGGAAGGCAATCCTGAAGCGCTCTTCGCTCTCCCGCAGGGCCCTTTCCATGCTGAAACGCCGGGTTATATCCTCAATCATCGCCACCACGTATTCCAGCCTCCCGGTCGAATCCAAAATCGGTGCGGCGTTGATCGAGAGCAGCACCCTTGTTCCACCGGGCCACTGGATCGCATGCTCAACCTCATATACTCTGATAATCATCGCGCGGGGTGTGGCGTGGGAAAATCATTGCTGATTTCGCAGCTACTTCTATGTGTTTTAGTTCTCCTTGCTTCAGCCACGAGGACTGCCAACGTATCAGCAGAAAGCGAAGGCATCGACTTAAGCTCAAAGAACACCGACAAGCCGAAAATCATATCGCTCGTTCCAAAATCTGAAACATTGAGAGCCAATACAGATAACAAACTACTGTTGGTTCTTTCATTCAAGGATGAAGGGCGAAACCTGCAGGGGGGCACGCTTGAGCTCTCGATGCTTGACTCCAAGAAGAACAAGAGCGAGCTGATTGTCGACCTGAAGAGCAAAAGGTACAGCCGCTCGTCCGGCAAGGCAAGAATCAAACTAACCTTGGAATGCGGGCAGATCGATTGGCTGAAAGTCATCGCCCGGCTGCGCGACACCGAAGGCAACCTCAGTCGCTCAAAAAAGCTGAAAATGCTTGTTGAACAGACCGAAGGCGACATACCGTGGGGCACCGCTGTCGGCTTCAGAGCTTTGGATTTTACTCTCCTCGACAAAGACGGCAACGAAGTGTCGCTCCATGACTACTGGGGCAGTGTGATTCTGCTCGACCTCGCGGCACCCGGGTGAGACCCCTGTGAGGAAGAGGCCCGTGAGGCCGAGCAGTTGTATCAGACGTACAATAATCAAGGATTCTCTATTATCACGGTCTTGGTGCCGGAACATGGACCTGTAAATACGAACAGCTGCCGCCAATGGATCGACGCGTACGGCATCACATTCCCCGTCCTGGCGGATTCTAACAAAGAGATCTATCACATGTACGCAAGGAGTTTGCCCACCAACATCGTCATCGACCGCGAGATGGTGATTCAGATGAAGCTGGTGGGCTGGCCGGGATTCAACAATACCGTCAAGAACCAGATACTCTCGAAGATCGAGGAACTGATCGGCCAGTAGACCCCAGCGATCCACCACCGTGCAGTTTATTTGGGGCCGGGTTCCAGATTATTGGTTAGATACTTCGTCAACAAACTGTAGAGATGAAGCGTGGTGTTCTCGCCCTCGAAGATGCCGTGCGAGCGGTTGGGATAGGCCATCATCGTGAACCGCTTGTTGTGCCGGATCAGCTCATTCACCAGCGCCTCGAGGTTCTGGTAGTGGACGTTGTCGTCGCCTGTGCCGTGGACGATCAGCAGGTTCCCTTCCAGCTTGTGCGCCCAAGTGATCGGCGAGCCGTCGCGGAAGCCGTCTGGGTTACCCTCGGGCAAGCCCATGTAGCGCTCCTGGTAGATCGTGTCGTAGTAGCGCTGATCGGCGACGAAGGCTATCGCCAGGCCGGTTTTGTAGATCTCGGGATGGCGGAACATCATGTTGAGGGTCATCGAACCGCCGCCGCTCCATCCCCAGATGCCGATCCGTTCGGGATCGATCCAGTCGAACCGCTTCATCAACGCCCTGGCCGCCGCTGCCTGGTCCGTTGAGGCGAGAATCCCTATCTGCCCGTAAATGCACTTGCGCCACTCACGGCCCTTGGGAGCGGGGGTGCCGCGGTTGTCGACGCTCATCACCACGTAGCCGCGCTGCGCCAGCATCAGGTGCCAGAGGTAATTCCTGCCGGCCCAGCGGTCGAGCACGGTCTGCCCCGCCGGCTCGCCGTAGACGAAGAAGAATAGCGGATAGCGCTTGGCGGGATCGAAGTCGGGCGGCTTGATGCACCAGGCATCCAGCTCTATCCCGTCGCCGATATCGATCTTCAGAAACTCAACCGGCGACCGCTTGAGCCCATCCAGTGTTGCTCGAAGTTCGGCATTGTCGACCATCGACCTCACAACCTCATGATCCGGTAGGCTGATCAGGCTGGTCGTCAGAGGTGTGTCCAGCCTCGAGTGGCTGTGGAAGGCCCAGGCGGCATCCTCGGAAATGTTGTAGGCGTTGGAGCCCTCGTAATCGTCAGGAGTCAGGCGCTCGGGCTCACCGCCGACCAGGGGAATGCGGTAGAGATAACGCTGAGCCGCATTATCGGGCGAGGCGATGAAATAGAGCCAGCCGCTTGCGGAATCGATCGCCGCGATCGAGATCACGTCGTATTCCCCCGGCGTGATCAGCTTCACTTCACCTCCGGAGCGCGGGATGAGATAAACATGGCGCCAGCCGTCGCGCTCGCTCACCCAGGTGAAGGCCGATCCGCCGTCCAGCCAGACCAGGTCGTCGCAGACTTCCACCCAGGCTTCGTCTCTGTCGATGAAAACTTCTTTGAGTTCGCCGGTCTTTGCATCGCCGAGAAAGACAGTATTGGTGTTCTGCAGGCGGTTCAGGCGCTGGATTATCAGTTCCTCCGAGCTGTCGGCCCATTCCATTCTGGCGATGTAATGCATGCGTGGATCACCGGAAAACTCTAACCAGTGGGTCTCCCCACCCCCGGCGTCGACCACACCCACGCGGCCGGAGGAGTTGGTCGTCCCCACCTTGGGATACTGCACGGGGATCAGCTTGGGGTAGAGCGAATCGGTGTTGTTGATCATGTAGAAGTTGCCGATGCCGGAGGCGTCGAGCTGCCAGTAGGCGATGCTTTTCCCGTCGGGACTCCAGCGGAAGCCGTCGCGCAGGTCCAGCTCTTCCTCGTAAACCCAGTCGAAAGTACCGTTGATGATTATCGACGAGCCGTCGCTGGTTAGCTGCAGTATCGAACCGGTCGCGATGTCCTCGACATAGATATTATTCTTGTGAACGTAGCCGACGCGGCCGCCGTCCGGCGAGAACTTGGCGAACATCAGGGTCGATTCCTCGAAGCCGCCGCCCAGCTTCTTCAGATTCCCGCTTTGCAGGTCCAGCACCCAGTAGTCGCCGCGCGTGTTTTGGCGCCAGACACGCTTGGTGTTGGTGAAGATCAGCAGTTGCCGACCGTCGTCGGACCAGGAATATTCATCGATCTCGAGAGGCTCCGTACCGCCATCAGGGATCAAGGCGGCGGCGGTGACCAGAACTTCCCTGGCTCCCGTAGCGGGATTGTACTTGACGATATCGCGGCCTCCCGCAGTCTCCTCCGAATCCTCCAGCTTTGTGTATCCCGAGCCGTCGGCCAGCCATTGCACGGCCCCGTAGAACTGCGCACCGAACTCTTTTCCAACTATGATTCGTTCCAGTGTGAGCAGAGACGGATCTTCCTGCCCGACCGCCGGAGCAAAAGTTATCAACAAACACGAGATTAGAATTGCTGCGATAATATGGCGCCTCATGATTTTCTCCTGTCTGGTTTCCCTGGAGGGATCAGTAGTATATTGCATCCAGGGGCCGGATTCTAGAGAAACAAGGGGGACGAAGATGCTGGAATTCAGCAGAGTTATTCAGACTATCGACGCCCACACGGCGGGAGAACCGCTGCGAATCATAACGTCGGGCTTACCGCCGCTACCCGGCGATACGATCCTCGAGAAGCGCCGCGTGATGAAAGAGCGCTACGACCACATCAGAAAGCTGTTGATGCTCGAACCGCGCGGTCACAGCGGCATGTACGGCTGCATCGTCACGCCGCCGGTAACCGACGACGGCGACTTCGGAGTCCTCTTCATGCACAACGAGGGTTACTCAACGATGTGCGGTCACGGGATCATCGCCGTTACCAAAGTGGCGGTCGAGACCGGTATGGTCGAGGTCGACGAAGGCGCCGTGGAGAGAATCGTGCGGATCGACGCACCCGCCGGCCGTATCACATCCAGGGCGACTATCGAGGCAGGCCACGTGAGCGATGTCAGTTTCGAAAACGTCCCGTCATTTGTCTACGCGCGAGACATAAGTGTCCCCGTCGACGGCATCGGCGAAGTGGGCATCGACATTGCCTTCGGCGGCGCTTTCTACGTTTACGTCGACGCGGAAAAGCTGGGAGTCGAGGTAGTGCCCGCGCAGATAGACCGCCTCGTGGCGCTCGGCGAGGAACTCAAGCACAAGGTGATGGATAGGATGGAGGTCGTCCATCCGCTCGAACCCGGCCTCCGCGGTATTTACGGCACGATCATCTGCGAAGCGCCCAGAGAGGTTTCGGGCGGCATCGAGACAAAAAACATCTGCATCTTCGCCGACGCGCAGATCGACCGCTCCCCCACCGGCACCGGCACCTCCGGGCGCCTGGCCCAGCTTTACGCGCGGGGAGCGATAAAGAAAGGCGAACGGCTGACCAACCGCAGCGTGATAGACACGGTCTTCTGGGGCAGGATCAAGGGCTTCGACAAGGTCGGCGGGCTCGATGTGGTGACCACCGAGGTCGGCGGCGAAGCCCATATCATGGGCTTCAACCAGTTCGTCCTTGAACCCAATGATCCGTTGCCCGAGGGCTTGCGGATTACCGGGGGGTGATGTAGATGCGAGATCACCTTTTCTGCACCGCCTGCCGCCGGGAATTCCCGATCGATTCCGCCTTCCCCCGCTGCGATGGTTGCAACGAACCGCTCGAGGTTTCCATCTCCCGAGCCAAACCCTCGATCAAAACCGACGCACCCCGCTTGCTCGAACGCTTTTTGGATTTCATGCCCCTCGCTTCGCTGCACGCGGGAATCAGTCTCGGCGAGGGTGACACGCCGCTCGTGAAATCATCAGCGGCTGCAAGAGAAACCGGTATCGACCGGCTCTACTTCAAGAACGAGGCGCTCAATCCAACCTGGTCTTTCAAGGATCGCGGCACCATCGCCTGCATCGAACATGCTCTCAATCTCGGATACGAGCGCATCGGCACCGTCTCCACCGGAAACATGGCCGCCTCGGTCGCCGCTTACGGCGCTAGGGCCGGGCTCCAGACTTACATCCTCGTCGGCAGCAACCTGCCCGAAGAAAAGATCGCTCCGATAGCCATTTATAGTCCTCGGCTGATTCTTGTCGACGGGGACTACGGCGACCTCTATTTCCGCAGTCTGGAGATCGGCAGGCAGCGAGGCGTGTACTTCATGAATTCCGATGTTCCTTTCCGCGTCGAGGGTTCGAAGACGATCGCTTTTGAAATCTGCGAACAAATGGGCTTCGAGGTCCCTGACAATCTGGTTGTCCCCGTGAGCTCCGGCGGGAACTTCCGCGGCATCATCAAGGGTTTTGAGGAATTCCTCGAAGCCGGCCTGATCGACGGCCTGCCTCGCTTCATCGCCGCCCAGGCGGATGGCTGTTCCCCGATAGCGGATGCGTTTGAAAACAACCGTGAGGCAGTCGAGCGGATAGTCAAGCCGAATACAATCGCCAAGGCAATCGCCAATCCCTACCCGCCGAGTGGCAACCAGGTACTGAGAAAGCTGCGACAGCACGGCGGCATCGCCATGACCGTCAGCGACGCTGAAATCGAATCGGCCCAGGAATTGCTGGCGCGGGACGGCATATTCGGTCAGCCGGCAGCCGCGGCGCCGCTAGCCGCCGTGCGTAAACTCGTTTCCCAGGGGACGATTTCCGGGACTCAATCGGTCGCGTGTGTTGTGAGCGGAGCGGGTGTCAAATCGATGTCACATCTGGCCGCCAAGGAATATCAAGGCACACGTATAGCAATAGAAAAACTCCAGGATGTTTTCCGCTGATCCGATCATTTCCTGCGGGTGAGCGACCTGGCCGAGGGAGCCGTCGCCAATCCCCCGCGCGCGGTGCAGCGCAACTCAGAAGGCAGCGATCTGCCGGCGGAGATCGAGGCGTCGATCGTCTCATCCAAAGAAATCGGATTCCGATAGCCACCCATTATCAAGTCGGCGTTTATGAAAGCTGACGAGGCCGCCACGGCGTTGCGCGTGTGGCAGGGTATCTCGACGGCACCCTGAACCAGGTCGCACGGCATCCCCAGCGTATTCTGCAATGAGATCGCTGCCGCGTCCGCCGCCTGGACCACACTGCCACCTACAGCTTCCACTACCGCAGCCGCCGCCATCGCCCCGGCCGCGCCGATCTCGACCTGGCAACCGGCCTCCTCGGCGGCGAAAGTACCGCGGTTGAGGATGATCAGACCTATGGCACCGGCTGCGAACAGTGCCCTGATCGCATCCTCGCGGCTCAGTCTCCGCTCCTCCATCAGCGTGACTATCACTCCCGGGATTGCACCCGCGGAACCTCCCGTGGGCGCTGCGCAAACCACTCCCATCGCGCTGTTGACGTGCATTGCGGCCATCGCCCTGGCCGCAGCTCGGGTGAGAATGCCACCAAGGGCCACTCTGCCTTCCCGCTCGGCTGCGAAGATGCGATGAGCCGACGGCTCCAGCAATTGCATCGGCAAATCACCGTCGGACAATCCCCGCTCAACCGCGCTGCTCATGATATCGAGCCGGCGTCCCATTTCCGCCATCACTTCTTCCGGTCTCATGTCCAATAGGACCGACTCGTATTCGACGGCCAGCTCTCCCAGCGAATTCCCCCGCTTTTCAGCGAGGGCCACCATCTCCTCCGCGCAGCGGAACAACGGTTCACCGGCCTGCGGGAAAAACACCAGCGACGCGCATGTGGCTTTCATGACTCCCGGAATACCTCGCAGATCTTCGATAAAGGTATCCTCGACGGCTCGCGTGCTCCCGGCCAGCAACATCACTTGGTCTTGGTCCGGCGACTTCCTTAGATCGCGAATCGCCCAACCATCTCTCTCAAGCAGTCGGTCGACTTCCGGCAGCGAACCCTGATCCATTAAAACGAGGAGATCATAACCTTCGCCTGTGATATGGACGGGCAGGTTGTCGATGCGTGTAATCACGAACAAGCCGCCGCCGATGGAGCGGGCCAGGAATTTCAGGCAACGCCCGCCCTTGGCGGTCACCTCGATCTCCACGGCGTTGGGATGATCGTCGCCCTCGACCTTTCCAACGCTGAAGTCGATCTCCAGGCCACGCTCCTTCGCCAACTCAAGAGCTTTGAAGAACCGCTCGTCCTCGAGTTTCAGTCCCAGGAGGCCGCAGGCAATGGCCAGATCGCTCCCCTGCCGGTCATAGACCTGCCCGTAGGAACCGCCGGTGTCGAACTTGAACGATGCGAGTTTAATCTCTTCCCCGAAGAGCTCACATACGGTTTTTGCGATCCGATATGACGCCGCAGTGTGCGAACTTGAGGGCCCGCGCATCACCGGCCCAAGGATGTGGTTGAAGATACTGTTTGCCCGCATGGTTTTCCTGCTCGTCAGCTCATTTCCCGTTTCCCATTTTGGACGATGTAACTTAAAGTAACAACTTACTTTACATTTTCATCTCAGAGGTTTCGTCTGATGTAATGTCCGGCGAAGGAACTTACAATGCCTCCCCTTTTAACTGCCGGAGCCAACCGGGAGCCGCCAATGCGACACATGATGGTAGCGACAAAGCTGAACAAGAGAAAGCTATTCGAGGACACAATCCGGGCCTTCGAGAAAGACGGATGGAGTGTGGCTGCCTTCGGCACAACATTCGGCGGCAAGCGCCTGGTGCTGATCGACAACGGCCGCAGGTACGAACACGACATTGTCAGCGCTTCCTGGAAGTCGTTCGAGAAGATGGCCGAGACGATATCGCAGCGGGAGAAAGAGGGCTGGCAGGTGACCGCCATCGGCGAATGCTTCGGCAGTAACCTGCTGATTCTGAAAAGGGAACAGCCGACGGCCGGCGTTTGAAACTTCTGCTGCTAACTATCGTCATAAATATTGCGCACGCTGAATCTTCCATGGAGACTTGCGATGAAAACGCCGTTTGTTCAGGTAGATGTTTTCACTGACAAGCCGTTCGCCGGAAACCCCGCCGCCGTATTCGTGCTCGACGGGCCAAGAAGCGAGGAGTGGATGCAGATGGTCGCGCGCGAAATGAATCTCTCCGAATCCGCTTTCCTTCACCCGGCCGGCGACGGTTACGACATCCGCTATTTCACACCGAAGGTCGAGGTACCGCTCTGCGGCCATGCTTCTGTCGCCAGCGCTCACGTACTCTTCACCGACGGCATTGTCGAGAGAGCGGGATCGATCCGCTTCAGAGCACCGGGAGGGAGGCTCGAGGCGACTTTCGCGGGCGATACCGTCGAGATGAGCTTCCCGGCTCATTACGAAAAGGAGGTTGCGCCGCCGGATGGACTCTCAGGCGCACTGGGCGTTTCCAATCCACCAACCTATACCGGCCTGCACGAGGATATGCTGGTTGTTTTATTCGAGAACGAGGAGACCGTCCGCACCCTGCAACCTGATATCTCCGCGATGCTGCTAATGCCGTTCAGCAGGTTCTCGGTGACCGCTCCATCATCCGACCCGGCATTCGATTTCGTCTCGCGCTGGTTCGGTCCGGCCATCGGCATAAACGAGGATCCGGTGACGGGCTTTGCTCACACCTTGCTGGGGCCGTTCTGGCAGAAGAGGTTGGGAAAAAACAATCTGATCGGATACCAGGCCTCCGAACGCGGAGGCACTGTCAGGGTTCGAGTTGAGGGCGACCGCGTATTCCTCGGGGGGAAAGCAATAACTGTCATGCGCGGCGAGATGATCTTCTAAGGGCTCACTTGCCCTCCAACGCATAATTCAACGCCGCTTCAGCATGGATGGCCGTCGTATCGAACACGGGCATCTCGATATGCGCCTGGTTGACCAGCAGGGGAATCTCGGTGCAGCCGAGCACGATTCCCTCCGCTCCGCGTCCGGCAAGTTTGTCAATTATCTTGAGGAAACCCTGCCGCGACTCTTCACGGATTACGTTGTTCGACAATTCCTCGTAGAGCACCTTGTTGATGTACCGCTGGTCTTCCTGATCGGGCACCAAGGCATCAATTCCATGCTCTGAAAGCGCGTCGCGGTAAAAAGTCTTGCCCATGGTGAACCTGGTCCCGATCAAACCCACCGTGCTGAATCCCTCTGCCAGAATCGCTTCCGCCACAGCATCCAGCATACTCAGCACCGGCACGCCGACCCCCGCCCGGACCTGCTCGAGGACCACGTGCATGGTATTCGCCGCGATCAGCAGAAAATCAGCTCCGGCGGCTTCCAGCTTCCTGCCGACATCGGTAAGGCCCTCGGCGATCAGATCCCAACGCTCCTGCTCCGGCCAAACGGCGTATTGCTGAAAGCTGACGCTGTAAATTATGATCTCGGGATAGGAGTGCTCACCGAAGCGCTCGACATACCTGCGAAAAATGTGCTTGTAGTACTCGACCGTCGATTCAGGGCTGAGGCCGCCGATTATCCCGATACGCTTATGCATGGCTTCATCCTTATTTCCAAAGCTATTTCGAAGCGAATTCCAGACTGGTTTGAGCTGTCATATTAAAAAAACGGAGGGAGCTTCCTCATGTTCGCCCCCTCCGTTTTATCTAAGTACGTGTTACTTGCGCCACTTCGAGCGGTTGGTGTCGGAAGCCGGGCGCGGTGGATGCACCACCGGTTTCTCCTCCAACAGCCTGAGTGCCTCCTGAACCGCACGCTCGAGCTGAGGATCCTGCCCCGTGATCACCAGCGCGGGCGTCATCTCCACCTCGATGTCAGGATGGACTCCGATGTTCTCGACGTCCCACTTACCGTCGGTGTTGAAGATTGCCAGGTTGGGCGAGGAAATCCTGCCGCCGTCGATCAGCGGTACGCCCTCATGGTGCCCGACCAGGCCGCCCCAGGTGGTTCTGCCGACGAGGGTGCCGATGGCGCGCTTGCGGAAGTAGTAAGGCAGGGCGTCGCCGCCGGACCCGGCGAATTCGTTGATGATCATCACCTTCGGGCCGAAGATCGCCGCTGCCGGCGTGGTGAAGACCTTGCCGTCACGCGTCGCCCAGTAGCTGAGAACCGGCCTGTCCATCAGATCGACGAAGTAGTCGGCCGCCGAGCCGCCGCCGTTGAAGCGCTCGTCGATTACCGCGCCAAGCTTGTCCTGCTGGGCGAAGTAGTAGCGATTGAAGTAGGTGTAGCCCGCCCCCGCGGTATTGGGCAGGTAGACGTAGGCCAGCTTGCCACCTGACATCTCATCGACCTTGCGGCGATTGCCCTCCACCCAGGCCCGCCGCCTCAACTCCCTATCCGCTGCTACAGGTACGACCGTCAGAAGCCTGGCATTCTCGAGTGTGGGCTCGCTGTTTACTCGGATCGTTATCTGCTTGCCGGCGGTATCCTCGAACAGGCTGAATACATTCGTCGGGGCTTTGAGTGCAACGCCGTTGACCTCGAGCAGGTAGTCGCCTTCTTTGACGTCCAGCCCCGGCGCAGTCAGGGGAGCGCGCAGGTCGGGATTCCAGTTTTCGCCGGTGTAAATCCGTTTGATCCTGTAGTAACCGTTGACGATTTCGTAATCGGCGCCGAGAAGGCCGGTGTCGATCGTTTCGACATCCGGCAGATCGCCGCCGAATGACCATGAGTGGCCGCAAGTCAGCTCGCTGATCATCATCTGCTGGACGTAACTGAGATCGGAGCGATGGGCTACATGCTCCAGGAACGGCTTGTATTTCTCGTAAACGGCATTCCAGTCCGTGCCGTGCATCTTCGGGTCGTAGAAGAAGTCGCGGTTGATGCGCCAACCCTCGCGGTATATCTGAGCCCACTCGGCCTTCGGATTGACCTTCTTCTGCAACTGGGCCGTATTCAGCTTGCCGTCGCCGACCTTGGCGTTGCCTTTTGCATCGACGATCCCCCAGATGGCCTCTGCCCGGTAAAGCAGTTTTTTACCGGTGGTGGAGATGGCGTAGTTGTTGACGCCGGTCATGAAAGTATCGGCTTTTCTCTCTTTGAGATTGTAAATGTGAAGCGTGAAACCCTGCTGGTTAGGTATGTTTTCCGAGTAGAAGATTATGTTCTCTTCGCCGGTCATGAGTTTGCCGTAATCGCGCAGGGGGATGTCGATGGCGAGGATTCGCTGATCGATGCCCTCGAAATCGATTTTGACGCTCTTCTCTTCTTCCTTCTTCCCCTCCTTATCTTCATTCTCGGCTTTCTTCTCCTCGGTGTCTTTCTTCACCTCCTCGTCGTCGCTCTCGGGCAGAAGCGGCGAAGGCTCATCCGCGCTCAATACCACCAGGTAGACACCCCTCGTAACCGGCCGCTCATAGGAAGTCATGTCGAGCCAGCCGACGTTGAGGGCATAGTTAGTGCTGGCGAGGAAATAGAGGTATTTGCCGTTCTTGTCGAAAGCCGGTGAGATCGCGTCGGAGAGGCCGTCGGTGAGCTGATGGATCGTACCCCCTTCGAGCGAATAGAGGAAGATGGCGTGCATCTGGCTGTCGAGGCGCTTGGCATAAGCGATCCACTTCGAATCCGGCGACCAAACGGGATCGATGGTGCGATCGCCGTGATCGTAGGTGTCCTTGTCGACCTTGACAGCCTTGCCGCTCTCCGCCTCGACGTACCATAGGTTGAGACGCTTGTCGGTAAAGACGATTTTCTTCGAGTCGGGAGACCAGGTGGGAACGTAATAATAAGAGGGGTTCTCAAGTGTAATCGTTTTGGGCTCTTCCAAGCCTTTCTGGTCGATGATCTTTAACTGGTATTCGCCGCTCGCGTCGGAGAACCAGGCGATCTTTGCGCCGTCGGGCGACCAGGCGGGGAAGCGGTCGTTGGCACCGCAGGAGTCCGTCAGGTTGCGGTAATCGCCCTTCTCAGCCGGCACGGTGAAGATGTCACCCCTAGCCTGAAACACCGCGCGCTTGCCGTTGGGTGACAGATCGCCCGACATGATCAGCTCGGAAGCGTTGACGAAATGCGGGCGCCGCCAGGGGAGATCGCCATTGAGCTCGATGCTCAGCCGCCGCGCCTGCTCCGTCTGCGGATCGAACAGGAAAAGATATCCCGCCTGCTCGTAGATGATTTTCCCTCCACCCGACGAGGCGTAACGGATGTCGTAATCGTCGTGGGAGGTAAGCTGCTTCACATCCTTTGTTACCGTGTCGTAGGAGAACAGGTTGAACGTGTGGTTGCGATCCGAGAGAAAATAGACTTTGTCGCCGATCCACATTGGGTAGTCGTCGTTAGTATCGTCCTGCGGTACCTTTTCGATTGAATAGTCGGCGAGATCGAACAACCAGACATCGGTGGTGTTGCCGCCGCGGTAGTGCCTCCACACATCGAACTCGCCTGGTGTCCTCACGTATGCCATTTTCTTGCCGTCCGGCGAGTAGGCTCCCATGTCGGCCATCGGCATCGGCAACGCCTCGGGCAGGCCGCCGTCGATCGGCACTGTCCACAACCTTGGGAAACCAATCGGTGCGCTTGTCCGCGCCGAACCAAATACAACTCTTTTTCCGTCGGGCGTCCAGCCGCGCACGTTGTCAGGCAAGGGATGGTAGGTAAGGCGCTTGGGCTCCCCGCCCGTCACCGGAACAATGAAAACGTCCGTGTTGCCGTCATATTGCCCTGTGAAAGCGATGTATTTGCCGTCGGGTGAA
Organism: Acidobacteriota bacterium; assembly: GCA_035530855.1. Taxonomy (GTDB): domain Bacteria; phylum Acidobacteriota; class DATKUA01; order DATKUA01; family DATKUA01; genus DATKUA01. The sequence continues at coordinate 28,029 of DATKUA010000034.1, read as the reverse complement.
AACATCGGATTCACTTCGGCTCCAAGAGATGTCGTTAGTCTGCGTGCTTCGCCGCCGCTCAGCGGGGCAATCCAGATGTCATTGGCGTAGATAAATGCCACATGATCGCTGCTGACAGTGGGTTGGCGCAGCAGGCGGACTTCAGCGGCCGTTGCAGGCAGGGCAAACGAAACCAATATTAATGCTATGGACAAGATGGTCAATTTGACTTTCATGGATTCCCCCTACGAGAAATTTAAGGTTAGCGGGATAAGATTACACCCTCTCCTTATTTGACGACAAGCCTACTTATTTTGTTTTCACAAGCATTCCCGAAAAGGCGTGCCGATGATTCTAAGGCTTATGAGAAAGGCGGGTACAGGTACTCGACTTGAATATCACACTATAGGTGATCGTCCCACAACAAGAATGATCTTATGATCCTCCAAACTCACTTCTCCTCAGCTTGTGCCTCAAGCTCCTCCTCGGCAGGCTCCTCACCCCAGATGTACTTGTTGAACCAACGCCAGTTGTGCGTCAGCACCGCGAGGTTTTCCTTGGGCTTGGTGATTCCGTGTCCGAAGCCCTTGTAGATGATGAAGCGCACCGGCACGCCGTTGTCCTTGAGGCCGCGGTAGAGCTTGTGGCCGTTGGTTATCGGCACGCGCGCGTCGAATTCGCCGTGCTGGATCAACGTCGGCGTCTTGGCGTTGTTGATGTGGGTCATCGGGCTGGTTTTGCGGTAGATTTCGGGATCCTTCCATGGCGTGTCGCCGAGGTAGTTGGGGCAGAAGGGCGTGATGTCGGTCTTGTAGTAGTAGGTTACCCAGTCGGATATCCCCGCGCCGACGCTGACCGCCTTGAAGCGGTCGCTGAAGGTGGTGATGTAGGCGGAGATGTAGCCGCCCTGGCTCCAGCCCATCGCGCCTAGCTTTTCGTTATCGACGAAGCCCTGCTTCACCAGATAATCGACGCCGGAGATGACGTCCCAGTAGTCCCCCACGCCGAGGTTGCGGTAGTTGAGGCTGCGGAAAGCCTCACCGAAGCCGGCGCTGCCGCGGTAGTTGGGCTCGAGGATCAGAGCACCTTTTGCGAGCCACTGCTCGATCGGGTAATAGCGGTTGTAGCCGTCGAGGTACTGCGCATAGGAGATGCCGGCCGGCCCGCCGTGGATGATCACAAATAACGGGTATTTCTTGCCGGGATCGAAATCCGCCGGCTTGATCAGCACACCGGTGATCTCCGCGCCGTCGGTGCTCTTCCAGCTAATCTCTTCCTTGGTGCTCAGTGTCCAGTCTTCGAGCTGATTGGAAAAATCAGTGAGCTTTGCCAGCTCGAAGTCCGCGACATTCGACCAATAAATCTCAGGATAATGGGTCGCGTCGACGAAGGAAAAGGCGACCCTGGACGCATCTTTCGAGAGGCTCCCGCCGCGTAATACCATCCCCTCGCCGCTGCTGAGTTGCGAAATCGCCTTGCTCTTGGGATCGATCCTGAACATGTGCCTCGACATTCCCCGGTAAGCCGAGAAATAGATTCCGTCCTCTTTCCAGTATGCAAGGCTCGGGTCTTCGTCGAAGTCCTTGGTGAGATTCACAGGCTCGCCGCCCTCGACCGGCACGACCGCGATGTAGCCGTTGGTAAAATACGCGCTGCTTCCCATTCCGGTGGAGAAAGCGATGTACTTGCCGCAGGGAGACCAGATCGGCGAACTGTCGGGACCCTCCTGATCGACCAGCGTGCGGATCTCCCTCGTCTCAATATCAACCAAGTGAATGTCGGAATGAGAGGACATGTGGATCAGCGAGTTGGGATTGGCGCCGAAGGCGATCGTCTTGCCGTCGGGCGACCAGGAGAAGCTGGTGACATGCAGGTCGTCTCTATCAACAAGCTTCTCGCTCTTGCCGGTCTCGACGTTGCACAGCCAGAGCCGGCTGATGTCGAACTCCTCCTCGAAGACCTCGAAGCCGCCGTATTTCTTCTCCATCGCTTTCTGACGCTCGGATTCCTCGTCGGTGGCCGTGTAAGCGAACCACTTGCCGTCGGGCGACCACTCGTAGCCGTTGATGCCGGTCTTCGAATCGGTTACTTTGCGCGGCTCGCCGCCGGCGGCGGCCATGATGTAAATCTGAGGCTTTTCGTCCCGCGCCGAGACAAAGGAGATGAAGTCGCCGTCAGGAGACCAACCGATGTTGAAGCTCGACTTCTCGGCAAAAGTCAACTGCTGCACTGCGGCGGTCTCGATATCAGCCCGCCAGATCTGCGTGACGTACTCGTTCTTCTCCCAATTCGGCTCGCGAACGGTAAACAACACGAAGCGCCCGTCAGGTGAAATCACCGGCGACCCCGGTGATTTGAGGCCGAGAATCTCCTCGAAGGTGGGAGTTTTCAGCTCCTGCACGCCCATCACGGGCGGTGCGGAAAACGCAACTATCAAAGTTACGAACGCAATAATCCCCTGGAACTTTCTCATACCATCCTCCAGTCTTATTCTCTTTGCCGATTCACTTCTCCTTGGGTTCCGGCGGATCCAGTTGAACGTGACGCGGGATGAATACTCTCCCTTCCTTCACGACAACATAGCCGTCTCTCAGTACCATTTCGACGTTCTTGAGGTCGTCAAGGTTGCCGTCGGGCTTACCACGGACTACCAGCACGTCGGCCAGCTTGCCGGGCTCCAGCGTGCCGAGCTTGTCGTCCATGTCGAGGATCTCAGCGCTGGTTTTTGTTGCGATGGAGAGCACCTCGGGGATTGTGTAACCGACGGCGACATACTGCTCCAGCTCGGTAATGTAAGCCTGCGGCAGGTAGCGGTACCAACCCAGTACAAGATCGGTGCCGATGCCCATCTTCACGCCGGCTTCCTTCATCTTGCGCAATAACTCCAGGTTAGCTTCTTTGGAAAAGGTGAACCGGCGAGAGGCCGAGCCGAAGTATCCACCCTCGCCATCGAAAATGTAGATGTAAGGCACGAGCGTCGGAACCGCCTGCGTGCCTTTCTCCGCCATCAGCCTGATTGTTTCGTCGGCGCGCGGCAGGGGATGCTCGATCGTGTCGACTCCCGCCTCCACGGCCCACTGGATATAGTAAGTCTCGGCGTCGCAGGCGACCTTGAGGCCGAGCGAGTGGGCTTCGTCGACCGCGGCGGCAATCTCCTCGCGGCTGAAATGGCTGCCGGTCTTGATCACGTCGGCGCCGAGATTGAATTGCTCGCGCACGGCTTCGCGCCACTCGTCGGGGCCGTCGGCGACGCGCTTGTCACCGAGGAACTGTGAGTCGGCCTCGAAACCCTCCGAGCCGTGGCCTCCCGTGGCAATGATCAGTCGCCCCGAGGGGAAAATTCGGGGAGCGGGGATGCGATTCAGCGACGACCATTCCTTCAGCCAGAAGATGGCGTCGCCCGGCCCGGCGAGGTCGCGCACGCTGGTGATGCCGCTCTCGATGTAATAACGGCAGGCGTCGACTCCCCTGAGCGCGGCTTCGGCTTTGCTGGTATAGCCTTGCAGAGACGACTCCATCCACCAGTAGCTAACGTGGGTGTGCAGGTCGATCATGCCGGGCATGACGGTCATCCCGGAAACGTCGATCACCTCGGCATCCGCGGGCCAATCGGTGGATTCCGGCGGCAGGATCGCCTTGATCTTGTTGCGCTCGATGACGAGCGTCGCCTCGACGGCCGGGGCGCCGGTGCCGTCGAACACGCGCCCCCCCTTGAGCACACGCGTGATTTCCGGCCCCTTGGGCGCCGGGGAGGTCGGGATGCGGCGCGGGTCGTCGGTCGTGGGGGTGGACTTGTCGATCCACTCCCGCCTGTCGCGAATCTTCTCCTGAGCATTCAAGACCAAGGCCGCGGTTAATGTAAAGGTCAGGACCAGGATAAATAATCTGATTGATTGAGATCTCATCTACACCCCCTTTTGCATTCTTTAAGAAAGAAGTCTGTTTGCCGCAACGGCGTGACGAGGATATCGGGTATGATTTTACATTGATTTCAGGAAAGTTTAGATCCTTGTCCGGTAACGTGTTGCGTGCAGACAACAATCTCACCCTTTGATCGGGGGGTCAAGGCCGGCGGCCTGTTTCGAATGCGGGAATATACTTCTGCAAGTCCTACTTACGGCCGCCTTCGCCCCTTGTTTTTTTGAAACCCGGAACCTTGTCCACCAGGGCGGCCTTGTCGGCGCCGTACCTGGCGAGAACGATTTTTGCCAGTTGCGCCGCGGCCTCGACCTCCGCGACCACGACTTCGTCGGCTCCGGCTTCGAAGATCGCCTCGACCTCGGCCAGGTAGCGGGCGCGCACCGCGATGTGGATGCCCGAGGCGGCACGGCGCGCGGCGGCGATCGAGCGGAGCTTGGCCTGCGTGTCGTTGATGGCGATCACCAGTTCCCGCGCCGAGGCGATGCCGAGGTTCTCGAGCACCTCGATGCTTGTCACGTCGCCGAGGAAGATCGGCCTGCCCGCCGCCATACCTTTACGCACATTCTCGGTGTTGAGGTCCACAATGAGGTAAGGAATGCCGAGGAAGTGCACTGCGCGAGCCATCTCCTCGCCGGTGAAGCCATAGCCTGCGATGATCACGTGGCCCTCGACGGCGCTTTTGGCGGCATCCCGACATGTTGGCACGCCGAAGAAGCGATTCAACGCGCGCATCTTCATCGCACCCACCACCAGCCTCGGCCCCACCTGCATCGCCAGTGGAGTTATCAGCATCGAGAGGATCACCGCGGCGGCGATGTTGGACTCCAGCCGCGGCGGGAGCAGGCCGGTGCCACCGGCTGCCTGCATCAGCACAAATGAGAACTCGCCGACCTGCGCCAAGGAGGCCGCCGAGAGAATGCTCACCCTGATCGGCAGGTGCATGAGCGAGCTCACGAGGAACACGACGAGTGCCTTGCCCAGGAGGATGAGGACAAGGATTCCGGTTATCGGCAGATAATCTGCCAGCATTTCCACGGGATCGAGGAGCATGCCGATTGAGATGAAGAAGACGCTTGTGAAGACCTGCCTGAAAGGGATGATGTCGGCCAGAGCCTGGCGGCTGTAATGGCTGCCCGCCACCACAACTCCGGCGAGAAACGCTCCCAGGGCGAGCTTGATGCCGGCGAGCGAGACGACCCATGCGGTACCGATGCAGACGAGGAACACCGTCAGCAGGAAGAGCTCTCGCTGCCTTGTCCCGGCGATAATGTCGAACACGACAGGAACGACGAGCCTGGCGGTGAAAAGGACGGAGGCAATCACCGCCGCGGAGACGGCTAGCGTGGTCAGGATTCCCAGCGGGTCGCTCGATCCCGAGCCTGCTAAGATTGGGATGACCAGGATCATCAGCACGACGCACATGTCCTGGAATAACAGGATGCCCAGTGTTAGGCGGCCGTGCGGCGAGTCGATCTCGCCGCGGTCCTGCAATCCGCGCAGGACGATGGCGGTGCTGGAGACGGCGAAGATGAAACCGATGAAGACCGCCGTCGGTGGGCGCGCGCCGAACGCCAGAGCCAGGGCGAAGGCGGCCCCGCCTGTAATCGCCACCTGCAGGCCGCCTCCGACCAGAATCGGCGTCAGCAGCCTCTTGATGCGGTCCAGGGAGAGTTCGAGTCCGATGCCGAACAGCAGGAGGATCACTCCGACCTCGGCAATCAGGTTGACCTCTTCGAGGCCGCCAACCAGGCGGAGTGATTTGGGCCCGACCAGCACTCCAGCGACGATGAAGCCCGCTATGAGGGGGATCTTCAGCCTGTGCAGCAGCGCGACCACCGCCACCGCCACGGCGAAAATCACCGTGAGGTCTTTAAGTAGAGTGAACTCTTCCATCCTTGCGATCCCGGGTTGAATCCTGTTGTGCTGACATTATTCTCGCATATCTATCAGCGGTGTACGATTCCCTTTCCATCGATTATGACAGGCAGCACGATCCCGCGCATCTGCGGAACTGCCCGTTATTTGAATCCCAAGTTGCGTGAATTATGATCCTTCCGGAACCGATCTCAGCGTGAGTCGGCCCAGAGGTCGGCCGCCGCGGTCAGGAAGGGTACGAACGCCTCTGCCGCCTTGCGGTTACCCGTCTTGTTGGGGTGCGAATCCCAGTTGCCGGTGCGGTATTCCTGCTTCAGCATGTTTTGATCGGGCGGCGAATCGTTGGCCAGCACGTCGAAGAAGTCGAAGACCGCAACGTTGATATGCTCGGGATTTTTCCTGTCGTACTTCTTCAGAAAGCTTTTCTTGAGCCAAGCGTTGAACTTGCGTGCGCGGTCGGCACATATCTGGTCCGTCTTGTTGGGAACGAGGGGCGGGGCTGTGACAATGATGAATAGTATCTGCGGATTGGCGCGGAAGATCTTCGCCAGACGCTTGCGGTAGACTTTCTTATACTCCTTCAGCATCCGGTTGCTGTCGATGTTGCTGGCGGGGTAGCACGACTTGAAGGCAACGATATTGTAGTTCTGCCAGTCATCCCAATCGTTGAAGCGGTCGACCCATTCGCGCTGGTCGGAGTTTCCGGTGCTGCTGTCGAAGACTCTGAAGCGCCGCCCCTGCTCAGTGACGGCCTTGCTGATCTCTTTCCTTAGGTTGCCGTTGCCGTCGGCCAGCAGATTCTCACCGCAGGATAGGTGGATGAAATAGAACCTGAGCTTGACAGCGGCAGCCGGATTCCGGGCGGTGACGGCGGTGATGAAGACGAGCAGGCTGAGTGCCAGCGTAAATAGGACAAATGCCCTTCTCATTGTAATTCCCCCCTGAAACGCGCGATCCCGGCGACACATTCGCCGGACAAATTGACTGTAGATTCAGGCAGACTTTATCGCAGAGCCCGGCGGGCGTCCAGTACACTGCTCACACATTTATTCGAGGGCCACTGATGCCAACAGGCTGATCTGCATATTGGAAAAAAGAGGGGGGCGCCTCGCCGAACGCCCCCCTTCAGCAGGGCTGGATTCAGAGAATCCAGGCATAACCGATCTTGATGAAGAACGTGTGGTCGATCTGAGTGATGCTGAAGTCTCGCGTGCCGAGGTAGTTGTCGCTGTAGCCGAGAAAGAGCACTGTCTGCGGGTTGATCTTGTAGGAAAAGAGCAACTGGGTGAAGAGGTCCTTGGTTGTCGGCTCAACCGGGAAAGCGTAGAGGTCGAGATTGCGGCGGACGTCGGTGAACTGGAAGATCGCCCTGAAGAACGTGCGGACGTTGAACTGGTAAACGACTGAGAGATCAGACGCGTTGACGAAGTACAGCCTCTGCCCTTCTACCTCCAGCCGCTGAATTGTGTAGTCCAGGCTGATATTCAGGTGCCGCCCGAAGCGATAAGAGATCTCCGGATAGATGCTGATGCGCGTCGCCGCTCGGGCGTGGGCATAATCAATCGTATCGTCATAACTGTAGTCGATCCCCAAGGAGAGATCACCGGTCGGCCTTAGGCCAACGCCAGAGCTGAAGAAATTCTGATCGAACTTGACGCCGTTGTACCAGCGGTCGCGAAATCCGGCACCAGTGAAGATTTCCGACTGGTAAGGCCCTTGGACATAGACATAACCTTCCCACTCTTCCTCGAAGGGATCACCGTTGGTCTCTGCTGTCTTGTCCCAGTTGGCCCCCACCTCAATGCGGCTGTACCAATCCTCGTTACTGCCGGTCCAGGAATAACCGCCGCCGACCTCACCTCGCCTGATACCGACCTGCGGCAGATAACCCAGGTCGGCCCGGAAGCCCTCTCCCCTCTCCTGGTATTCGGCAAACCAGCGGTAGGTTCGCGTGTTGCGCCGATATTCAAGATACATGGCCCTGTCGCCGAATTCGTCATGAGGTTGGCCGAAGGCGGCTGCGACATTATCCGGATAGCTTGTCGAAGAACCCAGGAACTGCATTTCCAGGGTATCGACGTCGGTGAGGCGGAAGGTGCCATCGAAGCCGAACACGCGGTTGAAGTAGTCGTCGCCCTCGCGGTCGGTGAGCAGCAGCCCGGCGGTGTGCCTGCCGCTGATATCACGCCGGTAGCGGACCACCGTTGCCAGCGAATCCATTTGCAGTGAAGTAGTTGAGGATCCCTGGGCGCCGGGAAAAACCAGGTTTGTGATGTTGTCCTGCACAACATAGGCTCCGACGGCATTGGAGCCCTCCTTGCCGGCAAGCTTCAGGCCCCAGATCGGATCGCGCATCGTTCGCGTGTAGACGGCGTCGATCGGTGTCTGAAAGTAATCGCGGCCCTCTGTGAAAAAGGGACGCTTCTCCCTGTAAAACAGCGCGAAAGGCTGGTTGATATCCAGTTGCAGCGCGTCGGCTTCGACCTGCGAGAAATCGGGGTTGGCGGTCCCGCTTAGTGTGAGGTTGGATGTCATTCCCCAACTCGCCGTCAGCCCGACTTCCGCATCGCTGTCCAGTTCCTCGAAATCGCCGCCGGGGATTTGCGTCCGCGCGTCAGTTCTGACAGCTGTCACGGTGGGTGTGATCTGGACGTTCCGCCCGGGGGTAGCTCCCTCAAATCCCGCGATTTTGGTGAACTGGCGGACCTCTCCATTGATGTTGCGGTCGCTCTTTTGTGTGGAGTTTTCGCGTCGCCTGTCGCGTGAATACATGCGGACGCCGTTGAAACCCCACACCTGTTCGCCGCCGGTTCGCTGGAATCGTATCTGGTTGAAGGGAACCGCTATCTCGACCACGTAGCCGTATTCGGTTATCCGCCCGGCTGAGTCCCAGATCGCGTCCCAGGATGAATCCTCACCATCGCCGAGGTCGTCGAGCGTGGCGTCGTACTGCACGCCCAGAGGGTTGACGAAGAACAAGTAAGCGCGTCGCTCATCGTTGAAGGTGTCGATCATTATCCCGACGAAGTCGTGAGAGCCGATCCTGTCATGGTCGGTAAGGTAAGCCCTTATCGCGCCGGTATTTTCGTCGTACGCCTTGAAGGCGGCATAGACGAAATTCTCGTCATAGGTGACGTAACACTCGGTTTTAACCTGGGCTGGCAGATTTTCACCCGGCCAAACCTCGTAGGGCAGCTCGAAAACCAGGGCATCCCGCCAGGCGGCTTCGTCGAGCTCGGCGTCGACTTTGATCTCCGATACCGCTCGCGGCACGACAAATGGATTCTCCTTGGAGCCGGGTTCTCCCTCGTCAGCGACTATCATGCAGGTGGCGAGAAGAACCATCGTTATAGCCAGTGCCCATGCTCTCTTAGCGGACATGCAAATCTCCCGTTTGCGTCGTGTAACGCATTCTTAAATTTTAAAGTTCTGTGTTATTCCGCTTAGGTAACTACTCAATTAATCCGGTTATCGAGGTCCCCGCCCAATGGCTGTTGAGGACGCTTCTTCGTTCCGGCGGAGACCCCGATTCCCGGTTTTCAGATAAGTTTGCTTATCGCTCTGGCGGCGTTGCGTCTGACCTCGGTGTCCTCATCGCTGAGCGCCTCCTTGAGGGCGTCGATCGCCCGCTTGTCTCCGATCTCGCCCAGCGCCCAGGCTGCCTTGCGGCGTGATTCCATATCCCCGCTCCTCAGTAGCCTGATCAAAGGCTCGACAGCACGCGCATCGCGCAGATTGCCGAGCGCCCAGGCCGCCCTCGAGCGAACCTCGCTGCTCGGGTCGTCGAGCGCCTTGATCAACGGCTCGACCGCCGTGCCGTCGCCGGACTCGCCCAGCGCCCACGCGGCTCTGGCGCGGATCTCGGCGCTTTCGTCCTGTAGCGAGGGTATCAGCACCGCAGCCGAGATCGTACCGCCCAGCTCGCCCAGGGCCCAGATGGCCCTTGACCGCACTTCGGCGCTCTCATCGTTGAGTACGCCTTTGATTGCCTCAACAGCTGAGCGGTCGCCGATTTCAGCGAGAGCCCGGACGGCTCTCTCCCTGATTTCAGCGTCGCTGTCCTTGAGGGCTTCCATCAGGGCGGGGACAGCGGCGCGGCTCTCCAGCTCACCGAGAGCATGAGCCGCCCGCTTGCGCATATCGGCATCTTCATCCTTCAGCGCGTCGATGAAAGCACCCTCGGCGCTTCTGTCGCTCATTTCCGTCAGCGCCCACATCGCCCTCTTGCGAACCTCCAGGTTTTTATCCTTGAGCAGCTCCCGCAGTGGCTCGGCTGCACGGGCATCTTGCATCTCCCCAAGCGCCCACAAGGCTTTCGAGCGCACTTCGGCATTCTCATCCTTCAGCGCTTCGATCAGGGCGGGGACTGCGGCGCGGTTCTCCAACTCACCGAGAGCGTAGGCCGCCCTCATGCGGATTTCAGCATTCTCATCTTTCAGCGCGGTGGCGATGGCCGGCGCTGATTCGGCATCACCCAATTCAGCTAGAGCCAATAATGCTCTCTTCCGGATTTCCGTTACCTCATCGGCGAGCAGCGCACGCAGAGGCACTGCCGCCCTGCGGTCGCCGATCTCGCCCAGCGCCAAGGTTGCCCTCTTGCGTATCTCCGCATTGGGATCGTTCAGAGCCTCGATCAGGGCGGGCACGGCTTCGCGACTGCCCAGCTCGCCCAGCGCCATGATCGCGCGCTTGCGCACCTCGAGATCGCTGTCGTTCATGGCCTCCGCGAAGGCGGCGGCGGAAACGGCATCGCCCATCTCGGCAAGCGCCATGATCGCTCTGCGGCGGATCTCAACAATTTCATCGTTCAGCATGGCCCTTATCGGCTCGGCGGCTCGGCGGTCGCCGATTTCTCCCAGCGCCAAGACAGCTCTGCTGCGGACTTCGGTATCGGTATCCGCGAGAGCCTCGATCAGCGCGGGCACGGCTTCGCGATTGCCCAGCTCGCCCAGCGCCATGATCGCGCGTTTGCGTACCTCGAGATCGCTGTCGTTCATGGCCTGCGCGAAAGCGGCGGCGGAAACGGCATCGCCCATCTCGGCAAGCGCCCTGATCGCTCTGCGGCGGATCTCGACATTCTCATCTTTCAGCATGGCTCTTATCGGCTCGGCGGCGCGGCGGTCGCTGATTTCTCCCAGCGCCCAGACAGCCCTTTTGCGGACTTCGTCATCGGTGTCCGCGAGAGCCTCGATCAGTGCGGGCACGGCCTCGCGGTTGGCGATCTCGCCCAACGCCCAGACGGCGCGCTTGCGGATTTCCTGGTCCTCGTCCTTGAGGGCCTCACGGAAAGCCTCGGCCGACTGCGGATCGCCGATCTCCACCAGCGCCCTGATCGCTCTACGGCGGACTTCGACTTTGGGATCATTAAGCAGCAGACGTAGCGGCTCGACGGCGCGGGCGTCGCCGAGTTCAGAAAGAGCCTGGACGGCTCGCGACCTGATCTCGGCGTCGCTGTCCTTGAGAGCTTCTATCAGGGCCGGCACAGCCTCGCGACTACCAAGCTCGCCCAGCGCCCTGATCACTCTCCTGCGGACTTCGACATCGGGATCATCAAGCAGTTGGCGCAACGGTTCGACGGCGCGGGCGTCACCGAGCTCAGAAAGAGCCGAGGCGGCTCTGCCCCTGATTTCCGCGTTGTCATCCTTGAGGGCTTCTATCAGGCCGGGCACCGCTTCGCTACTGCCGAGCTCACCCAGCGCCCACACGGCGCGCTTGCGGATCTCCGGTTCACCATCCTTGAGGGCATCCATGAAAGCGCCGACCGACTGCACGTCGCCGATCTCCGTCAGCGCTCTGATGACTCTCTTGCGCACTTCAGTATCAGGATCCTTCAGCAGCGGGCGTAGTGGTTCGACGGCACGGGCGTCACCGATCTCAGCCAACGCCCAGACTGCGCGGCTTCTGACTTCTTTGGATGCGTCACCCAGCACGGCGATTAACGGCTCGACGGCGCGGGTGTCGCCGATCTCGCCCAAAGCCCAGACGGCGCGCTTGCGGACCTCTTCGTCCTCGTCTTTGAGCGCCTCGATCAGGGCATCGACAACTGTCGGATCCTCGGTCTCGCCCAGCGCCCAGGCCGCCTTGCGGCGGATTTTGACACTTTCATCCTTCAGCGCGACGCGCAGGGCTTCGCTGACTTCCTTCATGAGGCTCCTGTCGCCGATCTCCGCCACCGCCCAGATAGCGGTCTCCCGCACATCGACATCCGCATCGCTAAGGGCTGCTTTGATCGCCGGAGCCGCGCGACTGTCTTCGAACTCTCCAAGCGCCCAGAGCGCTGTCTTTCGCACCTCGGGATCGACGTCGGCCGAGATCTCGACTATCGGCTCGACGGCGCGGTTATCGCCGATCTCAGCCAGCGCCCAGGCGGCTGTTTTGCGCACCTGCGGTTCATCGTCCTTGAGCGTCGTGATCAGGTCGTCGACAGCTCTGTTGTCTCCCATCTCGCCGAAAGCCCAGGCTGCCGTCTTGCGGACCTCGCCGCTGCTGTCGCTGAGACTTTTCTTGATGGCCTCATATGCCCGCGGGTCGCCGATCTCACCGAGAATCCAAATGACGCGTTTGCGCACCAGGATATCCTCGCTCTCCAGCGCGGCGATGAGCGGATCGATTGCGGGTTCGCCGATCTCCTCCAGGGCATCAGCGGCCTCGCGGCCGGGAGTCGTGTACCAGTACTGGCCGTTAATCCCCCAGGAGTTTGAGCGGTAACCGATGTCGACCGGGTCGACATGGCGTTCGTCGCCCAATATCGCTATCAAAGACGGTATCGCAGGCGCGGCACCGGTGCCGATTTTCTCGATCTTTCGGGCCGCGCTCGCGCGCACAACTGCGTCGTCGGAGCCCAGGTCGGCTATCAGGGCATCTATCTCTTCCTTGTTAACCTGGACCGCCGCCTCCTTGGTGATAGTGCCGGGGGCGGGAGGCGCCCATGGATAAAACGCGGCTATCGGTATCGCCAGCGCGAGAATGACCATCGTCACCAATGCCGTGGCGAACCAGTCGCGTGCGCCCCGCGGTATATTCGGATTCAGTATGCAAAGCAGGCGATCCTTGAGGCTCGATCCCTGTGAAATCGTCGCCGCCTGCCATAACGGCTTTTTAGCTGTACTCATATCCTTCGCAACCTCCATCAGGTGATAAGCGTAAGAGGACGGTTTGGTTCCGGAATTGAGAACGGCGTCGTCGCACGCGCGCTCCCGCTCCCGCCTCATCTGCCGGACTGCAAGCCAGACGAACGGGTTGAACCAATAGAGAATTGAGACCGCGTGACCCAAGGCATCGATGATGCTGTCCCAGCGCTTGATGTGCGCCAGCTCATGAAGCAGCACCACTTTGCGTCGCTCATCGTCCCATTCCTCCGCAATCTCTGGCAGGACCACCAGTGGATTGCGGATCCCTACAGTGATTGCCACGGCGGCCGCATCGCTGCCCATCAGCTTGATTTCCCGTGAGATTCCCAGCTCGCCGGAAACCTCTTCAATCAGGTCGCTCCAGTCATCCCCTTCAAGAGGCTCAGCCCGGCGTTTGATATACCAGACGCCGAGCTTGCCAACCACAAACCAGGCAAGGATCAAAAACGCACCGCTAAGCCAGAAAAGCAGAGCAAGATTGTGCCACCCTGCTGCCGGTGCTGTCGGTTGATCGTTTACTCCGGCTGCGGCCGGTGAGATTTTCACTGCCTCTATTTCTTTATCGGGCCCGATCATTGCTCCTTCGCCAAGCCCTGTGCGTACATCCGTTTTAATCTGAGTGCTTTCTGCGGAGCCCGATTCATCAATCTTTGCCGCCCCGGCTTCAGCGCTCTCGACAACCCCTTTGTCTTCATCTGCACCTTCGCCCAACCGGTCGTTAATCATGCGCTCGAACTGCTCGTCCGAGGCCAGGTCGTCCTCCGGTTCCTCAGGCTCCTCGATTACGACATCCTCGGAAAGCTCCATTCGCGGCTCGGTGTCGATCGGCGTTGAGGCGTCGCCGGTCATCCAGAATTGCAACTTGCCCTCGTCAGGAGGCGGCTTGGGCGAGTCGGCCAGTTGCTCAATCGCTCTGAATGCACTTGTCGAAGCCTCCTCGAAACCCGGAAAAATCGGGACTTGCCAGCTGGGCAGGAGAATGGAAAGAAGGGGTAAGAGCAGCACACCGCCCAGGGCCAGCCCCCAAACGTAGCTCTTCTCCGCGGCGGAGGCTTTGCGCCAGAACCATGCTCCGATAGCGACGACTCCGATCAACAACGCTCCCTTGAGCGCCGAATCGACGATCACCTCGAGCCATTCGGCCGGGAGCAGTGCGAACAGATCAGATCCTGGGATTCTGAACATGGCTAGCGCCCCTCCCTTTTCGACCTTTCGATCAGCTCGGAAATCATGCCGCGCTCACTCTCGGAGAGCTCGTCATCAGACATGTTGAGCAGGGCGATCACCGCGCGCCCGGTCGAACCCTTGAAGAATGTATCCAGCAGGTGGTCAACGGCGGATGCTGTCGCCTTCTCCTCGGATATCGTTGGGAAGTAAACAAATTTGTTGCCGTCGCGCTCGTGCCGCAGGTAGCCCTTCTCCTCGAGAATCCGCATCAGCTTGCGCACGGTGGCGTTGCCCGGCGCGTCGGGCATCATTTCCATTACATCTATGGCGGTCGCCCTGCCGGTTTTGTAAATCGCATCCATGATCTGCCGCTCGCGGCGGCTGAGATCACCCAATTGTCGCCTCTTGCTCATCTGCCGCTCCTCCTCCAGCCGCCGGCGTTGCTTTAGGCCTCGCCATAGTCGTGCAGCCGAAAGTGTGAAATAATTCTCATTTCCACAATCTACTGCCCTCGCGCATCCCAGTCAAGAGAAAAGTGAGAAAAACTTCACTTATTATAGACGGACCGTAACTGTATTAGTTCCATTAGCGGCTTGACCTTCGCGGGATAATAGTGGAATTATCCCTTTGCCATGCCCATCCACTCCCGTTGACGGAGGGAGGGGATCAAATGGCATCGCAGGACCTTCGCAAACAGGCCAAGCGCCACCAATGAGGTGTAGCCGATGACCGCTTACCTGATGGGGCTGGACATCAGCACTACGGGCAGTAAGGCCCTTCTGATCAATCCGTCCGGGGAGGTAATCGCAAGCGCAACCAGCGAGCACCCGATGTACTCGCCGAGAGCACTATGGGCCGAGCAGAACCCTGAGGATTGGTGGAAATCGGTAGTCGAATCGATCAGAACAGCACTCTCTGAGTCGGGGATTAATGCCGCCGACATATCCGGCATCGGCCTCACCGGCCAGATGCACGGCCTTGTGCTGTTGGACGGGGGCGGGCATGTGTTGCGGCCGTGCATCATGTGGAACGACCAGCGAACCGGTGAGGAGTGCGCAGAAATCACCACCGTGGTGGGAGAAAGCAAGCTGATCGAGATAACCGGCAAGCCGGTCCTGCCCAATTTCACAGCTCCCAAGATAGCCTGGGTACGCAAACAAGAACCGCAGGTTTACGACAAAGCCGCCCATGTCTTGCTGCCGAAGGACTTCGTTCGCTACCGGCTCACGGGCGAGCTGTTCAGCGACGTGTCAGACGCATCGGGTACTTCGCTCTTCGATGTCGGCCGGCGAAACTGGTCGGAAGAACTGATAGGTGCTTTAGGCATTCAGCGGAGCTGGTTGCCGGAGGTAACCGAATCCCCCGAAATCAGCGCCAAGATTTCAGCCGAGGCGGCAAGGCTCACGGGTTTGATAGAAGGCACGCCGGTCGTCGGCGGCGCCGGCGACCAGGCCGCCCAGGCGATAGGCACGGGGATTATCGACGAGGGGATCGTTTCGGCAACGCTCGGCACGTCGGGCGTCCTGTTCACTACGACAAATGATTACTGCACCGACAGGGAAGGCAAGATCCACTCCTACTGCCACGCCTCACCCGGCAAGTGGCACCTGATGGGTGTAATGTTGTCTGCCGCGGGCAGCCTGCGCTGGTTCCGCGATGCCCTGGGAGACAGCGAGATCCGCCTGGCTCGGGAGACCGGCAAAGACCCCTACGAGATCATCTCCGATGAGGCTTCGGCAATCTCGGCCGGCTGCGAGGGATTGATTTTCCTGCCCTACCTCACGGGCGAGCGCACGCCGCATGCCGACGCCAACGCACGGGGCGTCTTTTTCGGCCTCACTTTGCGGCACGGCAAGGCCCACATGGCTCGCGCCGTGCTCGAGGGCGTCAGCTTTGGGCTGCGCGATTCACTGGAACTGATGCGCGCTCTCGGCCTGCCGATCGGCGAGTTCAGGGCATCGGGCGGCGGCGCCAAGAGCCGGCTGTGGCGCCAGATCCTGGCGGATAACTTTGAGACGGATCTGCTTACTGTCAACATCAGCGAAGGAGCGGCCTACGGAGCGGCGCTGTTGGCCGGCGTGGGAGCAGGAATCTACCGAAGTGTCGAAGATGCATGCGCGACCACGATTCGGATCACCGGGCGGACTTCACCGGGATCCGCTGTTAAAATATACAGCGAGTACTACCGGCGTTACCGCGCTCTCTACCCTGCGTTGAAGCGGGAATTCGAAGAGCTCGCACGCCTCGCTGAACGCTTCTCTCAACCCGATGCCGAGGCGGAATGACCAGGTTGATTTGCCGAGCACAATTCACGAAAACGCCCGATCGACGAAACCGAGGCCAAAGAAAGAAATCCTGAAAAAAGAAAGGTTGGGAAATGGAGTTACCGCCGGCTTTCTTCAAGTTGTTTGACAACCTTCCCCGCCAGGGTCCGGGCAGTAAGGAGTCGACTCTTAAAGCCCTCGACAAGCTGCC
Source organism: Acidobacteriota bacterium (assembly GCA_035530855.1). Lineage (GTDB taxonomy): Bacteria > Acidobacteriota > DATKUA01 > DATKUA01 > DATKUA01 > DATKUA01. Next base: position 11,482 of record DATKUA010000034.1, on the reverse strand, counting down.
GGCCTTGCCGGAATCGCCGATCGTCATAGACGTCGGCTGCGGCTCGGGCACTCAAACGCTCGTCCTCGTGAAGAAGCTTGGTGTGCCCGTCACGGCGATCGATATCTACGAGCCCGGCTTGCAAAGGCTCGATGCGGCGGCCCGGGAACTCGGCTTCGGCGACCTGATCACCACCAGGCACGCCGACATGAACGATCTCGGTTACGCGCCTGAGAGTGTCGACCTGATCTGGTCCGAAGGAGCCATATACAATATCGGTTTCGGCGACGGTCTGCGCAAATGGAGGCCGATGCTAAAGCCGGGAGGGCTGGCGGCGGTCAGTGAGCTGGCCTGGTTGACGGACAATCCTCCAAAAGAGGTTAACAACTACTTGCGAGCTGAATATCCCGGGATAGGAACCGTTAATTCAAACATTGAAGCCGCCACAGCAGCCGGCTTCGAGGTATTCGAACATTTCGCCCTTCCGAAGGAAGCCTGGTGGGACGATTATTACACGCCGTTGCTCGAGCGCATTGCGCGCTTCAAGCCCGACGATGACGAAGAAATGAGTGCGGTAATCGAGATGACTGAGAAGGAGATCGAGATGCACAGGCGCTTCAGCGATTCCTACGGATACGTTTTCTTCCTGATGCGAAGGATCATTTGATGTATCCTCTCATGGAAGCCATGGTCTGGGGCCAATATTTAGGAGGTATTGAATGAGGCCGAAGCTGAGATTACTCGACAACGAGTTGATTGAGAAGATAGTAGCCGAGGGGCGCGAAGTGCTCTGCACGCTCGGCGCCGAGATCCATAACAAAGCTGTGCTAGACATGCTGGGCGACGCCGGAGCAGGGATCGACGAGGGCAAGTGGCATGCCGTTTTCACGCAGGAGATGATCGACAACGCGCTGAAGACTGTGCCGCGCTCGTTCAAGCTCTACGACGCGCTCGGCAACGAGACTCACGACTTCGCCGACGATAATGTCTACTTCACTCCGGGCTCCGCGGCGATAAATATTCTCGACGGCGAAACCGGCGAGATCCGCAAGCCGGATACCGCCGACTATATCGCCTACGCCAAGTTGATGGGCGGATTGCCGCACATCGCCTCGCAGAGTACGGCCCTCATTCCCGCCGACGTGCACGCGAAAATCTCCGACAGCTATCGCCTTTATCTAAGCCTGCTCTACTGCGAGAAGCCGGTGGTCACCGGCGCGTTCACGATCGAGGCCTTCGAGATCATGAAAGACCTGCAACTTGCAGTGCGCGGCTCCGAGAAGGAGTTGGCGGCCAAGCCGCTTACTATCTTCTCCTGCTGCCCCACAGCACCGATCAAGTGGAGCGACGTCACCAGCCAGAACGTTCTCGATTGCGCGCGCTATTCGATCCCGATCGAATTCATCTCGATGCCGCTCTCAGGCTTCATGGCCCCGGTCACACTGGTCGGTTCGCTGATTCAGCACACTGCCGAGACGTTCAGCGGCCTGGTGTTCAGCCAACTCGCAGCTCCCGGAACGCCGGTTCTCTACGGCGGCTCCCCTGCCATCTTCGACATGCGCTACGAGACGACGCCGATGGGTGCCGTCGAGACAATGATGCAGGATTGCGCCTACAGCGAAATCGGCAAACACCTTGGCATGCCGACGCAGGCCTATATCTCGCTCAGCGACGCCAAGGCACTGGACGCGCAGGCGGGCATCGAATCGGCGATGGGTGCAACACTGGCCGCGCTCTCCGGCATCAACAACATCTCCGGTCCCGGCATGCTCGACTTCGAGAGCTGCCAGAGCCTCGAGAAATTGGTAGTCGACAATGAGATCTGCGGCCTGACTTATCGCCTGATCGCAGGCATCGAGCCGCGCGAAGATTTCCCCTCGATCCCTCTCTTTCAGGAACTGATCAAGGAAAAGCACCTTCTGATAGCCGACCACACGCGCAAGCACCTGCGAGAGGAGATCACCTTCCCCGGCCCGACGATCAACCGCGCGAATCTCTCGCGCTGGCGAGAGGAAGGCAGCCTCACGCTCGGCCAACGCGCCAACACTGAGGTAAAGCGCCTGCTGGCGGCATACACGCCCTCGCGCATCGCCGATGAAGCAAAGCACGAGCTGACACGGCTGATGGAAACCGAGGCGCGCCGTTGCGGCATGGACTCGCTGCCTGCCAGGGAAGAATGAGAGAAATTTTCCGATTATCAGCCGGCGTGGTCGCGCCCGAGAGAAAATCAGTGCTCGAACTGCAGGGCATCCCGCGCCGCGTCGATCCCCCGGCGAGGATCATCGGCATCCTCGACAAAGCGTCAGAAATATTCTCCTCGCTCGCCGAGCCGCGGGGATTAATGGAGACTGTCACCGGCGAGGAATTTGCCGGCATCTACTTCGGTGAGGGGCGCAACGAACCGGAAACCCCGCTGCAGTTTATCTATCCGCAAGCCTCGACTTTGGCGCTTTTTACGGTCACGGTCGGGGCGCAGGTTTGCGAGCGGATCAGGGAATTGTTCGCGGTCAATGAACCAGCCCTGGGTTACATGCTCGACTCCGTTGCATCCGCCGCGGCGGATAAGGCCGTCGACCTCGCCGCGGAGCGGCTCATGTTGAAGCTGCGGGAAGAAAACCATACGGATCCGGTGCCGGAGATTCTGCCTTACAGCCCCGGCTACTGCGGCTGGCACATCAGCGGCCAACGCCGGCTCTTCGACCGGCTGCGGCCGGAGGAGATCGGCATGACTCTCAACGACAGTTTTCTGATGATCCCGCTCAAGTCGGTCTCCGGAGCGCTAATCGCCGGATCGGCTGCGATACATGTTTTCGACGATGATTTCTCCTTCTGCAGCACTTGCACAACTCACGGTTGCAGGGAGAGAATCACACAAATGCTTCGCAAGCACACCGCCAATTAAAGGAGGCAGGAATTGGAGATTCTCCAACAGATAGCAAACAAACTCGAACAAGGCGACCATGAAGCGGTTTTCACACTGACGCAGCAAGCCATTGACGACGGGATGCCGGCAACTCAGATTCTCAACGACGGGTTGATAGCCGGGATGGATGTCGTGGGTGAGAAATTCCGCGTGCATGAGATCTTCCTCCCCGATGTTCTCCTCGCAGCCAAGGCGATGCATGCCGGCATGGAGTTGCTCAAACCCCTGCTGATCAAGGACGACGTGCCTGTCCTCGGCAAAGTAGTCATCGGCTCGGTACAGGGAGACTTGCACGATATCGGCAAAAACCTGGTCGGAATCATGCTCGAAGGGGCCGGTCTCGAGGTGATCGATCTCGGAGCCGACGTCGCCCCGGAAAGGTTTGTCGGAACCGCGGTGGAGCACGGGGCACCCGTGATCGGCATGTCCGCCCTGCTGACGACGACGATGCCGGTGATGGGCCAGGTGGTAAAGCTGCTCGAGGAGCGCGAGCTGGCGGGCAGGATCAGGACGATCATCGGCGGCGCGCCGGTATCCTGGGAATTCGCCGACCAGATCGGCGCCGACTCTTACGGCTTCGACGCCGCCAACGCCGTTGTCCGGGTAAAGGCCCTGCTGGGGCTGGAGTGAAATGAGGGATCCGCTGGAACGGATCGCCGCCGGGGAGATCCTCCTGTTCGACGGCGCCATCGGTACGATGATTATGGCCCGCGGTCTTCAGCCGGGTCGACCGCCCGAGTCATTCAATCTCTCGCGGCCTGAAGTGCTCGAGGAGGTTGCACGGCTCTACATCGAAGCCGGCGCGGAATTCGTCACCACCAACACATTCGGCGCCTCGCCGATCAAGCTGCGGCACTACGGCCAAGATAACGAAGCCGAAATGATCAACACGGCAGGCGTAGAAGCTGCGCGAGCGGCCGCCGAAGGAAGAGCATATGTCGCGGCGTCCATCGGGCCGACGGGAGCAATATTGAGACCCTACGGTGATGCCGAACCTGAAGAGGTATACGACGGATTCAAACTGCAGGCTGCCGCCATGGCCGCGGCCGGCGCCGACATCTTCGTCGTAGAGACGATGATCGATCTTGCCGAGGCCAAGCTGGCAGTCAAGGCCGCCAGGGACGCGGCGCCCCGCATTCCTGTGATGGCCACCATGACTTTCGATCCCACACCGAGAGGCTATTTCACGGTCATGGGTGTGACGGTCGCTCAGGCTGCCGATGGGCTGGCCGCAGCCGGGGCCGACATCGTCGGCTCCAATTGCGGAAACGGCATCGAGCGGATGATCGAAATTGCAGTGGAGTTCAAGAATCACACCAAGATGCCGATAGCGATCCAGTCGAACGCAGGACTTCCAATCACTCGCGACGGTGAGGTTGTCTACCCTGAAACCCCGGAATTTATGGCCTACAAAGCGAACGAGTTGATCAATTTGCCCGTATCTATTATCGGTGGTTGTTGCGGCACGACTCCTAAACATGTTCGATCAATTAGGGCGGTAATCGACTCCGCCCGATAGGGCATACGATGAGTCTAGATCCGGGCAGGCTTCCTGTCCCCACCGATTTGCGTTGCGAGTATCTTCGCGAACCTCTCGGCATCGGCATTCCGCATCCACGCTTCTCCTGGATCCTTTCGTACCCCCGCAAAGGACAGAAGCAGAAGGCGTACAGGATCATTGTGTCATCCGGCCGCGAACTGTCTCTAAGAAAAACAGGCGACATATGGGACAGCGGAGAGATCGAATCGCCAAGGTCATTCGGCATCCCGTACGACGGCAAGCCGCTCAAAAGCTGCAAGCGTTACTGGTGGCGCATCATGTGGCGCAACGCCTCGGGGGAATCCAGCAATTTCAGCGAGCCGACTATCTTCGGCACCGGTATCTTCAACAACAATGAGTGGCAGGCCAAATGGATTACCATGAGAAATCCCGAGATGTTCAGCTCACGCGGGACGGTGATGCTCGGGCAGTACCAGGGCGACTACGTGCAGTATCTTGGGATTTACCTGCGAAAAGAAGTGACGCTCAAAGCTGATATCGCCTGCGCGACGGCCTTCGTCAGCGGACTGGGATTTTACGAATTGCGCATCAACGGCCACAAGGTCGGCGACGCGGTTCTCGATCCGGGGCAAACGGACTATAACAAAACGGCTCTATACTCCACCTTTGATGTCACGGGTAAGCTTGAACGCAATTCAACAATCGGATTGATTCTGGGTAGCGGCCGCCATATCGAGAATTTCGGCTACGGCAAACCCAAGGCTTTCCTGCAAATCGAAATAGAGTATGTGGACGGTGGCAGGGATGTCGTTGTCACCGACGACAGCTGGCGAGCATCCCATGGCCCACTTCGCGAAAACGGCCTCTATTACGGCGAGCACTACGACGCGCGTATGGAGATGACCGGCTGGGATGACTCGGAATTCTACGAAAACAATTGGGAGAAAGCCCTGGAGGTCGAGGGTCCGCCTCTTTCTTCGCAGATGATGCCCCCGATTCGAGTTGAAAAAACAATCAAACCGCAACGGCTTTACAGTCCGAAAAAGGGCATACACATCTTCGACTTTGGCAGAAATCTCAGTGGCTGGGCACAGATCAAAGTCAGCGGACCGTCCGGTACCAAAGTCCAGCTCAGGTATGCTGAACTTGTTAACGAGGACGGCACACTCAACACAGCAACCAACGACGGTGCGGATGCTACCGACAGCTATATCCTCAAGGGCAGGAACCAGGAGATGTGGGAACCTAGGTTCACCTGCCACGGCTTTCGTTTCGTGGAGGTAACCGGATATTCCGGAGCTCTATCGCTTGACTCGCTGGCAGCCCGGTTTGTACACAGCGAGGCGGATCGCTGCGGACGCTTCAAATGCTCCAACGAACTGATCAACCGCATCCACGAGAATGTAGTCCGGGGACAGCTTTCCAACCTGATGAGCATCCCCACCGATTGCCCGCAGCGCGACGAGCGCCTCGGCTGGCTTGGAGATGCCCACTTGACTGCCGAGGGGGCCATCTTCAACTTCGACCTTCCCGCTTTTTACAGCAATTTTATCAGGGAAATCAGGCTTGCCCAGGAATCCGAAGGCGGATTACCGGATATCGTACCGCGATACATCCGCAGCCTCTACCCGGCCGATCCCGCCTGGGGCGCGGCTTTTATTACTCTGGCATGGACGATGTACCTGCATTACGGCGATGAGAGAATTCTCGAGGAAAACTACGACTCAATGTGCCGCTACGTCTCGTTCCTGCGTTCGCAGGCAGATGGGAACATTCAGCGCACATTGGGTAAGTACGGAGACTGGTGCTCGCCCGGATCGATTGCTTCGAAAAAAACTCCCGTTGATTTGGTCGCCACTTGGTACTACTTCCACGACGTTCTTCACCTCGGCAGGATTGCAGCCGTTCTGGGAAAGAAGAAGGACGAGAAAATCTACAATTCTCTGACGGAGAAAATCAAGGCCGCCTTCAATGATTCATTCCTGGGCGAAAGCGGTTATGCAGCCCTGCACAACGGTCCCATGGACTTCGAACCGAGCCAAACATCCAATCTCCTGCCTTTGCACCTCGACCTCGTTCCCGATGACCGCAGGCAGCAGGTTATCGATACACTCGTCGACAGTGTTGTGCGGCTCAACGACTACCATCTCGACACCGGGATGATCGGCACACGTTACCTTTTGGAGGTTCTCTGCGAAAACGGCCACGCCGAAGCCGCATACAAGATTGCTGCCCAGGAGAGCTACCCCGGATGGGGTTACATGATCGCCGAGGGCGCGACGACGCTTTGGGAGCGGTGGGAGAAACGGGAAGGCGGCGGAATGAATTCTCAGAATCACATCATGCTCGGTTCCGTCGACGCCTGGTTTTACAAGTACCTTGCCGGGCTTAAACCCGCGAGCGCGGGCTGGAGTCGGATCAGCATCCTCCCGCACCCCTTGGGCGATCTCGACCATGTCGAGGCGGAAACATCCACGCCGCTCGGTAAACTCGCCGTCAGCTGGCAGCGCTCCAAGGCTCAATTCGAGTTGACAGCTGATATACCTGTTGGCGCCGAGGCCGAAATCGGGCTGCCTCTGTTTTGGAAGGAAATCTCCGTATACGAGTCCGGCAAAAAAATCTGGCCCGAGCGTCAGCCTTCTGCCCAACTCACGGTTTCCGGCGTAAAGGATGACAGAGTTTTCATCAACACGGGCAGCGGCAAGTACCACTTCCTGATCCTAGCCAAATAGGGAATCCGGCATGCGGATTTCTTGCACCCTTCATGTTCTGTGGAGGAACAGGATTAAAACCGTCCTGCGGCTGTCACTTTCCGCATTATAAAGAAAATGGGTAGCCCGATAATCACGATCCCGGCGCCGATCAATGCCGAAGCGGGATTATCCAGAATCACGCTGACAGTGATGCAAAGCAGGAAGAAGACGAAGATCGCCGGCACCCACGGATAGAGCGGCACCTTGTAACAGTCGTAATCTTTCTGCGGCACGTTTTTACGCCGCAGGATGAACACCGTCGAGGCGACCGTCGCCAGAGTGAAGCTGTCGAACAGCATCACGTACTTGAGTAGATTTTCGAACGTCCCCATCAGCAGGATAGACGTGAAAGCAACCAGCCCGAGAAACAGCAGGGCAAACTCCTGGACCTGCGTCTTCGGGTTCACCCGCTTGAAAATCTTCGGCAACACGCCGTCCTCCGCCATTGCGTAGTAAGAGCGCGGCAGCTGCATGTAGGTTGCCACCAGGAAAGCGAGCACCGAGATTACGATTGAAATGGAGATGATTAACTGTCCTATCGGTCCGAAGCAGATCATCGCCACCTCTGCCGCAACCAGCTTGGCTCTGGCAATGCCAGGTACGCCGAGCACTAGGAAATAAGCCAGGTTCACAACGAGATATAGCGCGATGATGATCGCGATGCCGATGGCGATCGCGCGCGGCATGTTGCGCCGCGCATTCTTGAGATCCGCTCCGAGATTGATCGTCAGTTGGTAGCCGCCGAGCGTGTAGAACACTGATATCAATCCCAGCCCCAGAGCTATCAGGAACGGCGAAGTGCCCTCCAGCGGCTCGGCGCGCGGCACTACCCCGCCGCCGCCCACATAGAAGAACGCCACAGCGCTCAGCACCACAATCATCGCAATCTTGATCACCGTGAGGATATTCTGCGTCCAGGCGCCGGTTTTGATACCGATATAGTTGATTGCCAAAAGGAAGATGATGATCACACATGCGGTCAGCGATGCCGTCTCCGGGCTTTGAAGATGAGGCGGCAGGATTATCAGGTTGAGGTACTCCGCCGCAATTAGCGCCACAGCAGCACAGCCTGCGCCGTTGACAATCAGTATTGCCGTCCAGTTAAGCAGAAAGGCCAACAGCGAGTTATAACTCTCGGCGACAACCTTGTAGAAGGCGCCGGGGCGGTTGAAGCGCGCGCCGATTTCCGCAAAGGTCAGCGCTCCGCAGAGAGTGACGAATCCCCCAATGATCCAGGCGGCAAAGAACAGCAGGGGTGTTTTTGTCTCCGACGCCACCATCGCCGGTGTGCGAAAAATACCGATGCCAATCACGAGGCTGACGACGAGCATCGTGGTATCGAAGGTCGTCAGCTTCGCTTTGACCCCGGTTTCCCTCCCCTGCCCCATGAAAATCCCCCCATCGGATCGAACTTGTATTTCCTGACCGGCAGAATCCTTTACCCGGCGGCCGAATGGATCGATTCTTTCATCTCCTGCTCATCAGGATTGGCTGAATAGACATCTCCCCTGTAACGCCTTCAGCTGGTCTCAGAATTGCCTCTGCCGTGTCGAACACTGGTGTTATCTTGCCTATGGGATGGCTAAATGCAAGCAGAAAAGAGGCTCAACCGGCTGAATGGCAGCCGCCCAAATGATTTACTGTGAATTCTTATCGTGTTCTCCACCTCAAGGACCATCATGATAAGAAATCCCCCCCCCCGGCAGGAATGCCTCCACCCTTGACGGGCAACTCTTCCGGAGACCATAATCAGCCTGGGGTATCCTTACAAATTATCCGGCATTTGCCGAAAATTGTCTGATTTCGACGTTTCTGGATGGGACCTTGGCCAGAGGGAAAATACTCGTCATCGATGATGATCCGGATAACCGGGAGATACTGGATTACAACCTCAGTCGCGAGGGATTCGAAGTAATCTGTGCACGAGACGCCGGCGAAGGGCTGAGCAGTCTTGAAGCGCAGAAACCCGATCTGATTATCCTTGATCTGGTGATGCCGGGCGTCGACGGCATCGAGTTATGCCAACAGCTCAAAAGCGATCCCGATACCCGCCAGCTCCCGGTGATAATGGTCACAGCTAAGAATGAGGAGAGCGATGTCATCCTCGGCTTGGGTGTCGGCGCCGACGATTACATCTCAAAACCCTTCAAATCCAAGGAACTCATCGCTCGCGTGAGGTCAGCGCTGCGGCGCGGACCGATTCGAGAAAGCGACCAGTTAAAACTTGCAGCAATGGAAAATTATGTGCGCAATCTCGAGGATCTTCTTGGCATGGACTCCGCAGACCCGGACGATGAAATACTTTCACTGGCTCCATTAGACAAGACTTTCAGGCCGACAGCCAGTTCCGGCAAACCTCTCGAGTTACCCCCTATTGATAGCGTGCTGGTAGTCAAAGATGAAGAAATAGAGCCCCTGGAGGAGAAGCCAACCCTGGAAGAGCTGGAGTCGAGGGCCTCGCTACTCCGCAGAACTCTGAGAGACGATGCGGACCTCCGAATAAAAACCCCATCCGGCCCGGATACTCTCTCATTGCACTACTTCTCGGTGTCGGATGGGGCGCCGGAGAAATTGAAAATCATAGACCTTGAACGATTCGTGATTTGCAATCGCCTGGCGCTCGATGGCGCCCTGACTATGGCGCGAAAACTCTATCACGATGCCGACAAGACACGCCGTAAAGCCGTTTTCCGGAGAATAAAGCAATTCCTCGAGACACTGTTTAATAATCTCAGAGAGATGCTATCTCCCCAGGGAAACGGGATGCTGCCTTACACCGGCAACAAGATCAACTGCGGCGTACTATTCAACTTCGCCGCCATGTTGAGCCTCAACGAGTGGGAATCGGCGGATGACGTGGAGGTGTATCTGGAGTTGTTCGACGCAAAAGTCGAGTGGCCTCTGATGCAGCTGCTTGAGGATCCCTTGGAACGCAGGAAATATTTCGAATCGATCGTTTTCCCCTAGCTCGGAAGGTGCTCGGAGAACGGTGCGATGGCAACAGTAAAGAATAGTATCGATGTTGGAAGGATCGATCCGCGCCTGGCGGAGAGGATACCCCAGTACATAGCCCGCTTTTACTGCATCCTGCCCATCTACGACGCCGGGACCCACGTGGTGATAATCACCCCCTACGGCCGGGTCAACGAGGGGTGGATCGAAGGCATCGCCGCAAGGCTAAACATCCATCTTTACGCCTACGACCTCGAACAACACCGCACTGGCGACATCCGGTCGGCAATCGAAGAGTTCTACAAGGGCCGCCGGATGAAGCTTGGCGAGATGCTGGTGGTGGCTGGTGCCATTGATGAAAAGCAGCTCGGCGAAGCGCTAAAGTTTCAGTCGAACTCACCCGGGAAAAAAATCGGGGAGATTCTCAGAAAACTGGGATATGTAGAGGAAGCGCCGGTGCAGGAAATGTTCGCAAGGCAAATAGGCTACCGCTTCCTGCCGATCAGCGAGACTTCGATTCTCGATTTCAACCTCATAAGCAGCCTTCCGAAGGAACTTGTCTTTCAGCGCAAGGTCATGCCTCTGGCCAAGGGGAGCAATGCGGACGATATCTATCTGGTCGCCGTCGACAGGGTGGATGACGATCTGCTCAACGAGGTCAAACAATTGTTGGGCGTCAAATTGGTTGAGCCGGTCCTTACGACCGAAATGGAATTCGACCGGGCTGCAAGCAGGTTCCTGCACAAGGTCGAAGAGCGGCAGAACCGCCGCATGCCATTGGGCCAGCTTCTGCTCGAGCGCAACCTCATTGATGCGAAACAGCTTGAAGAGGCGCTTCGCGAGCAGAGTGGCACGGATGTTTTATTGGGGGAGCTACTGATTTCCAAGGGACTGGTGCCGGAGCGGATTGTCCTGGAACTGCTTTCGAAAAAATTGGGTATCGCATTTATCAAGCGCCTCCCGTTGATGATAGCTTCCGAGTTTAGGGCTTTGCTCACGGAGAAATTCATTAGTTTCAACAAACTCGTACCCTTTTCCGTGGAGGGAAACACGCTCCTCGTGGCGATGGCACATCCGCAAGACAGGAATCTGCTGAACATGCTGCGCAACGTACTGCGGCGTGAAATCAAACCCGTGCTCACTTCATCGCGGGAAATAACCCGAGCGATCAAACGCCTCTACAGCGGCGACTACGCCGAGAGCGGTGAACGGATTGACCTGAAGCGGCCGATAGAGATCATCCAGGACCGCCCCGACGACAGCCAGCACTCGACGCGGCGGATAATCAACATGGTCAGCGACATCCTCGCCGACGGCGTGGCCCGCGGCGCCTCCGACATCCACATCACGCCGAAGGAGGAATCGGTCGACCTG
>DATKUA010000033.1:0-12807 GCA_035530855.1 Acidobacteriota bacterium | reverse complement strand
GGATGGCGTAAAGATGAAAGCCAGGGCGGAGGGGCCGGAGGTTTGGATCGGGAAGCGGCGGGGAAAAGCGGGTGTGTGAGTGTAGATTTTGAAATTCAGGCAGTGTTCACCACCTTTAAGATTGGCGGGTTCGGCCGGCTTGCAGGCGGGATGGATGCGGTTTACCATACTGAAAATGGCCGAATCAGAGTAATCCCGGAGGAGCACAATGAAGGCAGTCGTCTATGAAAAATACGGCCCCCCCGATGTTCTTGAATTGCGGGAGGTGGAAAAACCTACTCCCAAGGACAATGAATTGCTGATCAGAGTATATGCAACCACAGTGACATCAGGGGATTGTAGAATGCGAGGTTCCAAATTCCCCAAGGGGTTCTGGTTATTCGCGCGACTAATGTTCGGTCTGACAAGACCAAGGAAAAAAATTCTCGGATTTGAGCTGGCCGGAGAAATTGAAGCGGTAGGCAAGGATGTAAAATTATTTAAAAAAGGTGACCCGGTTTTTGGTGGGACAGGATTTAATTTTGGCGCTTACGCCGAGTACAAATGTCTGCCAGAGGACGGTGTGGTGGCCATAAAGCCGGCCAATATGACCTATGAGGAGGCCGCCGCCGTTGCTTTTGGGGCGATAACCGCATTGTTTTTCCTTAGAGACAAGGGAAAGATTCGGAGCGGACACAAGGTGCTTATCAACGGCGCTTCCGGATCGATAGGCACTTATGCCGTGCAGCTTGCCAAGTACTTCGGGGCGGAAGTCACGGGGGTGTGCAGTAGAGCGAATTTGGAGCTGGTGAAATCTCTGGGAGCCGACAAGGTGATTGACTATACGGAAGAGGATTTCACCAAGAGCAGTGAGACCTACGATATTGTTCTTGACACGGTAGGCAATATTTCGTTTTCACGCAGTAAAGGTACGCTGAGGCAAAATGGAGTCCATCTTGCAGCAGTCGCCGGGCCGCCACAGTTTGCCCGAATGCTATGGACTTCAATGATAGGCAGCAAGAAATTAAAAGGCGGGACAACAGACGGGAGTGCCGAGGATTTGAAATTCCTGGGAGAGCTTTTTGAGGTGGGAAAGATAAAACCGGTGATAGACCGGGTTTATCCGTTGGAGGAGATTGCCGAGGCTCACAGGTATGTCGACCAGGGCCACAAGAAGGGACATGTGGTGATAACTCTGGGAGATGACAGGAAAGTGTGACAGGGCGCGGCGGTTGGCGGCGGGGAGAGGCGTTTCAGCAGTCAGTCCGGCTTGCGACGGCATTCATCGGCGGGGTCTTTGGGCGGGCTCCGCCGCAACCGGGCCGAGCCGTTCAGACCAAGACTCACTTGCACGAATCATACTCATCAATTCTTGAACGGGTAAATCAAATACACGGAATTATTGACAAACCCGAAAAAACGGGCGCCGGAGTGATGCACCCGTTGTCGTAGTAAGATGTTGTCAAGCCGCTAGAGAACTTCCTTTAGCGCCTGGATGAATTTGCGGTTCTCGTCGGGCAGGCCGATGGAAATGCGCAGCGCATGTGGCATTTCAAATGATGCCATCGGCCGCACGATAATACCCTTGTGCAGCAGCTTGTTGTTCAAATCCGTCACGTCATGGCCGAAGTCGACGAGCAGGAAGTTTGTGACGGAAGGAATGACATTCAGCCCGAGTGCTTTCATTTCTTCTGAGAGGAAGGCCATGCCCTCCTTGTTGATCTTGATGGATTCCTCGACATGCTCGACGGCGTCGAGAGCTGCGGTGGCGGCGGCGTTGGCGATGATGTTGACGTTGAACGGCGAGCGGACGCGCTTGAGCGCGTCGCTGAGCTCGTCGTTGGCCATCGCGTAGCCGATGCGCAGCCCCGCCAGGCCGTAGACCTTCGAAAAGGTGTGGAGAATGATGATGTTATCGCCGCGGCGGTAGTAGTGAAGCGGGTCGGGATAGTCGTCCCGCCCGACGTATTCCCTGTAGGCCTCGTCGTAGACCACCACAACATCGGGGGGCAGCGAGGACATGAAGCGGTCGAACTGCTCGGCGGTGACCATCGTGCCGGTCGGGTTGTTGGGGTTGGCGATGTAGACGAGGCTGACGCGCTCGTCGATCGCCGCGGCCATCGCATCGAGATCGTATGTGTAGTTCTTCAGCGGCACGCGGATCATGTTGCCGTTGACCGTCTGCACCGCGAGCCAGTACATCACGAAGGTCTGCTGAGAGATGACGGCGAAATCGTCGTGTTTCAGGAGAGAGCGGGCGGAGTTGATAATCAACTCCGCGCTGCCGGCGCCGATGGTGATGTTCCTGGTGGGGACGTCGAACTTCCCGCTGATCTTGTTCTTCAGGTGGAAGCAGCTGTCGTCGGGGTAGCGATTCAATTCGCCAATGGCCTTGCGGATCGCCTCAATGCTGACCTTTGGCGGCCCGAGGGGGCTTTCGTTGGAGGCCAGCTTGACGACCTCTTCAAGCCCCAACTCCCTCTGCAACTCCTCAATCGGTTTTCCCGGTTCATAAGGCTTTATCTTCTCAAGATGTGGTGGGATTAACGGTGACATTGCAGCCTCCTGGATTAAAACAGGGGGATATTATTAGTTGGAAGAAGATGGCCCAAGTGAAATGATTTTATGAAAGCTATTCTCCCGTGTGTCGGGGCATGAGCTTGCTATAACAATGCGGTCGGATTCTATCAAGTCGATTGACAGCCAGCAAGAGAATTAAAAGCTGTCGTAGGCAGAGATCCCTCTTGCCGCCCGGTTCCCCCGCAAATCAACCGGAAGAGGCCTGCTAGAGCTGCGTTTTCGGCGCAGCCCTTGGTTGCAAGATGAAACATTTCGAGACCTGTAGTGCAACGCCGCCCGCAGTGTGATCTGAAATACAAATCTGAGTAAATTATTGAAATTAAACAAGTTATCGTCCAATAAATTTCTGGCACGGTTCTTGACCGTTCTGTCCTCGGAATAAGGAGTTAACAAAAAGCGAGGTTGGGCAGAATGACAAGGGTCAAAGAGATAGCTTCAGCCACACCCCTGCAGAAATCAAAAAAGTTTGGAACGCTCTTGACGGTTTATTTGCTGGCGGCGGTGTTTGCGTTTGCCGGCCAGGCAGCAGCGAAAGTAAGTCTCGATTCGAGCGGCACTTTCACCGAGGGAAGCTTCGAACTCGAGGTGTGGCAGAATGGCGGCTTCTTTGCCAGGCTCAACGGCGAGACGCTGCTGGACGAAAGCGGCATCTACACCGGCATCAACGGCTGGATGCCTTATTACAATGCTGAAATAACCGAGTACAAAGTCAATGTCGGCGCCGGAACGGTGGCGGTGAAGGGCAAATTCCGCGGGACGCAGATCACCTTCTCCCAGACCTTCTCGACCGACGGTTCCAGCATTGCCATCAAGATCGCGCTTGGCAACACCGACTGGAGCACGTTGGATTGGGCCGCCTTCGAGGTCAAATTTCCGACCGGCAAGTACACGGGAAAGAAATACGCCACCAATAACCGCAGCGGATTCTATCCGCAGGACGTCAACGCCTACGAGTTGGAGTACGGTTTCAGGAAAATCGAACTGGCTCCCGGTTCGTCGGCTCTGAATCTCAAAGTGGAGAGTTCGGGCTCGAATCTCTTTCTGGCGGACGACAGGTATTACAAGGACAACACTTTCCAGGTAGGGGCCGACTTCGACAAGACGACTAACCCCTCGTTCACCTTGAAGATCACCCCGCCCGCCAACTCCGGCGGTGGTGATGACGGCGATGGCCGAAACGGCGGTTCGGGCGGCGTTTCGGCCAACGGCGTAATCATCCACGTCAACCAGTTGGGCTATGCGCCCGACGACGAGAAGTGGGCGATAGTCGAAGACGCGCGTAACACCGGCATCTACGCTGTCGTGCGCCTGCAGCGCAAATTCAAGGCCGGCGGCTGGCGCACGGTTCGTCAGTACGATGTGGACGCAGAGGAGAGCCGCTGGGGCAGCCGTTTTCTCCGCTTCGACTTTTCGGACTATAGCAGGGAAGGCACCTACCGGATCACCTTCAACAAGAGCACCAGCTTCCCGTTCCGGATCGGCAGGAATGTCTACAAGGACCTTCACGCCCAGACGATCGACACCTACGTGCCGATTCAGATGTCCCACATCAGCGTCAGATTCGGCCAGCTGGGCCACGACAAGTGCTTCATGGATGACGGAATTCATATCGGACCCAACCACGATGGTCCCGATAACTTCAAGTCCCTGGGCTCGATGGAGCCCGGCTCTCAACCGGGAACGCACCTCGGCCTCAACGTCGGCGGCTGGCATGACGCGGGTGATTACGACATCAATGTCGCCAACAACTCCTACATGGTTCTGTTGCTGAGCTGGTCGTTCGAGCGCTACGGCGACAAGCGGGACAACTACGGCATCAAATGGGGCAGGCAGGACCTCAACACCAACAAGGGAAACAAGATTCCCGACATCGTCGAGCAGATCGCCTGGGGCTCCGAGTGGCTGCTGAGCATGCAGAAGGAAAACGGCCGTGTATACGACGCCGTCGTGGCCAACTCTCACGACCTCTGGTGTGCCGAGAAGGCCCCGGAGAAGCTCACCGACAACAAGATTTTCGCTGGCGCGGTCGCGCCCGGCAGTGTCTCGAACACCTCCATGGTGGAGGACGACCGCAACGTCTACACCAACACCACCACGCCAAACCTGCTGAAATTCACCGCCGCCACGGCCGCGGCCTCCCGGGTGGTGCGCGGCTACGATTACCAGCTGAGCAACCGTCTGGTCGCGGCGGCCGAGAGCGCCTGGAAGTACTTCCGCTCGAACAATCAGATCTGGGTCGGCCAGTTCGACCAGTACAAGCACGGCAAGGAGCAGATGATGCTCGCCGCCGCCGCCGAGCTCTACCGCACGACGGGCAAGGGCGAGTACCTCAACTACATCAAGAACAACAAGAGCTGGATCGACGGGATGAGCGTCGAGTGGCCCGGCTACATCAACTCCTTCGGCAACTGGTTCGCGCTGCCGTTCCTGGCGCGCCTGGATGCGGCCGACAACGACCTTCGCGACCGCGTGCGCAAAGCGACTCAGCGCTGGGTCGATTACAACTCCGGTGTCGAGGGCGGCAACATCTTCGGCGTCAACATCGAGAACCTCAGCCGCTGGTGGGGCTCGAGCAGCGACTACCTCGGCTTTGCCTCGACCTACGCGATCCTCCATGAGGAGTTTCCAGCGGTCGTGCCGGCCAAGCGCGGCAAGCGCTACCTGCACTGGGTGCTCGGCATGCATCCCGGCCCCGACTACAGCTTCGTCACCGGAATCGGCTCGAACTCGCCGAAATTCCCCCACTCGCAGCTGCTGCTCGATCTCTATGGCGGCGCGCCGGGCGGCATTGACGGTGGCGTGGTTCCCGGCCTGCAGCTGGACAGCAGCGGCAAGCGGCTGAACTATAAAGATCACAGGCAGATCGCATCACAGAACGAGTACACGCTGGATGCCGCCGCGTCGTTCCTCTACGCGGCCCAGGCATGGCAATAAAACCCAACCCTTCGGTTTGTTCCCTCGGGGCGGACGCAAGTCCGCCCCTTTTATTTTCTACCGCTATAAATTAACTGGCGCGCTCAGCCATTGAAGCGCTCGATCAGCTCGCCGTCGAGCGTCAGGTAATGCCCGTGCATCATCGCCGTCATGCAGGCGTGAACAGGGAGGATTGGAAGTAAGCCTCCGATTTTGATCTCTTCAAAAAGTTCGCCGTCGACCCTCATGATCCCGTGTTCCTGCGACAACGAGACGATCGGCGCGGCGCGGACGGCGGCACCCCAACCCTGCTCCGCGGGGGCTGCCAGGTAACCGAATACGCTGCCGCCGTCGGCTTCGACCAGCGAGTCCCTACCCAAATGAGCGCCGCCTCCGTAGAGCACGACACGATTGCCGTCGCGGTACTTACCGACGACGGGGCAAACGACCGCGACGGCGATCTCCTCTTCGGTGTTCGAGCCGATTTGCGACTGCTTCAGATCGTAGAAGACGAAGTTGCCCGGCCTGATTTCGTCAATGCCTTCGAAGCGCTCGACGACGCTGCAGCATGGCGTGTCGCCGACGGATATCTCGCAGCGCTCGAAGCCCTCGCCGGCCAGCATCTCCTTGATGCGCCACAATCGCTGCAACGATTCGTTGTAGGTGCCGATGATTTCCTCGTGCGAACGGGCGTGGTAACTGTGGCCGGCGTGCGCCAGCAGGCCGATAAACTGTAGCTTGGCGGATGCGCGTATCCGGCCGGCGAGAGCCCGGATCTTCTCATGCTTTTCCCAGTGGACGCCGACGCGGCCGTAGCCGACATCGACCTTGATCCAGATGCGGACGGGGTAGGCGAGCTTCGTATCGAGAAAGTTGATCGTCTCGCGCGAGTCGACGATCAGGTTGAGAAAAATCCTTTCGGACAGCGTGTTGATCTTGTCGATTTCGCGGTAATTGACGGGGAATGCGACAGTGATGTCGTTCCAGCCGGCGGCGGCGAAGTAGGCGGCCATGTCGAGCGATGAGACGGTGATCGCGGATACCCCGAAATCCCTGAACCAGGCGGCGATTTCGGCGGACTGGTGCGTCTTTGTATGGGGTCTGAAGCGAACCCCCGAGGCCTGCGCTCTACCGGCGATCTTGGCGATGTTGCGCAGTGCTTTTCCGCGGTCGAGGAGCAGGGTGGGGACCTCTATTTCGAGGTGGTCGAATGAATAGCCGGACACTTTAATACCCTCAGCTTTGCCCGGAGGAGATGACCTTGCAGACCGCCTTGGCGATCTGGATGTCCTGCACCGCAACGCCGGTGAGATCAATGACCGTGAGCTGATCGTCGGATGACCTGCCCCGAGCCTTGCCCGTGACGATGTCGCCCAGCTCGACGATGTCGTCGTCGGTGATGTAACCCGCCTTCCTTGCGTGGTAGATTTCGCCGCGCAGTTGCGACTGCTCGAGGCTGTCGACGGCGACGATGTCGGCCTTGCCGAGAATGGCGGATTCCACTTCGTTCTTGGGCGGAGTGTCGCTGCCGAAGGCGGAGATGTGGGTTCCGCGGCGGATATCGCCGGCCTTGAGCAGGGGCGTTTTGGAAGGGGTGGCGGTGACGATGAAATTGCAGCTGGCGGCGACCTCGGCGGCGTCGAGGGTTGTGGCGATGTGGTAGCCCGTGTGTTGCATGTTATCGACGTAGTCGTCCAGTTCCTCCCGGTTCAGCCCCCAGACGATCAGTTCGTCGCAGTCGACGATGCCCCGCAGGTACTCCGCCTGCATCCTGCCCTGGCAGCCCGCACCGATTATTCCGATGCGATGGACTTTCTTCGGCGCCAGGTACTTCGCCACGACGGCGCCCGCGGCGGCCGTGCGCACGTCGGTCAGCAGGCCCTGGTCGTCGAGGATGAAGGCGGGATGGCCCGACTTCTGCTCGAACACCAGCATCATGCCCTGCCGCGTCGACAAGCCGAGCTTCTGGTTCTCATAGAAGCCGCAGCCGATCTTGATGACGTAGTATTCCTCGCCCTTGATGTAGCCGTACTTGATGTGAGTCTCCCCCGGAGGATCTTCGAAAACCAGCTCGCCCACCGGCGGAATCACAGCCCTGCCCTGCGAATGGGCTGCAAAGCCTTGTTCGATTTCCGAAACGACGTCGATTTTGTCGAGAGAAGCCTTGATTTCTTCGTATCCGATTAGCTCTGACATGATTCCTCCTCGGGATTCGCGGCGGAAAGGATTTTCAATCATGATTATAAACGTACTCAATAACCATAGGCAAAAATAGTACTCTTGGCTAACGGCCGTTGTGCCGCTACAATCGGAAGTGGATTTTGTTGTCATACAGGTGAAAGCTATTGGCTCGGCGGAAGAGCGCAAACGAGAAAGCCGGTTTGAGCGGTACGGCTCTCGACGACGGGAAAGAAATCACCGGCGTCGTCTCCAACATCATGCGCTATTCGGTGGAAGACGGCCCCGGTCTGCGCACAACCGTGTTTCTCAAGGGCTGCCCGCTCAGCTGCCGTTGGTGCCACAACCCGGAGAACCAGGAGTCGCACCGGGAGATAGTCTACCGGGAGTACCGCTGTATCGGCTGCGGCGAGTGTTACAGGGCCTGCCCGCACGGCGCCATTACGTTCTCGCGTGGCGGCATCACGCGGCTGCCGGAGCGCTGCGAGATGTGCGCCGCATGCGTGGATGTCTGCTGTTCGGAGGCTCTCGAGGTTGTCGGCCGGGAAATGACGGTCGCGGCAGTGATGGACGAGGTGCTGCGCGACCGGGCCTTCTTCGAGGAGTCGGGCGGAGGTGTCTCCTTCTCCGGCGGCGAGCCGCTCAGCCAGGCGGAATTCCTCGAGGCTTTGCTGGAAGCCTGCAAGGCTGAGGAGCTTCACACGGTTGTCGACACTTGCGGAGCGGTGCCCGCTGAGGTGATCGAACGGTTGAGGCCGTTGATCGATCTGTTCCTCTACGATCTGAAACTGATGGACGACGGCCTGCACCAGCGGGAGGCGGGCGTATCGAATAAATCGATACTGGAGAATCTCCGCAGGCTGGCTGATGCGGGCGGCGAAGTCTTGATTCGCATTCCCGTGATTCCCGGAATAAACGACAACGATGAAAACATAATAAGGACGGGAGAATTTATCACGACACTGCCCGGTATTCGCAAGATTCAGCTTTTGCCGTATCATGAAGCCGGAGTCGAGAAATATAGACTACTGAACCGTGAATTCAAGATGCCGCCGACCAGACCTCCCGAGCGCGACCACATGGAGGAGATAGCCGAGAAGCTGCGGCGCTACGGCCTGGAAGTTACCGCGAGAGGATAATCTGAGATGAACGAGAGAGTAAAAAAGCTCAGACAGCAGAGCATGGATGCCAAACCGAGAATCTCAGCCGAGAGGGCTCTGTTAATGACCCGCTTTTACAAGGAAGCCGGTTTGCAATCGGCTCCGATGCAGCGCGTTCTCGCGTTCAAAAACCTCATGGAAAAGCGGACGATCTGCATCAACGACGGGGAGTTGATTGTCGGCGAGCGGGGGCCGGCACCGAAGGCGACTCCCACCTTCCCCGAAATCTGCTGCCACAGCGTCGAGGACCTCGACGTGCTGAACAGCCGCGAGAAGATCTCCTTCGAGGTCGACGAGGAGACCCGCAGGGCCTATGTGGAAGAGATAATCCCGTTCTGGCGCGGAAAGACGGTGCGCGAGCGGATCTTTGCCGAGATGTCCGACGAATGGAAGGCGGCTTACGAGAGCGGCATCTTCACCGAGTTCATGGAGCAGCGCGGGCCGGGGCACACGGTCCTCGACGGCAAAATCTACTACAAGGGATTCCTCGATTTCATCGCCGATATCGACGCCAGCCTCGAGCGCATCGATATCTACAACGATCCCCAGGCCTTTGCCAGGCAACAGCAGCTCAGAGCGATGCGCATCGCCGCTCAGGCGATCATTGCACTCGGCCGGCGGCACGCCGAGAAGGCTTTGGAGCTGGCGGTGAAGGAGAAGGATCCGCAGCGCAAGGCCGAGCTCGAGGAGATAGCCAAGGTCTGCACCCGCGTTCCCGCACACGCGCCGCGCAATTTCCGCGAGGCTTTGCAGCATTACTGGTTCGTGCATCTCGGCGTGATCACCGAGCTCAACCCGTGGGACGCCTTCAATCCCGGGCGCCTCGACCAGCACCTCCACCCGTTCTACCGGCAGGGCCTGGCCGACGGCACGCTGGACGAGGAGTCGGCGCGCGAACTGCTGCAGTGCTTCTGGGTGAAGTTCAACAATCAGCCCGCGCCGCCGAAGGTCGGCGTGACCGCCGCGGAGAGCGGCACCTACACCGACTTCGCCAACATCAACTCCGGCGGACTGAAGGCCGACGGCTCCGACGGCGTCAACGAGGTCACCTACCTGGTCCTGGACGTGATCGACGAGATGCGCCTGCTCCAGCCGAGCAGCAACATCCAGTTGAGCCGCAAGAATCCGGACAAGTTTCTCAAGCGCGCCTGCCGCATCGTGCGCAAGGGCTGGGGCCAGCCGTCGATGTTTAACGCCGACGCCGTGGTCGAGGAGCTCCTGCGCCAGGGCAAGACGATCGAGGACGCCCGCTGCGGCGGCACCAGCGGCTGCGTCGAGACCGGCGCCTTCGGCAAGGAGAGCTACATCCTCACCGGCTACCTCAACATGCCGAAGATCTTCGAGGTGACGCTCAACAACGGCATCGATCCGGTGAGCGGCAAGCGCATCGGCATCGAGACGGGCGATCCGCGCGGTTTCGAGAGCTTTAAGGAATTGCTGGCGGCCTACCGCAGGCAGCTCAGATACTTCGTCGACGTCAAGATCACCGGTAACAACATCATCGAACGGCTCTATGCCGAGCATCTGCCGGTGCCGTTCCTCTCGACGGTGATTGACGACTGCATCGCCAACGGCAAGGACTACAACGACGGCGGCGCCCGCTACAACACCAACTACATCCAGGGCGTCGGCCTGGGGACGCTGACCGACTGCTTCAGCGCGGTTAACGATCAGGTCTACGAGAAGCGCAATTTCACGTTAGACGAGTTGCTGAAGGCGCTCGGCGCCAATTTTGAGGGCAGCGAGAAGCTGCGGCAGGCGTTGCTGAACAAGACGCCGCGCTACGGCAACGACGACGACCGCGCCGACGAGATCATGCGGACGCTCTTCGACGCATTCTTCGAAACGGTCAACGGCCGGCCCAACACCAAGGGTGGGCAGTACCGCATCAATCTGCTGCCGACCACCTGCCACATCTATTTTGGTTCGATGACCGGCGCCACGCCCGATGGCCGCCTGGCGCACGAGCCGCTTTCCGACGGCATCTCGCCCGTCCAGGGGGCCGACCGCAAGGGCCCGACGGCGGTGCTGAAATCGGCGTCGAAGATGGACCACTCGCGCACCGGCGGCACCCTGCTCAACCAGAAGTTCACCCCCAAGCTGCTGGAGGGCGAGGAGGGCATCGAGAACCTCGCCCGGCTGGTGCGGACATATTTCCGCCTCGGCGGGCACCACGTCCAGTTCAATGTGGTGACGGCCGAGACGCTGCGCAAGGCGCAGGCGAAGCCGGAGAAGTACCGCGACCTGATCGTGCGGGTGGCGGGCTACAGCGACTACTTCTGCGACCTCACCAAGGGCCTGCAGGACGAGATCATCGCGCGCACCGAGCACAAGGCGTTCTAGTTTAATCAACAGGGAAGTATCGAGGGCTACCGGCCGAGGAGCATCCTCTTCTCCTGGGCGGTTAGGTTGCGGTAGTCTCCCGGCCGCATGCCGGCGAAAATCCTTTTTGGTTGAATTCACTCCATTGCTGATTCCCGGCGGGCAGTTTCTCCGGGAAGTCAGGCCGATTCTTCGGTCCTCACGACGGCCAGTAAAGTAATTATAGACGCCCCCATCCATCCAACCATCTTATCAATATGTAACGTTTCGTACAACAGGATCATAATAACTTTGATCAGGCGGCGACACTAATCACTTCCTTGCTAGCTGTTTAAGGACTCTATTTGCAACGCTTTTAATGCGTTCCTCCGTCTCATCGGTCCAGCCAATTTTCCCCTGTCCCACAATCTCCGAAAGATAAGGCATGTTCTGCGGAATTATAGAAGTCAAACCTTCCGCCTCGGCTACTTTCACTACGGCGTCAATAAGCTCACTTGTTGGTGGCATTTCTCCAGATACATCAAGTACAACCCAAATATCTGGATTCCTGCAATCAAGCAATGTCAAAATGAGCTTTGCTAATGTGTTGGAAGCGAGCATTCCTTCCGACTTAAGTATCTGTACAATCTTATGTAGCCATAGTTTATAGTCAGTCAAAAAGATCTCATGTCTTAGAAATTTCTTTATTCTGTGAATCCCTCTTTGGATTGAGTCGACATTCTCTAATATTAATTGCTCCGCTTCCATTGGTTTTATTTTCCTCAATGCAGCTACTGCTTCTTCTACAATATCCATGTCTTCATTCTTCAAGGCTCGGACTAGCAGCCCGACAGCCCGGGGATCTCCAGATTCGCCAAGACGTTCGAAGTCATTACTATCCCCCTTGATCCATTCCGACCACTGAGGTTCGTCGAGGGCGCGCATCGCCTCCGCCGCCGCTAAGCGGACATCCCGATTTGCATCACCTAGTGCGATTAACAACAGTTCGACGGCGTTGCTCTCACCGGATAGTGAAAGACGAGTAAAGTCCTCATCATCACCCTTGACCCATTCCGCCCAGCGAAGTTCGCTGAGGGTACTCAGCGCCTCCGCCGCAGCCAAGCGAACCGACCCTTCTCCATCGCCCAGGGCCTTGATCAGCGGCTCGACGGCACGGACGTCGCCCAATTTACCCAGCGCCTCCGCCGACACCCTGCGTACCGACCCCTCTCTGCCCAGGGCCTTGATCAGCGGCTCGACGGCCCGGTCGTCGCCCAAATTGCCTAGCGCCTCCGCCGCCGCCCTGCGTACCGACCCTTCTCCATCGCCCAGGGCCTTGATCAGCGGCTCGACTGCTCGGGCGTCGCCCAATTTCCCCAGCGCCTCCGCCGCCGCCCAGCGGACCGACACTTCTCCATCGCCCAGGGCCTTGATCATCGGCTCGACTGCCCGGGCGTCTTTTGATTCGCCAAGGCGTTCAAAGTCATCATCATCCCCCTTAACCAATTCCAACCATTGAGGTTCGCCGAGGGTGCGTAGTCCCTTTGCTGCGGCCTTGCGGACATCCTTGTCATGATCGCCGAGCGCCTTGATCAACGGCTCGAGAGCGCGGGCTTCGCCCAACTTGGCCAGCGCCTTCGCCGCAGCCTTGCGGGCATCCCAAGTTCCATCACCCAGCGCCTTGATTAGCAGCTCG
>DATKUA010000032.1:0-21147 GCA_035530855.1 Acidobacteriota bacterium | reverse complement strand
CTTTCGATAGAACAGTGGATGAACGAGCGAAAATCCGATATTCACATGCTGGCCTCGACCGTGTATGTCAAGAGCCTCTTTCACGGCGGTGACCCCAAAGGCTTTCACGAGTTCTATGATACCTTTGCGGAACAGTACGGGAATTACAAGCACTTCTGCGCATGTGACTTACAAGAAAACCTGATTTACTCGTTCCCGGAGCCAATCGAGTATGGGGTTGAAATTCCGGAACTGCCCGAGCCGCAGTACGGCAGGTCAGTGGTGTCCGACGCCTTCCTTTGGAAAGAGAAAGCGCACATCCTGATAGTCTCGCCGGTGGAGGACAATGAGCGGATTATTGGTGAGGTGGTGGTCATCACCAGCCTGGACGATGTAAACGGCATTACCGATAACATTCAGGTCGGAGATACCGGCGAGGCATATCTGGTGGATTCCCGGGGATTCTTTGTCACTCACAAGAACCGTTCAAGCGTTTTGAAGGAGCACGTAAAAGAAGCCGATCCGATTAGAAGGTTAATCTCGGGCGAGGAAAAAGTATTCGTCGGCGAGTTTGTCGACTATCGGGGCGTCCCTGTACTCGGCGCGTATTATTATCTTCCTGAAATGGGTTGGGGTCTGGTGGCTGAGCAGGATGTCGAGGAGGCGTTCGAGCCGACACATAACATGAACCGCACTATCATCCTATTGGTAGTGGTCTCAAGCCTTTTCGCAGCCCTCATTGCATATTCACTCAGTGCGAATATCCTCAGACCGCTTGGCGTTCTCAAAAAGACGATAGAGAAGATCAGAGAGGGCGAACACGATACCCGCTTTCCGGTGCGCCGCCGCGACGAAATCGGCATCACCGGGGAGATCTTCAATGAAATGCTCGAGAGGCTCGAGAAGACACAGCAAATGCTGAAGAAGAGAGTTGAGGCCGCCGACCGCGAGTTGATCTCGGCCCATAGGGAGTTGCAAGCAAGGCACAAGCAGCTCATGCATGCTCAGAAACAACTTTTGAGAACCGAGCGATTATCAACTATGGGTGAGGTGGCCGCAGGCCTGGCCCACGAAATAAACAATCCGCTTACTACAATAAAAATGCTGATTAACAGCATCGAGGATGATGATGTCATTAGTTCCGAACGCCGACACGCATTGAGGATAATTGCTGAGGAAATCAACAAGGTAGCCTCAATGATCGGACGTTTCATGGATCTCACTCATCCGCGTAAGATGCGCTCCGAGCCTATTGTCATCGAGAAGGTAATCGACAGGACTATGGCGCTGGTCCGCCCCAAGCTGGACGGGGTGGGGATCACGGTCAGTTTTGATATCCCCAAGGAGATTCCCAGCGTGGTGGGCGATGAGCGCCAGCTCGGCCAACTACTGCTCAACCTGATTCTCAACAGCATCAACGCCATGCCAAACGGAGGCACAATCAAGATCTCCGCTGAGGAGCACAGCGACAAAGAGAGCGGCCGCAGATACCTAAGGATAAAGTTCAGCGATACCGGCAGTGGCATTTCGGAAGTTATCATCAACAAGATATTCAACCCGTTCTTCACAACGCGTGCCGACGGAACGGGTCTCGGTCTTTCGATAGTGGCGCGCATCGTAGAGAGCCACGGCGGCTATATCAAGGTACGCTCGGCCCCTGGAGCGGGCACGACATTCTTCATAGACCTGCCGGAGAGCTGACGATGAGGGATTACGTCTGTTGCGGTTTTTATCCTTACCATGATACGCATAAGCGCTGAGTTATTGCGGAGGCGGAAATGAGCCGGATACTAATTGCCGATGATGATAAAAACCTTCGCTATTCCTTCCGCACCCTGATGAGAAAGGAAGGCTACGAGATAGACGAAGCTCCGGACGGCCTCACGGCAATCGAGATGGTGGAAAAGAACGACTACGACGCCGTGGTGATGGATATCCGCATGCCGCAAATGAGCGGTCTCGAGGCGTTCACAAGGATACACAAGAGGTATCCCAAACTGCCGGTAATCATCGCCACAGCATATGGCACTACCGAGACGGCGATTGAGGCCATGAGTTTGGGCGCTTTCGATTACGTCCTTAAACCGTTCGACGTGAAGGGATTAAAGCGGATCATTGCATCCGCTGTCGAGAACAGCAGGTTGATCAAAGACAAGGTTCGCCTTCCCGACGCGCCGAGTGACGGATCGGGCACGGCCCGAATAGTCGGATCGTCTCCGGCGATGCAGGAGGTTTACAAACTCATCGGCAAGGTCAGCCGCACCGACGCCACCGTCCTGATAACCGGCCCCTCCGGGAGCGGTAAAGAGCTTGTCGCGCGGGCGATCTTCAACTACAGTCCCCGGCGGGACAAGCCGTTTCATGCCGTAAATTGTGCCGCTCTTCCCGAGAAGCTGCTGGAGAGCGAACTTTTCGGCCACGAGAAGGGAGCTTTTACAGGGGCGCATGAGACGAGGCTCGGGCGATTCGAGCGCAGCGACGGTGGCACCTTGTTTCTCGATGAGATCGGGGATATGCCCCTGCTGATGCAGACAAAGATACTCCGCGTGCTCCAGGAGCAGAGTTTCGAGCGCGTGGGAGGCACGAGAACAATCCACGTGGATGTGCGGATTGTTGCCGCCACGAATCAGAATCTCGAGGAACTGGTTGCAACGGGGCAGTTCCGTGAAGACCTGTATTACCGTCTGCGCGTCGTCCACATCTCGTTGCCGCCGGTCAACGAGCGGCGCTCCGACATCCCCGGGCTCGTCGATTACTTCATCCGCCGGTTTAACCGTTCGACAGAGCAGAAGATCGAAGGAATTACGGAAGAGGCAATGGGATTCCTCTGCGACCACCCGTGGCCGGGGAATGTTCGCGAGTTACAGAATGCGGTTGAGAGGGCCATGGTGCTCAACCCGGGCGGAGTTCTCAGGATAGGGGATTTCTCATTCCTGGAAGCAGGAGAGCAGCCAAGGTTGCACGCTCCGAGCGAAGATGATCTGGTGGATTTTGCCTCTCGGCTAATGCAGAGGGCTTTGCAGGATCCCTCGATCGAGCTTATTCCCGCGATGGAGCGGATACTAATTGAGCGTGCACTCGGCGAGACCGGGGGAAACCAGGTCAAGGCGGCGAAGTTGCTGGGCATAAGCCGCAATACCTTGCGTAACCGCATCGAGCGTTTCGGGATAAAAACTGAGAATTAACGGCAGTTTCGTAATGACAACTTTCAAAGGAAAATGCGGGTAATCACCTTCATGTGATTTGCTGGGGGGGGGGCTTTGAGGGATCAACGCCTATCCTGGAAAAACCCATGCAGTAAAGCCGAGCACTCTTCGGCGAGAATGCCGCGGATAATTTCGATTCGGTGATTGAAATGCGCTTCCTGCAGGTGGCTCTGTAGAATCCGGCTCATGCCGACCTTCGGGTCGTCCGCACCGTACACCAGCCTGGCAACCCTCGCGTGCAGCATCGCACCAAAACACATCAGGCACGGTTCGAGAGTGACATAAATTTCCAAGCCTTCGAGTCGGTATACGCCGAGCTTCCTGGCGGCGGAGCGCAGGACAAGGATTTCCGCATGGGCAGTAGGATCGGTCCTGCTTATCGATGAATTATGCTTAGCAGCGATGACTTTGCCGCCCATAGAAGCGACGGCCCCGATAGGCACCTCGCCCTTCTGCCTTGCCAAATCGGCTTGCTCAAGAGCAAGCCTCATGTAGTGTTCGTGCTGCATGCCAGAAACAAGCAATCATCCGTTGTCATACGAATGATCAATATAACATGAAAGCGCCGATTCATCTGCCGTCGAGCGGAGAGTCATCTTAGGTGTGAAATGTTGTTTGGATATTACTCGCCGCTTGTTTAATACGCCTATTTCCGATTATAATTCTTTTGCATTTAACAGGTTAGATCCACCCTTCAGGCTACGGACCAGATTGAATAAAAAAACAGATTATTATAACGACTTGAAAAAAGGATGATTGTTTCATCGCGGTCTGGAGCAGAGGGGAAGCCGGTGGCAACTTAGCATTTTATTATCGCGACCGGTGATCGGGGGGATAATCCTCATTTGAAGCGAACCGTATGTTAAGCGGTTCTTTTCAAGTCTCATTCTTCGAGGATGGAGCGTTTCGACTGTGGTGGATATCTGCTGCCAGTTGACTCGACAGCGATCCGAAATATGGCGTTTCGCTATTTGTCTTTGATACAAAACAGTTACTCACGCACCTTTTGGGAGATTGTCGAATCGGGATTTCTACAGATGACCGACTGCGTAATGCGTAAACAGGAGCAAGTTAATGGCAGCGAAAGATAAAGATAAAAAATCAAAAAAGAACAAGTGTGTCCCGAAGAAGAGCACAAAGAAGAAGTCTCCCGTTATAAAGCAGGCTGCGAAGCCCAAATCTGCCGGAAAGGGGAAGGCAACAGCTGCCTCCCCAAACGGAAATGCCGTCCTTGTCGAAAAGTTGAACAAGCTCTGCGAAGCACTGGTTTTTGCCGAGCCGTCCGATTTTCCCGCGTTGACGGATATCCTCGTGAGGCTTGAGGAAACTGCCAAGCTGACCGCGCAAGCGAAAATGGAGAGAGCGTCGGAGGCTGCCACGTCGGCTTGCAAGCTTATCGAATTACTTATTCTTGAAGAGCTGGAAGATCCTCAGAAGGCAATGGATGCCGTGGGCGGAACGGTCTCCGCACTGCTGGAAATCGTCAGAGACGGACGCGAAGCAGACGAGGTCGAATTCCCGAGTGAATCAGCGACTGATGTTAATCACAAGGTGGCAGAAGTATCCGGCCTTTCGGGATACAAGCTTCCTTCGCATATAGACGAATCGATCTTCTCCGAGTTTCTCGAGAGGCAAACCGGCAACCTCGACGATCTTGAAGCCCTGATACTGCATCTTGAAAAAATGGAGGACGAGAGCAAGCTTGGCGAGCTCAGGCGCATGCTCCATACCCTGAAGGGCGAATCGGCGCTGCTCGGGATTTCCGAGATGGAGCGGCTATGCCATGCGGCCGAGGACATGCTGAATACGGTGCGTCCCCAGCAGGCTATCGATGCCCTTCTAGCCGTCAAGGACTGGCTCGGCAAAGCCTTTACCTACCTCTCGACCGGAGAAAGTGCGCCCGGGGATGTCAATGAGGTCCTGAGTGCGATGAGCTTGGAAGCAGTAGAGGCAGCAGAGCCTTACCCGGAATCCGAGGAGGAGGCGCCGGCCGTCAGCCAGCCTCGATATCTTGAGGGCGATTTGGATCTTCTTGGCGACTTTGTCACCGAAGCCCGGGATCATCTGGACACCGCTGATATTCACATCCTCACTCTCGAGACCGAATCCGAAGATGCGGAGGCGTTGAATGCCGTCTTCCGGGCATTCCACACCATAAAGGGAGTGGCAGGCTTCTTGGCGCTCGACGAAATGGGATCGCTTGCACACGAAGCAGAAAACCTTCTCGATAAGGCCCGTAAAGGCGACTTGAGGCTGGATGGCGTCGCAATCGACGTGACATTCGACGCCGTGGACATGCTTAAAAAACTGGTCGGATTTGTCAGCTACTCACTTACGACGGGGGAACCGCTGAAAAGCGATTCCGCCCTTCCATCACTGCTCAGGCGAATCCGAGAGGTGGCGGCCGGCAGGATACCGAGTGCTAGTTCTCCCTCAGATGCTCCGGCGGCTGATAAGCTCGGTCATATCCTGGTCGAAAGCGGAGCAGCCTCGATGGAGAGCGTAGAGGCGGCCCTCGAACGGCAAGGTAAAAAACCTCAACAGAAGAGACTTGGCGAAATACTTGTTGAGTCGGTAGCTACCTCAAAACACAAGGTAGAGCGCGCGCTCGCGAAGCAGCAGGATGATCCCACTGAGACCAAAATCGGCGAGATTTTGGTGGAGAGCGGATCGATACGCAGTGAAGATGTCGAAGCCGCTTTGGAGAAGCAGAAGGATGAGCCCAAGAGCGAGCGGCTTGGGGAGATTCTTGTCCGCGATGGAAATGCCTCGGCCAGGGAGGTCGCCAAGGCCTTACGTACCCAGCGGAGTGGCGGTATCACTACAGTACAAGTGAAGGAGA
The DNA here is from genome assembly GCA_035530855.1 of Acidobacteriota bacterium. Classification (GTDB taxonomy): domain Bacteria; phylum Acidobacteriota; class DATKUA01; order DATKUA01; family DATKUA01; genus DATKUA01. Next base: position 15,120 of record DATKUA010000032.1, on the reverse strand, counting down.
CACTGAAGGTCGATGCAGAACGCCTGGACCGTCTGGTGGACATGATAGGAGAGCTGGTAATCGCCGAGTCGATGGTCAGTCAAGCGGTAGAGGTTGGCAAGATTACCTCGACGGAATTCTCACGCCATTTGCAACAGCTCGACAAGATCACGCGGGAACTGCAGGAGATGGGTACGTCGCTCAGGATGATTCCGGTGCGAGCGACATTCCAAAAGATGGCGCGGCTGGTTCGCGATCTCTCGAAGAAATCGGGCAAGCAGATCGATTTCCGCATGACCGGCGAGAATACTGAGCTTGACAAGACGGTAGTCGACCAAATAGGCGATCCGCTGGTCCACATGGTGCGCAATGCGGTCGACCACGGCATAGAAAGCGATCCCGAGCAGAGGATTAAGGCCGGCAAGCCGCGATTTGGAAGGGTTGAGCTGCGTGCCTTTCACAAGGGTGGTAGCATATTTATTGAAATAGAGGATGACGGCCGTGGGCTCGGTCGCGAGGGCATTACTCAGAAGGCGATCGAGCGTGGTTTGATCAAGAGCAGCGAGGGTATGACCGACAAGGAAGTATTCAACCTGATATTCGAGCCCGGCTTCTCCACTGCAAGAAAGGTAACCGATGTCTCGGGTAGAGGCGTGGGGATGGACGTGGTCAAGCGTAACATCGAGGCACTCCGGGGCTTGGTGGAGATTCGTTCTGAATTGGGGAAAGGCAGCATTTTCACATTGCGATTACCTCTGACGCTGGCAATAATTGACGGAATGGTTATAAGAGTCGGCGGGGAGCGATATATCATCCCGACTCTCTCAGTGGTTAGGTCAATCCAGCCCAGGAAGGAAGATATTTCGACGGTATTTAAGCGCGGTGAGATGCTCAGTGTCCAGGGTGAGCTGATTCCCCTGTTCAGGCTAAGTACCCTTTTCCGCATTAACGACGCCGAAGTTGATATTACAAAAGCACTGGTGGTGGTGGTTGAAGATGACGGAAAGCTCGCAGGCCTGATCACGGACGAGCTTGTGGGACAACAGCAGATCGTGATCAAGACGCTTGGAGGGATGCTTCGCAATTCTCCCGGACTTGCTGGTGGCGCCATCATGCCCGATGGCAAGGTCGGCTTGATTCTCGATGTCGGCGGCCTGGTAAAGCTTGCTTATTCTGAAAAAGGTCGATCCGAAATAGGCGGCGACGCGGATGAGCAGCCTGCAGTGGAGGGCCATGACACCGAGAAAAATGATTAAAACGGCGTCGAGGGCGGGACATCAGGAAAGAAGGAAAGCTAAGAGTAGCAAATGGCATTCTCAACCGACGCTCCGGGTACGCCATGGATTGGGATCGAATATCTTTATAAAGAGCTGGAAGGAGGCCAATAGATGGCAGAAAAGAAAGACGAATCGCTGGCCGAAAAAGCGGGTAAGTATCTGACATTCACACTGGGTGACGAGGTCTACGGACTTGAGATACTCAAGGTTCAGGAAATCATCGGGATGATGAGTGTTACACGTGTTCCAAGAACCCCCGATTTTATCCGCGGAGTAATCAATTTGCGCGGGAAAGTCATCCCCGTTGTCGACCTGCGGATCAAATTCGGACTGGATGCGAAGGACGATACGGAGAAAACAGTCATAATCGTTGTCCAGGTGATCCGCGATTCACAGCCGGTGACCATGGGAACCATCGTCGATGAAGTCTCGGAGGTGATGGATATCGAAGCGGGACAGATTGAGCCTCCACCCCAGCTCGGAGCAGATGTTGATACCGATTTCATCCTCGGCATGGGCAAAATAGCCGACAAGGTGGTTATGCTGCTTGATGCCGATAAGGTCCTGACGGGGACTGAGATAGAGCTGATCGATAAGTTTAGCCAGACCTAATTTGTCGTCTTGAGCTCTCTTCTTGCCTCAGGTGACTTTTAGCTGACCCCAGCGGAACACCAGGGAGTATGGCTTAAACGGCGTGGCACAACGTCACGATGAATTAATCAAGCCCGGAGAGTGCAACGGAGGTTTTTCGGATGAAGATAGAGTATATAAATCCGTTTATTGATAGCGTTCACAAGTTGTTTTCAGCGATGCTGGGCAGCAAAGTAGAGCAGGGCCAGATCGGTGTCGCCAAGGACAGTTCGGTTCCTTACGAGCTGACTGCTCTCATCGGATTGAGCGGTATGGCACGTGGCACGGTTGCGATTTCTTTTCCTGCCGAAACTGCAGTTGCGATGGTTGGGAAGATGCTGGGAATCGAGGTGGGCGAGCTTAACGGGAGTATCACTGATGGAGTAGGTGAGATCGTCAATATCGTTGCCGGTAGCGCCAAGTCGAAGTTCACCGGTGACGGCTCACCTATCGATCTTAGCCTTCCGAACGTCATCCGCGGGAACAACTACACCATCGAATACCCGTCGCAGGCAGTATGGTTGGAAGTTCCGTTCGAGAGCGAACTTGGACCGTTCAACCTGAGGGTCACATTTGAATTAGACAAAAAGGGAGGTAGATAGATAATGAAGGCACTTGTTGTTGACGATTCCGAGGTCATGCGGAAGGTTGTCATGGGTGCACTCTCCCGGGCGGGGATAACAGACGTCGATCAAGCCGGAGACGGCAATGAGGCCGTAGAGAAGATAAAGAACGGCATGGAGTATGACCTGATCCTGATGGACTGGTACATGCCTAACATGCTCGGGATAGATGCGGTGCGGGCGATCCGGGCTTCCGGCAGCACCATACCGATAATCATGGTTACCACCGAAGCCGAGAAAAGCCGCGTAATAGAGGCGCTTAAGGCTGGCGCGAACAATTACATCATCAAGCCTTTCGAACCCTCGGCTATCGTACAGAAGATCAAGGACACAATTGGCGGCTGATCAGTGTTTGTACCGGAGACAATGTTGCAGATTATAGAAGTGAAATAATGGGGAATTCCTGCTGTGTTTACAGGTAACCCATCTTTAGGCAATTTTCACAGAGCGTATGACAGCGTGAGTGACACCCCATAGACAGGCTGCTTGAGAAGTGGATAAGCGAACTTTTGATAAAATCAGGGAGATAGTTTACGACAAAAGCGGTATCTCCCTGTCTCAGGGCAAGGAAGCACTCGTGCGGGCGAGGATCGGGAAGCGAATGCGGGCCCTGAATATACGGCAGCACCACGAATATCTCGATCGCGTACTGAACGATGAAAGCGGAGAGGAAATAGTCAATCTGCTTGACGTGATTGCCACCAACGTCACGAGCTTTTTCCGCGAGGCGAATCATTTTGATTTCCTGAAGGGTGTCTTCCTGCAATGGTTGAAAACAGGCCAGAAGCGTTTTCGTTTCTGGTCGGCGGCCTGCTCCACCGGAGAAGAACCCTACACGTTGGCTATGGTTCTCAGCGAGGCCGCTTCGAGCTACGGCAATATCGATATCAAGATCCTGGCAACCGACATCTCCACAAGAGCCCTGGCGGTTTGCCTGAATGGCACCTACGAGGAGCAGAAGCTGAAGGCAGTGCCCAAGCTGCTCCTGCATCGTTATTTCGAGCGCTCGAAGGAGGGCGACAAGGCCTTTTTCACAGTCAGTGGCGCTATAAAGAATATGATCGTCTTCAGGCGTCTCAATCTATCGAAACCGCCGTTCCCCATGCGCGGGCCGCTCGATGCGATCTTTTGCCGTAACGTAATGATCTACTTCGACAATATCGTCAGGAGAAGGCTTCTTGACAACTTGTACAATCTGCTTAAACCAAGTGGCTATTTAATGGTCGGCCACGCTGAGAGCCTGACGGGCATGGTCAGCGACTTCAAGTCCGTTAAGCCGGCGATTTACACTAAGTGATACGCATGATTAGATTGTTCGCACGAAAGAATGGCGCATGAATCACGTTATCGGCATTTCGGAGATGAAGGTCAGCAATAAACCGGGAGATGCACTCGTAACATATTCTCTCGGCTCATGTGTGGGTGTCACGCTCTACGATCCGATTGCCGGAGTGGGTGCCCTGTTGCACAGCATGCTTCCTCTCTCGAAGATAGACCGGCGAAAAGCCGAAGCCCGGCCCTTCATGTTCGTTGATACGGGCGTAACGCAGATGCTGCAGACGGTTTTCGACCTTGGCGCACAGCGTTCCAGGCTGATTGTGAAGGTGGCCGGCTGCGCCTCGCTGCTGGACGACAAGAAACTGTTCAAAATCGGCGAGCGCAATTATACGGTGCTGCGAAAAATACTCTGGAAGAATAACATTCTTATCACGGCGGAAGATGTTGGTGGCACGATCTCCCGGACGATGCATCTCTACATGGCGGATGGCCGTACGACAATAAAGTCGGGTGGCAACGAAAAGGTGTTGGCATGAGTCTCAGGGAAGTAATTATTTCCACCACGAGAAGAGTGCCTGCAATCCCGACCGCTGCGGCCAGAGTCTCGACGTTGTTGCAGAACCGCGATGTGAAGATTTCAACTCTCTCCCGGGCAATAGAACACGATCCCGCGCTGGCTGCGAACGTCTTGCGTATGGCCAACTCAGTCTATTTCTCCGGGCCGAGGACGGTCGGCTCTATCAAGGAAGCGATAATGCGTCTTGGCACGAGCCGCGTTTCCGGCCTGACCCTTGCCTCCGCCATAGCGCCCTTGGCCGGCGTGGCGATCAAGGGCTACGACCTGAAGCCCGGCGATTTGTGGCAGCATTCGGTATCCGCTGCTGTGTGCGTCGACCAGCTCATCGAGACCCTGGCCTTGGAAGCGCCCGATTACACTTTCACTGCCGCGCTGCTGCACGACATCGGCAAAATCGTTCTGGGGACTTTTGTTGATGTGGACGCAGCGTTGATCATGGATCTCGCTTTCAAGGAAGGCGTGTCCTTTGAAGAAGCTGAAATGAGGGTGCTTGGAATCAGCCACCCGGAAGTGGGTGCGATCCTGCTGGAGAGCTGGAATCTACCTAAATTCGTCGTCGATGCAGTCAGGTGGCATCAGCAGCCGGATGAGTACGAAGGTGATACTGAACAGATGATAATCGACCTGGTGCATGCCGCCGATGCCCTGAGCATGGTCGGGGGAATCGGCACGGGCAGTGACGGACTGAACTACAGGGTCAGCAAACTGGTGGCCGAGCGGTTGGGCCTCAACAACGCTATCGCCGAAACCGTCGTACTGAAAATGATAAGCGGCCTTGAAGAAGTTAAAGAGTTATTCGGCGAAGACTGGGGGAGGTAACAAAGTGGCCTATAACGTACTGGTCGTTGACGACTCGGTTACCGTGCGCGCTGTGATCGCCAAAACGCTGGAAATCGCGGGAGTGCCGATCAACGAACTCTACCAGGCATCCAACGGGCAGGAAGCGCTGGATCTGATGGCGGAGAACTGGGTGGATCTGATCTTTGCCGATATCAACATGCCCGTAATGAACGGTATCGAGTTTGTTGAAAGAATGAGTACAGAAGGGCTGCTGGGCACCATCCCGGTTGTGATCGTCTCCACCGAGGGAAGCGCGACCAGAATAGAGCAGTTGCTTCGCAAAGGAGTCAGCGCCTATATCCGCAAGCCGTTCACTCCCGAGATGCTGCGGGAGGTGGTGGACCGGGTTATGGAGTCCGGAAATGAAGGATGAAGAAAGCAGAGAGAAGATCGACGAAATCTTCTGCGATGTCATCGAAAAAATGGCTTTCATGTTCGGCGAGCCGGTCACTGGAGACGAATTGCCGCCAAGCGGCCCGCATTTCTACAGCACCGAAATGAGCTTCCACGGTGCGAGGGAAGGATCGCTCATCATCGCCGTGCCCGCCGCGATGTGCGCCGAGATTGCTGCCAATGTGCTGGGAGTCGATATCGATTCCGAACTCGCAGAATCTCGAAGCTGCGACGCGCTCAAAGAACTGCTGAATGTCACGTGCGGTAACATTCTCACCGCTTTGGCGGGTGAGGAGCCGGTTTTCGACCTCCATCCCCCGACGCTTTCGGAGATGGACGAAGATGGCTGGAACAAGTTTCTTGCCGATGGGGACACTCTGGCTTACAACGTCGATGAGAACCCTGTGCTATTAAAATTCAGCTTTAAGTCCTGATTCCATGACGATTAAAGTTCTGATTGTCGATGATTCGGCCCTGGTGCGCCGCACTTTTGTCAACGAGCTCTCTCGTGACCCGGAGATCGAGGTGCTCGGAACGGCTCCGGATCCGTACGTCGCACGCGATAAGATCGTAAAGCTCCAGCCCGATGTGATCACCCTCGACATCGAGATGCCGCGGATGGACGGGATCACATTTCTAAAAAAACTGATGCGCTATTACCCCTTGCCGGTGATCATCGTCTCCTCGCTTACTCCCAAAGGCAGCGAGCTTGCGCTGGAAGCGCTGGCGGCGGGTGCAGTGGAAGTGATGAGCAAGTCGGGCGAGGTCTACTCGGCCGGCGATCTGAGTGTGCAGCTGATCGATAAGATCAAGGCCGCCTCGCGGGTGAATGTCAAACGCCAGCAGGAGTTGGCCGCCTCGCGTCCTCCTCAAAGAGTGCCCCAACGTCTGGCCATGACGAAAACCACAAACAAGGTGGTTGCCATCGGTGCATCCACGGGCGGGACACAGGCTTTGCAGCAGGTTCTCATGGCAATGCCTCCCATGGCGCCGGGAACAATAATCGTGCAGCACATGCCTGAGAATTTCACCACGGCGTTTGCTAGGCGACTCAACGGCCTCTGCGCGATCGAGGTCAAGGAAGCGGTGGACGGCGATTCGGTGACCCCTGGCGTGGCTCTCATCGCCCCCGGTAACTACCACATGCTGTTGAGACAGTCGGGCTCCCGGTATTACGTTCAGGTAAAAAGCGGGCCGCTAGTCGGCCGCCACCGCCCCTCGGTTGACATGCTCTTCAAGTCAGTCGCCCGCTTTGCCGGCGCAAACGCGGTTGGCGTGATCATGACAGGCATGGGGCGCGATGGGGCTGATGGAATGCTCGAGATGAAGAATGCCGGTGCCGAGAACATAGCCCAAGACGAAAAAAGCTGCATCGTTTACGGCATGCCCAAAGAGGCCGTTGCGATCGGAGCCGTGCATCATATCGTTTCTCTCGACTTGATTCCGCAGAAAATACTCGATCTTGCACAGAAGTAGATCGTACAAACCTGTTGTACCAAACTCATCCGGCCGTCCTTGTGCCATCAAAACGAGAAGGGTATACTTTGCCAATTTCTTAACGAAATTGAGGGAATCCGATGCCGATAGACTATCGTTACTTCAAGTTCAGGGAACACGCACTCGGCAAGCAACCGACCGATCTGCTGCTTACCGGCTGCAGGCTGGTTAACGTGTTGTCCGGGCGAATTGAGGAGGGAGTATCAATCGCCATCGCGGGCAGCCGGATTGTGGGCATCGGCGATTACCCGAGCAACGAAGTTATCGACGTGGGCGGGCAGTTTGTCTACCCGGGGCTGATGGACGCCCACATGCACATCGAATCTTCTAAGTTGACGATTCCCCAGCTTGCCAGGTTGTTCAGCAGGCATGGAACCACCTCAATTTTCGCCGATCCCCACGAGATCGCCAATGTGGCCTCGATCGAGGGAGTGAGTTACCTGCTCGACACAGCCGCCTATAACGACCGCGTCAGCGTCTATTTCACCATCCCCTCCTGCGTCCCCGCGATTCCTGATCCCGAGATCGAAACCTTCGCGGCTTACCTCGGCCCGACCAAGCTGAGAACGTTCTTCAACAATCCATGGTTCGTCGTCCTCGGCGAAATGATGAATATGCCGGGCGCGATTTACGGCGACGAGAAAGTACTGCGCAAGCTGAGCGACTTCCGCGCGCTGGGTGTGCCCATCGACGGCCATGCGCCCCTCCTGGGAGGCAAGGAGCTTAACGCCTATATCTACCTCGGGATCCGCAGCGATCACGAGAGCACAGGCGCCGCCGAGGCCCAGGAGAAGCTCGACCGCGGCATGCACATCATGATCCGCGAGGGGAGCAGCGAATCGAACCTCCGCGATCTCCTGCCGATTGTCAATGATCTGAATTCGAACCGCGTAATGTTCGCCACCGACGACGTCGATCCGATCGACCTGATGGAGCGCGGCCACATCAATTACAGCCTGCGCGTGGCGGTGGAGGCAGGGCTCGATCCCGTGCGCGCCATCCAAATGGCGACGATCAATACGGCTACCTATTTTCGGCAGCGCGAGATCGGAGCGATCTTTCCCGGAGCGCGGGCGGACATCGTGATTTCACCCAATCTGCGGCAATTCCAGCCGTCGTCGGTGATGCGCGGCGGCAGGTTCGTCCTCCGCGACGGGGAGGAAGTGCCTGTGGGGCGCGACGTCGATCGTTTTCTGCGATCGATGATGAACGTCTCGCTGCCGGAAGCGAACGCGCTCGGAGTCAAAGCACGGGGCGGGAGAATCAGGGTCATCAAGATCATCGAGAATCAGATCGTCACCGAAGAAGCGATCATCGAGCCAAAAGTCGAAAAGGGCTTCCTGGTACCCGACTCCGGGCGCGATGTCGCCAAGATCTGCGTCTTCGAGCGCCACCGCAACAGTGGCAGCTTTGCTGTCGGTTTCATCCAGGGGCTCGGCCTCAAACGGGGTGCCATCGGCTCCTCAGTCTCGCACGACGCCCACAACATCATCGTCGCAGGCATGGACGACCGCTCGATTCTCAAAGCGGCGCGGGCGATCGAAGAGATGCAAGGCGGACAGGTGGCCGTAGCCGGCCGCAAGCAAACCCGGATTCCGTTACCTGTCGCGGGTCTGATGAGCGATCTGTCGTTCGAAGAGGTGGTCGCGCAAGAGAAGCGTATGACACTGTTTTGCCGGGAGGAGCTGGGGAGCAAGCTGCACAGCCCCATCACCACGCTCTCGTTCATGGCTTTGCCGGTCATCCCGCTGCTGCGCATCACCGACAAAGGCCTGATACGCATCGAATCAGGGCAGTACCCGAAGCACGTGCCCCTGTTTGCTGGATAGGGTCCCTCGGCATTAAGCGGAAGAAAAGGGCAATTCGCCGAGGCGAACCGTCCTGGTTGTCAGCACCACCAATTCTCAAGCGCAGAACGATTCGATCCGCTCCATCTCTCGTTCCGCCCGCATCAACGCCGCGGTGCTCACCTGCGGCAGGCCCTTGGTGGCGATTTCATCAATCGCCTCCAGCATCATGTCGACCTCCTCGACGGAGTTGATGATGTGGGTCGAGACGCGGACCGCATTGAGGTCATGGCCGATGGTGCGCGGGTAGAGGCCGTAATGCTCATTCAGCGCGGCTAGGACCGTGGTGTTTTCATAATCGGGTAGGCTCAGCGTCGTGAGTCCGGCGGAAAGTTCCGGGTCGTTCGACGTGTAGAGCCTGAGCCCGGAGATACTTGCCAGCCCCGTGCGAAGGCGTGTGGCGAGGAAGCGAACGCGGCGCTCGATCTTCTCCCGGCCGATGGCCTTCTGGAACTCCATCGCCGCGATCAGTGAAGCCCAGCTCGGTGTGTTGACACTGCTGCGCGCCATGAATTTGCCGGCGTCGTGAGCGACGTCCCAGCCGCCGCTGACAATCAGCGGGTCGATCCACTCAAGATCCTCTTTCTTGACGTAGAGGAGACCCGTGCCGAGCGGTCCGCAGATCCACTTCTGACCGCTGGTGGCGTAGAAATCGCAGCCGAGATCGTGGAAGTCGAGCTTCAGCATCCCGAGCGGGTGGGCGCCGTCGACGAGAACCAGCAAGTTTCTGCTGTGCGCCATCTCGCTCAATTCCTTAATCGGCATGAGAAGCGAGGTCGTGTAGCAGAGATGGCTGATGCAAAGGACTTTGGTTTTGGGGGTGATCGCCGCGGCAGCCGCTTGCACCAGTTCTTCCTTACTTTTTGGTGGCGTGCTGGTGGGAAAGTGATTAATGACAATGCCGTCCTGTTTGCGGCGCAGGTTCCAGGGCTCGTTGCCGCTTGGGTGCTCCTGGTCACTCAGCAGCACCTCATCGCCAACCTCCAGCCTCAAGCCGTGCACGATCGCGTTCATGCCGTCGGTCGTGTTGTACATCAGCGCGATCTCATCCTTGTCCGCGCCGACGAATTCGGCTACTAACGGCAGCTTGGCTGTCACGTATTTTTCGTAGACTTCCCACTCCTGCCAGGGATCTTCGGCGATTATGCGAGTGCAGTTGTGCTGGCAGTCGACGGCGTTGAAGGGTGATGTGCCTTTCGTGCCGGTGTTGAGAAAGTGGTAGCCGGGCCGGAGCGCGAAGCAGGAGCGGACCATGCTCCAGTAGGCTTCGTCGTCTTCCGGCGAGGCAAGGGCGGAGAGAGGCGGCGCCGGCGACGGCCGCAGCGCTGCTGCCGATAAAGCGGGTACGGCCGCGGCGGCGGCCAGACCTTTTAGAAATGACCGGCGCTTCATGGAAGGCAAAGTTGAACCGACACCATTAACGGATTTTGGGATTGAAGGCATGGCATTTTCCCCCAATTCTGGAAAATTTTTCCCCTACGAATAAAAAGATATTAACAAAACGATACCACAAGTTGCAAGGCAGGTCAGTTGTGATCTGAGGCAGAATCAACAGGGGCGGCTAAGAACCGCCCCTATTATCACCCGCAGGATTATCACTCCGATGGGCCGTGGCCTATCCAGCGCTCGAACCAGGCGTGAACCTCGTTGTACCACAGGCGAGAATTCTGCGGCTTCTGGATCCAGTGGCCCTCGTCGGGGTAGTGGAGCAGCTTGGCGGGGATTCCGCGGATCTTGAGCGTATTGTAGCATTCGAGCCCCTGAGTGACGACGACGCGGTAGTCGAGGTCGCCGTGGATGATCAACATCGGAGTTTTGATGTTTGCGGCGAAGCGGTTCGGGCTCCAGAGGTCGGTGCTCTCCTGGTTGTCCCATGGAAAGCCGCCCCAACGGCGTTCGCGGTAACGCGGAGTGTCGGAGGCGAACATGCCGTGGTGGTTGAAGTTGCCGGCATGGCTGATCAGGCAGGCAAAGATATTGGTCTGCGTGGCGATCCAGTTGGCCAGATAACCCCCGTAGGAGCCGCCGCCGGCCGCCATGCGCTTCTCATCGATATAGCCGAGACCCAGCAGATATTCAGTCCCCTTCATCACATCTATGTAAGGCTTACCGCCCTCGGCCCCGGCAATCGAATCGTAGTACTTCTGCCCGAACGTGCTGCTGCCGTGGAAGTTGACGCAGGCGACCAGATATCCGGGAGCGCCGAAAAGCTGGGAGTTCCAGCGGAAGTGGAAAGAATCGCCGAAGACGCCATGTGGGCCACCGTGGATCATCTGCACGAGCGGCCATTTCTTCCCCGGGTCGAAGTCGGCCGGTTTGAGCAGCAGTATCTGGACGGAGTCGCCGTCGGCGCCCTCGAAATAATGTTCCTCGACGCTGTGCCAGGCTATGCCGGCGAGGAGCTCATCGTTGAAATGGCTGAGCTGAATCTCGCCCGTGCCGTCGACGTTCGCTCCTAATATCGTCGGCGGCATCGAGAACGACTGGCGCGAGAAGTAGACTTTTTGACCATCAGGCGAGAGCTGTACCGAACTGTTAGAGTGCCCTTCCAGAATCGCTTTGACCTCGCCGCCGGCAGCCGTTGTCGAGAAGATCGGCGAGCGGGCTTTCAGACCCGCGGTGAAGTAAAGCATGTCGGAGGCTGAGTTCCAGATGACGCCGCTGCACGAGTTCTCAAATGAGTCTGTCAGGATGCGAAACTCGCCGTTGACGCGGTCGTAGATAGCGATGCGGCGGTAGTCGGGGGTGAACTTTTCGCGGCTCATGCCGTAGGCGATGTACTTGCCATCGGGTGAATAGCTGGGGCCGCCGTCGGAGGCGGGATTATCGGTGATCTTGGTGACCTCGCCGCTCTCGATAGACAGCAGATAGAGATCGGAATTGCTGTCGAGGCCGGGATTGTTGGCGGAGTCAGCCGTAAAGCAGATCTCCGCACCGTCAGGGGAGACATCGTAATCGCCGGAACCGGCGCCGAGAACATCCAGGAACCATTCGGTTCCGGCAAACAGATCTTTGTGCTCCCCTGTTTCGGCATCAGCGACAAAGATGTGTGGCACACGTCCTTCGGTCAGCCAGTGATTCCAGTAGCGATAGAGCGGGGACTCGGTAACGTGTGCTTTTACCTTGCTTGCCTTCTCCTCTTCCAACCTCTGCTTATTGCACTCGTCATCCTCGCAGTCCTGCCAGACAATGGAGACGAAGTAGATCTTTTTCCCGTCGGCGCTCCATTTGTGCCCGCCTGCTCCTGTGGGGATGTCGGTCAGCTTCCATGCCTCGCCGCCGTCTACACGGATCAGGTAGATCTGCGAGGGGCCGTCGTCGCGGCCCGAGATGAAGGCGATCGTCTTGCCGTCGGGGCTCCAGGCAGGTGACGAATCGCTCGCAGGGTGGGCGGTGAGACGGCGCGTCTCGCCACCGTCGGTTGCGATGAGCCATATATCGCTGCTGCCCTCGTTTGTTTCCATGTCGTAGGTGTTGACGGTCACCGCCAGCCACTTCCCGTCGGGCGAGAGCACGGGCCCGCTCACACGTTTGACCTTCCAGAGATCTTCGACGGTGAATTGGCGCTTGTCCTGCGCCACCGTGATGGTAGCAAGCAGCAGGATAAGAATAATCGCGATAAGCTGTTTATTGCGCATCGTTTTTGTCCCCCCGGGATTTTCCCCTGTCGACGGGGCGGTACAATAGAAAGACACTGCTGGTCGCAAGGGAAATCAGATCAAGATTTAGCATTATAAACAACAGAGGCGGACATTATAGCCCGGCGGGGTGTGCCGTGCCACTGTCAATTCCGGTGGAAAAGGCTGATTTGGTTGAAGGCGGGGCTGTCGGATGGTATCGTCCTGGGCCGGAATAAAACAACCAATGGATGAAGATTTCAGAATGGACGAGAAGGCGACGGAAACTTTGGATATGAGGATTATCGACGATTTTCACGGCAAAGTATTGCCTGTGTTGAGATGTGTCGCTTGTGGGGAGGCGAGACCGGAGTTCCTTGAAGGCAGGGTAAATGAATCCTTCTCGGAAGGATTCTGGCACCATTCGCTGCGCTGCAAAGAGTGCGGCGCGATGTATCCGGTGACGAGGGATTACATACCGGTTGTCTGGTCGCCGGAGATGAAGAAGTATCTCGAAGGTGAAAGCGGAGAGGATTCACCTCTGACCGCCAACATGACCATCTACGATAAGTTCTCCTCTGAGTACAAGGAGACCATCAGGGTGGATCCGGAGATCCCACAGCGGCTTGGTCGAGCGGTAGAACGCATCGGCTCCCATGCCGGCCTGGATGTGAATTCCGGAGAAATCAGGCAGATCGACATCGGCTGCGGGCCGGGTCACACGCTCGAGGGACTCAAGGGATTCGGGATGCAGCAGTTCGGGCTCGACGTCTCGCTCAGCAACCTGAGGAACACGCGCCGCGATACTGGCGCGATGGTTGTCTGCGGGGATGCCGTGATGCTGCCTTTCGCAGACAAGAGCTTCCAGATAGTGACCTCTTCGGCTGTGCTGCACCACCTGCTCGACTGGCAGGCCGGCCTGCGCGAGTTCTGCCGCATCTGCGACAAGCAGGGCGGCGTGATCCTCGACTCCGAACCTTCGAAGGACAACCTCAACTGGGGGCTGCTAGCACGTTTTGTCTGGCGGTGCCGCCAACCGGTTTTCAAGGTGATGAGCCTGTTTTCGAAGAGCAAATTCGTTTTCCGTGACGACCGCGATTTCAACCGCAACCTCGTGGCGGAGATCCACAATTTGCCGGGGCGGGGATTCGGGCCCGAAGATATCGAGCAGATCTTCTCCGAGCAGGGATTTGCTGCGGAAATCATTCCTTCGCCTGATACTGAACTGAAGCCGAAGGGCAGGCCGAACTGGAAGCTCGCCGTGCTGCATCTGCTTAGCGGCCACAATCCCTGGCATCCCAAGTACGGCCAGTTTATGGCGATCGCAGTGCGGGCATGAGAAGGCGGCGTCACTGATCTGGTGTGCTTTCCACCGGGATTCAAAGACGGCAGAAAAGAAATTGACCAGTCTGCATTTAGCCGCCTCCGGGACTTAACGGCATTGCGCCGGTCAGCGCTTGGCACCGAAGTCAAAAAGGGAGGGCCCTAAAGCCCTCCCTGTAAACATGTCAACTGCCGGTGCGATTACTTCGGCCCAGGCCCGACGTACTTGTTGATCCAGTCCATGAATTCGCGGTACCAGAGCATCTTGTTGCCGATGCGCAGGATCCAATGGTTCTCGTCGGGGAAGTAAACAAGGCGGGCCGGTACCCCCTGGCGACGTAAGGCCGTGAAGAATTCCATGCTCTGGGTCACCGGCACGCGGTAATCGCGCTGACCGTGAATAATAAGCGTGGGTGTCTTGAAGTTGGCGGCATATTTATGCGGGCTCCACTTCTCATACAGCTCGGGGTTTTCCCAGAAGAGGCCGTTGAGTTCCCACTCGGGGAACCAGAGCTCTTCTGTGGAGCCGTACATCGACTCGAGGTCGTAGACGCCGGAGTGGCTCACCAGTGCCTTAAAGCGGTCGGTGTGGCCGCAGATCCAGTCGACCATGTAGCCGCCGTAGGAGCCGCCGCCGGCTGCCATGCGCTCCTCGTCGATGTAGCCCTTGCCGATCAGATAATCGGTGGCCTTCATGATGTCGATGAACGGACTGCCGCCCCAGTTCTGCGTAACCGCATCGGTAAAGGCCTGTCCGTAGCCGGGGGTGGCGTGGAATGCCACTAGGGCGACCACATAGCCCTGGGCGGCGAAGAACGGGGAGTTCCAACCGAAGGTCCAGAGGTCGGCGTAGTCCTGCTGTGGTCCGCCGTGGATCACGTGTAGCAGCGGCCATTTTTTCGAAGGATCGAAGCCCGGCGGCTGAAGGATGAACAGGTGCACCTTGTCGCCGCGATCGCCCTCAAACCAATCTTCGACGACAGTTGCCATCTCGATTTGGTCGATTACCGGTTGCGTGAAGGTGGTCAGCCTGGCCTCGCTGCTGCCGTCGGCGGAGACGCTGAAGATCTCGGTCGGATATTTGAGGCTGTTACGGGCGAAGACGAGCTTTTCGCCATCGGGGGTAATGTTGACGCCGTAAATGCGGCCGTCGCTGACGATCTTGGTAACTTCACCACCACCGACGGAAATCTTGAATATCGGATTACGGCCCTGATCAGGAGAGACGAAGTAGATCGC
>DATKUA010000031.1:0-18457 GCA_035530855.1 Acidobacteriota bacterium | reverse complement strand
GACCGCGGACGGCCATCTCAAGCCCTGCCTGCTCTCCAATCGCGAATTCGATCTCAAAGCCCTCGTGAGATCCGGTGCCGCCGATGAGGCGTTGCTGCAGGAGATTGAAAAAGTCGTGGCCGCGCGCCCCGAAGGCCACCGCCTCTCCTCAGAAGCGGCCGGGAAGGGCGGGGGCGACATCGACGGCATGCGGCGGATCGGGGGGTGAGAATCCCGCCGTTGGCTGGACAACATTATTTGGCAGGATTGTAAGGGGTTTATCCCGCCTCTGGCGGGATGCGGGCCGCATAATCCGCCGCGGCGGATGGCCCCTACATTGCGGTGCGAGGTCGTGCCGATTGATGTTGTACCGCCGTTGGCGGGATCGGGCGGATTCCGTCGTAGGCGGACAAGTTCATTCGCCCCTACAATTGGTTTGCAATGTTTAACGGAAAGGGCGATTGGTTGGCGTTAGGCGGCGAGTATGCGGCGGATCGGGGGCTGAGCGCGGGGGGGGCGCGGCACACCGGGCGATGTCTGTTGAAAAGCGGTGTGCATTGCACTAGAATAACTTAGCAGAGGATCTCCGCGAGAGAGATAGGATATTTGAAAAGAAAGCGGCTATGCGTATCGATCGGATGAGAACGGCAGGTAAGGGCGGCAGAGAAGCGCAGGGGTGGACAATCCGGCGGCTGTGCGATCTCGTGTTGCCTTCCCGGGCTCAGCTATGGGGAATGATTCTTCTGCTGGTTGTTATCCTCACTGCCGTTTGTTTTCTGCTGAAGTGAACCTGGGATGAGGGAAATCGTCTTTATCTTAGGGGCTACCTGCACCGGCAAGTCGAACGTGGCTGCAGCTGCGGCTCGCGAGCTGGGAGGCGAGATTATCAGCGCGGATTCGATGCAGGTGTACCGCGGTTTTGACATCGGGACGGCCAAGCTCAGCCGCTCGGAGATGGGCGGAATTCCCCATCATCTGATTGATTGTTGCGATCCCCGGGAGACCTTCTCGGCCGGCGATTTTCAGAGAGAAGCTGAGCACCTTATCGAGGAGATTGCCGGCAGTGGGAGGCTGCCGATCGTAGCCGGAGGAACGGGGCTTTACATCCGGGCTTTGCTGCTGGGTCTGGCACCTGCCGGGCCTGCGGGCAGGGATCTTCGCGACCGCCTTCGAAGAAGGGCGGAGGAGCGTGGAATCGAGGCGATGCACCGCCTTCTGGGGAGGCTCGATCCCCCGATGGCGGAGCGATTGCTGCCCGTCGACACGCAACGGGTGCTGAGGGCGTTGGAGTATCGCATCGGGAGCGGCCGGCGCCTGAGCAGCGCGATCGCGCGGAATCGCTTCGGTGGGGAGCGATTCGAGGCCCTAAAAATCGGGCTGGCGATTCCCCGCGCCGAGTTGAGGCGGCGCATCGACCGGAGGGTTGATGCCATGTTTGCCGCCGGTTTGGTGGACGAGGTTCGCGGCCTGCTGGATGCCGGCGTTCCTCGGGATGCCAAGGCGTTCAGGGCGATCGGTTACAGGGAGATACTGAGTTATTTACAGAAGGAGGTGTCATTAGAGGAGACCAAGGAAGAAATCAAGAGAGCGACGAAGCAATATGCCAAAAGGCAGTGCACATGGTTCCGCCGCGAACCAGGGATCATTTGGGTGGAAGCCATCCCGTTCGAGACGGCGAGAACTGAAGCAATCAAATTAATCAAAGCGAGGGGCGTGGGCAGCCCGCCTTGCAATTAGTATTGGCAGTGCTTTTGCTGGATAATCGGGGGCTCCCTTTTATACCCTCCAGGGAAAAAGGCAGAAAAAATGAAAGAAGAGAACAACAAACCGCCCAACGGGCCGCATTTCAACATTCAAGATGGTTATTTTGCCAGGCTTCGGCGAGACAAGGTGGTGACGACAATCTATCTGGTAAACGGTGTGAAACTGATAGGCAAGATCAAGAGTTACGACAAATATTCAATATTGATCGAGAACAACCATCAAGAGCAGCTGATATTCAAGCATGCGATATCTACGATAACCTACAACCGGCAGCCGTCGTTCAGGCCCAGCTATCCGCCGCAGGCCTCGTACGACCGCTATCAGGAAGATCCGAACCGTTAACTGAATGGGCGAGGCGGCGATGGCGAGCGGAACCCGGACGGCTCCTGGCGGTCCAAGGATTCCAGAGAAGTTGGAGTAGGCAAATGCCGTTTTCCGTCCGCCGGGTGGTGTTATGGGCGGCCGCATTTGCGGCCGCCTTCGCTGCCGTGTCGCCGGCGCAGAGCAGCGGGGAGATCGTCGGCCGCTACTGGGTGAGCGTGGAGCGCGAAGGCGACGCCGCCTACGCGGTGGTGATCGGCGTGGAAGCCAAGGAGCCGATGAGGATACGGGCGGCGCGGGTTCCCAATTTCGTCGACGCCTCGTCGCTGCCGCGGCAGAAGGAACTGCTGCCGTTGTTCAGCACCGATTTCCGCATCCCCCTGAAATTTATCGAGGCAGGCAACGGCCGCCTCTTCGTCGAGTTCAGGAGTTCCGGGCAGACGGTCCGCAAGAGCTACCTCGTGTTCGAGCTCTACAGCAAGGCCAGCGCAGGCCAGGCGGGCAAGATGCTCGAGGGCTACAGCGCGCTGTGGCAGGGCGCGGGCAAGGCGCCGTCGGTGCGGTTCGGCGACAAGGCGGTTAGGTGCGGCCCGACGTTCTATCGAGATGCCGCGCGGGCGGGGGTTGCCCCGAGCGGCGGCAGCGTCAGCGGGGTGATATTCATCGGCGTCACCGCTGACATGGATGCCGACCCCGCGACCGTCAACCCCGAAGTTTGGGGTCTGGGCTACGATCCTGAGAAGAGGGAGAACCAGGTGGTGGGTGCGCTGATTGGTATCGGCGGCCGGCGCCAGGCTCAGGAGACGGAGCAGGGCGGGCGCAGGCAGGAGCCTGCCCGCACCTCCGCCGAGCCCGAATCGCAGGGAGCGGCAGCCGTCAAGCGGACGGAATCGAAGCCGAAGGAGGAACCCAAGCCGGCCAGCGGGCCTTTCACCGGCGCCACCACCGCCGGCAGCATTGCCGCCTTCGCCTCGGTGAGGGAGGGCCGCTTCGGCGAGACCGCCACCAACGCGACGCCCGAATTCAGCCGGCTGAAGCAGCTCGACAAGGCCGAGCTGGTGCTGAAGATCAAGTATTCCGAGCGCTCGGGCTGGGCCAGCGGCCGGGTCTTCATCAATGTCATGCGCTCGATCGAGGCGAAGCAGGACCGCGGTACGCACTGGTTCGGCGACAAGCGCGGCGGGCAGGAAGAGTTTCTCGGCGACTTCCAGGCCGACTTCGACGGCGAGGAGATCCGCTTCGACATAACCTCGTGGGTGAGGAACAACGCGGCCGCCGCGTATTACGTGATCGTCGAGAACCTCGCTCGGGGCGGCGAGCTGGAGGTCGAGAGCGCCCATATTGAGTTCAAGGGCGTGCTTTAGGGCTACTCGATGCCGAGGTCGCGCAGGATGCCGTCGTTCTCCCGCCAACCCTCTTTCACCTTGACCCACAGTTCGAGGTAGATCTTGACGTTGAGGATCTGCTCGAGCTCCTTGCGCGCCTCGGTGCCGATTCGCTTGAGCATCTGCCCGCCCCGGCCGATGACGATGCCCTTCTGGCTGGCGCGGTCGACGAGGATGGTGGCCGCGATGTCAATCCTGTTGAGATCCTCGGATTCCTCCCAGGCGTCGATGAAGACGGCGCTGCTGTAGGGGACTTCCTCGTGCGTGTGGATGAAGACCTTCTCGCGCACGATTTCCGCGGCGAGCGAGCGCTCGGGCTGATCGGTTATCACGTCTTCGGCGAAGATCGGCTTGCCCTCCGGCAGCGCCTCCACCAGCTCTCTTTCCAGATCATCGACTCCGTCTCCCAGCATCGCGCTGATCGGCACGATGGCCCTGAACGGGAATTCCCGGTGGTAGAGTTCGATCAAAGGCAGGATGCGCCCCTTGCGCACGAGGTCGACCTTGTTGATCGCCAGGACGACCGGCAGGCCCGCCTTTTTGATCGCCTCGAGCACGAAGCGGTCTCCGGCGCCGAACTCGCTGGCGGCGTCGACCATCAGCAGGATCAGGTCGATGCCCTGCAGTGCCGCAAAGGCGATGTCGACCATCTTCTTGTGCATCTTGGTGTGCGGCTTGTGGATTCCCGGGGTGTCGATGAAGACCAGCTGGCCGCCTTCGCCTTCGCCGGAGTTGCGCACGCCCAGGAGGCGGTTGCGCGTGGTCTGCGGCTTAGGGGAGACGGCGGCGATCTTCTCGCCGACGATGCTGTTGAGGAAGGTTGATTTGCCGACATTCGGCCTGCCGATGATGGCGATGAATCCGCTGCGCATATTACCCCGCGTTTTCCGGTGTCTGTTCGTCGACCGCTCTGGCGATGCGGAGCTTGAGGATGCTCTTCTCGTCCGCCTCGAGTATTTCAAACTCGACGCCGCGCGAAGTGAATTTCTCGCCGGGGACGGGGATGTGCTTGAGGTGGTTGAGCGCCAGGCCCGAGACGGTTTCGTAAGCCTCGTCGTCGAGCGAGACGCCGAGGATCTCCTCGACCTCGTCGACGTCGACGTAGCCCAGGACAGTCAGCGAGCCGTCGGGCTCCTCGACGATCTCGGCGACCTCTTCCTCCGGCTCGTGCTCGTCCTCGATCTCCCCGACCAGCTCTTCAAGGATGTCCTCGAGCGTGATCAGGCCGGCCGTGCCGCCGTATTCGTCGACGACGATGGCCATCTGCTGCTTGTCGCGCTGGAAGTCGCGCAGCAGCGATGAGACGCGTTTGGTTTCGGGGACAAATGACGGCGCGCTGATGATCTCGGAGACCGTCATCGTGTCGTACTGCTTCTCGGAGAGCTCGAGCAGCGACTTGATGTGGGCGATGCCGACGACGTTGTCGATGATCTCATCGATGACCGGAAAGCGGCTGAACTTGTGCTCCGCCGCCAGCTTGATCAGATCGCGGATGGTTGCCCGGCGGTCGATGCAGATCATGTCGACGCGCGGGGTCATCACCTCGCGCACGATAGTATCGCCGAATTCGACCACCATCCGCACCATCTTCGCTTCGCTCGGCTCGAAGAGGCCGTCCTCCTGCGCCGCGTCGAGGTAGGCCTCGATCTGCTGCGCCTCCTCCTCCTCGTTCTCAGCCTCGCCGTTGCGCAGCCGCAGCTTGCTCTTGTAGCGCTTGAAGAGGGCGCGGCGCGGCCAGGTGAGCGGCAGGAGCAGGATGTAGCCGAACCTGACGAGGGGCAGCAGCATGGCGAGCACGAGGCGCGGGCTGATCGCGGCCAGGAGCGTTGGCAGGTAAAAGCCGAGCACCAGAGCGCCCAGGCCGAAGGCGGCGCCGAGCACCGCCTGCCGGCAGAAGAGGATGGTTACAGCCACAGCCACGGCGGCCACGCAGATCATCCGCCCATAGGAAAGCGACGAGCGGAGCGCGCCCGATTCCTGGGGCAGCAGCTTCGCGGCTATCGCCGAGCGCTGCCGGTAGGTGTCGAGTATCAGCTGCAGTCTGGGTGTGTTCAGAAGTTGCGATGCCGCCTCTGCGGTGGCAAACAACAGGAACAAAACAAACAGGCCGATAATCAGCCAGATCAAAATGTCCACTTAGTCCGTTTCCTCCTCGGACTTTGTACAAAGCGAGCAGATATTAGCAGAGAGGCTCACTGTTCACAATATCGCGGCAGGATTGTCTCGCGCACGCGCTGCTCCAGAGCGGCCATCTCGCCGGCGTCGGTTTCGTGATCGTAGCCGCAGAGGTGGAAGATGCCGTGGGCGATGAGGGTCAGCAGCTCGCGGCGCAGGGAGTGCCGCCGCTCGGCGGCCTGGCGCTCGGCGGTGGTCAACGAGATTGCCACGTCGCCGAGGTAGCGCTTGCCCTCCGGGGTGTCCTCGTCGATGGGGAAGGAGAGCACATCGGTCGGCGAGTCCTTCTTGCGGAATTGCAGGTTGAAGCGGCGAATCTCGTCGTCGTCGACGAAGGCGATCGCCAGCTCGACATTGCTGCGGTCGCAGGCGGCAAGCACCTCCGCGGCGAAGGGCACAATGACGGCGGAGGGGCAAGCCTCAGGCTCGCCGATTACGTCGATGCCAGGCTCTTGTGGATCAACCATCGTCCCTCTGCACCGTTTCTTCCTGTGCGGGCAAGTGCGTGTCGGCCGGCCCGACGTCTTCGACCGGGGCCGCCGCTTCCTCTTTCGGCTTTCTATTATTTTCGCCGCGTAACCTGGCCTTCTTTTCCTGCGCGGCTTTCCGGCCCTTCTCGAGCTCCACGCCGGGGTACTTGACGCGCTCGTGGTGCATGCTTGTGAGGACGGTGAGGAAGGCCTCGGAAATCCTGGTGAGGTCCTTGAGCGTGAGGTCGCATTCGTCGAGCTGGCCGTCGAGGAAGGTGGTGTCGATGATGGTCTTGATCGCGCCCTTGAAGCGCGCCGGCGTGGGGTCGTCAAGCGTGCGCGCCGCCGCCTCGGCTCCGTCGGCGATCATGATGATCCCGGCGTCGCGCGTCTGCGGCTTGGGCCCGGTGTAGCGGAACTCGTCCTCGTTGACGGTCCCGAGTTCGCGCTTTCGCTCGCGCTTGGCTTTTTCGTAGAAGAAGCGGATGAGCTTGGTGCCGTGGTGCTGGGGGATGATGTCGACGATGCTCTCGGGCAGGCGGTAGCGCCGCGCCAGCTCGATCCCTTCTTTGACGTGGTTGATGATGATCAGGGCGCTCATGTGTGGCGAGAGGCCCTTGTGCTTGTTGCCGATGTCCTCGCTGGTGTTCTCGACGTAGTAGGGCGGCTTGAGCATCTTGCCGATGTCGTGGTAGAGGCAGGCGACGCGGCAGAACAGCGGATTGGCGCCGACGGCGGCGGCCGCGGCCTCGGCGAGGTAGCCGACCATGATTGAGTGCTGGAAGGTGCCCGGCGCCTTGAGAAACAGCTCGCGCAGCAGCGGGTGTTCGTGGTTGGAGAGCTCGAGCAACTTGATGTCGGTAGTCACCTGGAAGAGCGATTCGAGCACGGGGAGCACGAAGGAGGCGACGAAAGCGGCCAGCAGCCCTCCGAAGAACCCGAGCAGCAGGGCGGAGAGCAGCGTAACCGGCTCGCCGAGCTGCTGGTTGAACAGGCTTATCACCAGGACTGCGATGACGTTCATCAGGCCGAGCGCGATGCCGCTCTTGATCAGGGCGGTGCGCTCGCGGTACTGGCGGAGGCCGTAGATGACGGTGAAGCAGCCGATGAGGGCGTAGAGCAGGATGGTAAAGCTGCCGTTGAAGAGGAAGGCGGTGAGGATGACGAGCACGATCGAGAACATCGCCGCGATCTCGCTGCCCACCAACAACGCCACGAGCATCGAGCCTGCGGCGAAGGGCACGGCCCAGTAGAACGCCTCGGGCGATTGCATCAGGGGCAGCGCGAACTGAGAGCTGAAGGAGTCGGCGATCATCATCATCACGCGCACGAGCGTGAGATTGATCGCGAGGATGAGTGTGAGCAGGAGGAAGAGGTGGAAGCCCACTTTTCGGCGGCGCCGGTAGTACTGGCTGAACTTGGAAAGCGCATAGAGCAAGAAGGCGGTGAAGAGCAGCAGGCTGGTGGCGCGCATCAGGTAATCGAGGCCGCCTGTGCGCGACTCGATGACGTGGTTAATCTTGGCCAGCGTGTCGGTGTCGGTGATCTTGTCGCCCGGCCGGGCCAGCACCTCCCCCTTCTTGACGCTGAAGTAGAGGTTGACGTTGCGGGCCTCGGCAAGGCGCCGGCTGATCTCCTCCTGATCGGGTTCGGCGGTCTCGACCATGGTGGTCTGCAGCCAGTCGGCGACCACCAGGCGCTCTGAAGGGCTGAGCTGGTTGATCTCCTCGTCCACCAGGCTGCGCAGCATCTGCAACGCCCGTTGCAGGTCGAGGAGCTCCATCTCGGCCTTGTTGGGGTCCGACAGGGGCCGCAGTTCGTAGCCCCCCGGCAGGGGGGCGTAATAGGTTGTGTTGACTATCGGACGGCGCATGACGGTGCCGACCAGCTCGGTGACTCTGTTTTGCAGGCTGATGCCGAAATCCTTGCGGACCAGGATCGACAGCACCTCGTGGGGGATCTCGATGCTCAGTTCCTCGCTGATGCGGCCGGCGAGTTGCCCCAGGAATTCCCCGTTTTCGTCGAGCGGCACTTCGAAGCCGCCGGCCGGCGGGGCGTAGCTGTTGACGGCGTCCCTGCCGATCTCGAAGATCCGCTCGAAGCGGCGGACCTGGCGGCGCCACTTGAGGTCGTCGAAGCTGTAGACGCTCCTGACCGCTGCCAGCCGTTCCTGCTTCTTTCTTTCGGTGGAGTCGGGATCGGGGATGTTCATGTCGCGGGGGGCGACGATGAGTTCCTGGGCGATGGAATTGAGCGAGTAGATATCTCCCTGAATCGGCTGCGTCGGCAGCAGCAGGATGACGATCAGGATGGAGAATACGACACCCCAGAGGAGGTCGCTGTAGACGATCGCCCTGAGCCACTCGGTTTTGCTGATGAAGCTCTTGACGCGGGTCCTGAGGCCGAGGCGTTCGCGCAGCGAGGGCTTTTCGGAATTGTTTTTCATTACCGGAGGCTCTCCCCCTCCGCCGCATCCCGTTCTTCGTAAGCCTGGACGATTCTCTCGACCAGCGGGTGCCGTACGATATCGCTTTTTTCGAAGTAAATAAAGGCGAGCCCGGGGAGGCCGGCAAGCAGTTCGATCGCTTCGAGCAGGCCGCATTTTTCGTTCTTCGGCAGGTCGATCTGGGTGATGTCGCCGTTGATCACCATCCTGGAGCGGTTGCCCATGCGGGTGAGGAACATTTTCATCTGCGGCGAGGTGGTGTTCTGCGCCTCGTCGAGGATGATAAACGAGTCGTTGAGGTTGCGGCCGCGCATGAAGGCCAGCGGTGCGATCTCGATGATTCCGCGCTCGAGGTTCTGCGCGACCTTGTCGAAGCCCATCAGCTCGTTGAGCGCGTCGTAGAGCGGCCGCAGGAAGGGGTCGACCTTGGCTGTCATGTCGCCGGGGAGGAAGCCGAGTTTCTCGCCGGCCTCGAGTGCGGGCCTGGTGAGGATGAGGCGCTTGACCTCGTTTTCCCGCAGGGCGACCACCGCCGCGGCGGCGGCGAGGTAGGTCTTGCCGGTGCCCGCGGGGCCGATGCCGAAGGCCATGTCGTGGTTCTGGATCGCCCTGATGTAGGCGCGCTGGTTGATGCTGCGGGGGTAGATGACGCGCTTGGAGGAGGTGCGCAGGTAGCAGTTCATGAAGAAGTCGGTGAGGTTGAGGCCGGGTTCCTGCTCCAGCAGCTTGAGGGCCACCTTGAAGTCGCCCTTCTGCATGGAGTAGCCCTGCTTGAGAAGCCTGGCGAACTCCTCGAGGAGTTTCTTGACCCGCGCCACCTTTTCGGGCGGGCCGTCGAGGCGGACCTCGTTGCCGCGGCTCTCGATCCGCACGCCGGCGGACTTCTCGAGCAGTCGCAGGTTCTCGTCGTTTATGCCGAAGAGGTGCAGGAGCCCTTCTTCGGGCAGTACCAGTCGCTCCATCTCAATAAGTTCGGTCCAAATAAAAAACCCTCGCCCCATCAGATGGGGAGAGGGTTTCGGTTAATCGAAGTGATTTATTTATTTTCCGTCCGTAAGGAAGTTAGGGATATCGCGCCAGTCGGTCAGGCCATAGCGGTTCTTGGCGTAATCGATTGCGCGCGTGACATCCGCCTCTTCCGGTTTCATGTTGAATTTAAAGTGCTGGCCGGGGAAGATCAGGTCGGGGTCCTTGATCAGGTGGAAGCTCTGATCCTTGGTCAGACTCTGGGCCTTGTCTTCGGTCCACTGGTTTTCCCACCAGATCAACGGCCACTTGAAGGGATCGCCGTAGTAGTTCTCGTTGGCGGCGATCTTCCAGAGGCACTCGCCCTTGACGACGTCGTGCTCCCAGAACTTCGGCTGCTTGTCGACCCACTCGGCGGTCTTGATCTTCAGCGTTTCCTTGATGTCAAGGATGAGCTGGTCGAGAGCCTTGCTGTTGGCCTCGATCGCGGCCATCGCGTTGCCGAAGCTGATCGTCTTGAGCTTGGCGACCACGTCGAGCAGGTTGCACTTGCCCTCGGCTCTCATCTTCTTGGCGTCGGCGATTGTGGCCTCGACGCCCTTGACGATGTTCAACGGCGCGGGATCGACCTTGGGCTCAGCCAGGTCCATCTTGACTTCGAACTTGGCAAAGTCCTTGTCAACGGCCACCTGCAAGGCGTCCTTGCGTTCCTGGGCAACCTTGGTCTTCTTGCGCTCCAGGTCGGCGTAGGCCGATTTGATCTTCTCGATCTCGGCCTGTGCGTCGGCGATCAGCTTGTCGGCCTCGGTGTTCAGCGCGGCCTCTTTAGCCTTGGCGCTCTCCTCGGCGGCGGCGGCGAGCTCGATGGCCTCCAGCGCGGCGGCACGGGAAGGCTTGCACTTGCGGTCTTCCGCGAGCTTCTGCGCCATACTCAGTTTGTCATAGGCCTTCTGGTAATCGCCGGGGGCGTATTCCTTGGCGCAGGCTTCTTCAGCCTTTGCAACGGCCGCTTCAGCCTCGCCGACCTCCTTCGGGGGCTTGCGGCAACACCCCGAGGAGGCGACCAGGGCAATCCCCATGACGGTTATCAACAGTAGCAAAGACAGTCTGGATTTCATACTCCCTAACCTCCTCCCTGTAAGACTTCCCTGAATGGCTTGTGGCATGCAAATTGTCGATAGTTAAAATTTAGCATAGCGCAGAAGATAGTGTCAACTGCAATCGGTACTGTGGCAGCAAATTTTCAGGAATGGTAAATTCTTTATTCACAATGAGCAAGGGACGATTCACAAAAGGATTCGATGCCCCCGCAGGGCCTCGCCGGCTCAAGCGCCTGGGGCAGGTTTTTCTCACGAGCGGAGCAGCGATATCGCGCATCGTCGGATCGCTGGGCCTGCAGGGTGGGGAAGTTGTGCTCGAGATCGGCGGCGGCGACGGCCGCCTGAGCGAGCGCATCGCGCCGTTGGCGCGCCGGCTGCTGGTGGTGGAGCTCGACGAGCGCTTCGTCGAGCTCTTGCGGAGAAAGTTCGAAAGTGCTGAAAACGTTACGGTTATCAGCGGAGATATCCTCGACGAATCGACGATAGAGGCGGTGCGTGCGCTCGAGCCGCAAGCGCGAATGGTGGTCTACGGCTCGCTGCCCTACTACATCACTTCGCCGATCCTGCGCTGGGTTGCCGGGCGGCACGGCGATTTCTCGCGCGCTCATCTGCTGGTGCAGAGGGAGGTGGCGCAGCGGGCGGCTGCGTCGGCGGGCGGCAAGGATTACGGCTTGCTGACGGTGATGCTGCAACGCCGGGCCGAGGTCGAGCTCGGGCCGGTGATCAAGCGGGGCGCTTTCCGGCCGGTGCCGAAGGTTGATTCACAATTATTGAAGCTCACCCCGCGGGCCGGAGTGGATGCCGCGGTGGAGGAGCGGTTCGAGCGCTTTGCGGCCGCATTGTTCGCCAAGAGGCGCAAGAAGCTCCGCAACAGCGTAAAGTCGTACCTCGGCGGCGGGTTTCCCGGCGGTCTGGAGGGGGCGTGCGCCAAAGCGGGGATCTCGCTGGACGCGCGGCCGGAGGCTTTGTCGCCCGATCTGCTCTTTTCACTCTTCCGGGTAGTCGAGAAATGCAAGGCCGGACCGGCTTGAGCGCCGGCTACTGCTCCCCGCCCTTGCGCCGGCGGGCCAGCTGAACCTCGCGCCGGTACTTGGCGACCGCCCTGAGGTGCTCGGCCGTGGTGCGGGAGAAGTAATGCCCCAGGCTGGTGTCCGGCCCCTTGGCGACGAAGTAGAGGTAATCGCTTTCGGCCGGGTCGGCGACGGCGATGAGGGCCTCGCGCCCCGGGCTGCCGATGGGGCCGGGCGGGAGGCCGCCGATGAGATAGGTGTTGTAAGGCGAGTCGATTTGCCGATCGACGGCGAGGACAACCCCGTCCCAATCACCCGCGAGCTTGCGCGCGTAAACAAATGTGGGATCGCAATCGAGTTTCATCCCGACTCTCAGCCTGTTGTGGAAGACTGAGGAGATCAGGGGCATTTCCCCGGCATTGCCCGCTTCCCTGGCGATCAGCGAAGCGAGGATGACGCCCTCGTGCAGCGAGAAGCCGGCCGCCTCCAGCCTGCCCCTCAGCTCCGAATCCGCCGCCTCGCGGAAGCGCTTGAGCATCATCCGGACCACCTCGCCGGCTCCCGCACCCACCGGGACGTGATATGTGTCGGGGAAGAGATAGCCTTCGAGCGAGGCCGCCCCGGGGGTGAGGTCGGCGATGGGGGCGTCATCAAAGACCGCCGCGAGGAATTCCTCCTCGCTGCAGATGCCGGCCTCGGCGATGCGCAAGGCGATCTCGAAGGAATCGAAGCCTTCCGGGACGACCAGCCTGACAAAATCGGCCAGCGGGCTTTGCTGGATCAGCTCGAAGATTTGCCAGGCGTTGTGATCGGTGCGCAGGCGGTGCCTGCCCGCCTTGACGCCCCTGCCCCCGCCCCCGAAAAAGGCGGCCAGCTTGAGCGCCGCGGGGTCGCGCAAGAGGCCGGCCTGGTGAAGCCTTGCGGCGATCGAGTCGAGTTTCTCGCCGCGTTCGATCCTGAACTCGACTTCCTCTCCGCTGCCCACCGGCTTGACCGGGACATAGAGCATCTGATGGCAGTAAAGCGCGACGGCTGCGACCGCGGCTGACAAGGCGAGCGCAACCGCGGCGGGAAGCAGCCACCAGCGATGCCGCTTCCATCTCATGCGCTCGAGCCGCTCCCGGCGGAAGCTGAGCGCGCGTCAAGGTAGGACTGGAGGATCAGCGCGGCGGCCACCTTGTCGATCACGCCCTTGCGCTTGCGGCGTGACACGTCGGCACGGATCAGCATCCTCTCGGCTTGGACCGTGCTGAGGCGCTCATCCCAACCTTCCACCTCAATCCCGAATTCGCTCTCGAGGCGACGGCGAAAATCCTCACTCTCCTGCCACAGCGCTCCGGGCGAGCCGTCGAGGTTGCGCGGCAGGCCGATGACCCCCCGCTCGACTTCGTACTCCTCGACGATCCGCCTTAACTCGGCGATGTCCTTGGCGATCGATTTTCGCAGAAGGGAGATCAGCGGTTGCGCGGTGATGCCCATGGGATCGCTGAGCGCGAGGCCGAGCCTGCGCGTGCCGTAGTCTATTGCCAGGATTCGCATTGAACCATGTTAACAACGAAGGCGGCCATCAGACAACTTCGGCTGATGGCTGGGATTCCCCCCCGAGAGGCTTCTCCATCAGGTAGCCGTCCTTCTTGCCGTCGTAGTAGCCCGGCAGCAGGCGCGTGGTGCTGTATCCGAGCTTTTTGTAGAGCTCGATGGCGGCCTCGTTGTCGACCTCGACCTGGAGGGCGCATTTCCTCACCCCCATCTGCCGCAGCGTTTCCTCCGCGAGGCCGATCAGGCGGGTGCCGAGTCCCAGGCGCCGGAAGCGGGGGTGAACGTCGATGGTGGAGATGTTGCCGCGATTGCGCTGGATGGTGAGCAAGATGAAGGCGGCAAGCTCGGCTTCGGGGTCCTCCAACGCCCAGCCGAAAGCCCGGTGGTAGAGGAACAGCAGCGAGAAGTAGCCGGGCGTGAAGGCCCGGTCCGGCGGAAAGCAGATGCAATCGAGAGCGTGAAGCGCGTCAATATCGCCAATCTCGATGGGACGCAGCACGAAGCTTTCGCCGCTGACAGCGACTTTCATGCGCTCCATGCTGTTTGCGGGCCTCATAAACACTCCGCGTGTACGGTAAAAGCCTCCGCCTGCCCCGGCCGCTTTGCGCGGCGGAAGCGTGAACCAAAACGGCCCCGGGCACATCCGGGGCCGGTGATTATCGCTTGCAGTGGCTGCAGCATTGGCTATTCGTACTTGATGACCTCGACGGGGCAGGACTCGGCCGCTTCGATGATCCCGTCCTCGAAATTTTTGTAATCTTCGCTTTCTTTGACGATGCAGATGTCATCGGTGACTTCGAAGACGTCCGGGCAGATATCCTCGCATGCATTGCATACAATGCAGCCCTCTTCGATCCAGACCTTGGAAATCGCCATTGGAACCTCCCTGGCACCCTTCCGGGCACCCATATGGAATCGGTTACATATGGAGCGGATAACTCGTTGTTTTTCAATGATTTCGGGGTGCAATCGGCCAGCCCCTCGGTGTTATTTTGGAATGATAGGGTTGTGTGTGGGGGAAGTCAAGGCGGCTCCGCCGCCTGGGGCGGCGCAGTTATATTGTGCGGCGGCGCCGGTGATGCTAGCATGCTGCAAATTCGGGAGACGAGTACGGATAAGTAATGATCGTTACGGACCGTAGAGAGTGCCTGACTCACACTGAACGCACCCGGCAAAGACCGGTCCGGAGGTGTTGTCAAGATATCAGGAGAACTAGAATGGCAAAGACGATTGTGATAACCGCCCTGCTGCTGGGTGTCGCGATATTGCCTGCCTGGGCGCAAGAGGACGAAAGCAGGCCGGCGAAATTCTCGTTCCAGGGCCGCGTGGGGGTGTTGTTCACCGGCGAGGAGCCGTTCGAGAACGGCGCCGCCTTCGAGATAGGCATGATGCTGAGGTTTGCCGGCCCGCTCCACCTCAATATCAGCGGCGGCACATCGAACTTCGACGGCGGCACGGAGGTGGTCGCCTTCACACCCGAATTCGGGGATTTCTGGGAACAGTTCCTCAATGAGTTCGATGTTTATGACGTGGAGCAAAACACCTACCGGATGAACTACTTCAACATCGGCACGGCGATAAAGCTGGGCATGGGCCCGGTCGAGCCGTACGTGGTCGCCGGCGGCGGAATCTACTACGTCCGCTTCAGCTTCCCCTTCAGCTACGCGGAAAAGGGTTTCCCCGAGGAGGCGAAGGTTTTCACCAACATCACCGACAGGGACTATCTCTACGGCTTCAATTTCGGCGGCGGGATGAACATCAAGATCAACGAGTTGATCGGCTTCGCCGGGCAGGTCACCTACCACAAACTCAACAGCGACGTGCTCAACGACCAGTTGATGGCAACCTTCGGCCTTAACGTCACCATTCCCTGACTGCCGCCCTGGAATAAGCTATTCAGCAAGGGCCGCCGGTGCCGGAACCGGCGGCCTTTGATTATTCCTGCCAAAGTAGATTCCAGCGATTACGCAACCGGGACGGCGGATCAGCCCTCCCCGCCTTGCCGGGCCTCGAGGATCTTGCCGCGCAGGCGGGCGGCCGCCGAGGCGGATTGCTTGAGCGTGCGCGGCGATCCCGAATCGTCCTTGCTCTCGATGATCAGCGCGCCGTCGTAGGCCCCGGAGGCGAAGGCCCCGGCAAGCGCCTCCCAATCGATCTCGCCGTCGAAGGGCATCAGGTGGTTGTCCCGGCCCCCGGTGGTGTCGTGGATATGCGTGGTGAGCAGCCAGGGCGCCATCTGCTCGAACTCCTCGACGGTGACACCGTAGATCGCGGCGTGACCGCAGTCGTAGCAGCAGCCGACGCGGCCGCTCTCTCCCAGGCCGCTCTCCTGCAGGAAAGCGGCGATCCTGTCGCCGCGGCTGATCTCATTGGTGATGTTCTCGAGGGCGACGGCCACACCGAGATCCCGGGTGGCTGCGGTGATCTCCTCGACGCTGTAGAAGAGGCGGTCGAACGTGCCGTTGTCTTCTGTCTCGCCCGGCGCCCCGAGGTGGACCACAACGCTCTGCACCGGCACGAATTCGGCTACCGCGGCGCTCTCGACGATCCGCTCGACGCTTTCGCTCCTGAGGCCGTTGTCCTTTGCGGTGACCGAGAGCCAACGCCCGGCGCGCGCCTCGTCGAGGCTGCGGAAGAAGGGGGAGTGGACCGAGTTCACTGGCAGGTCGAGATCGAGGCAGGTCTCCGCGATTTCCCGCCTCGAGGCTGCGTCGGCATAGCCGGGCCAGTGCGGATGGTTGGCGTAGAGCTCGACCGTCTCGAAGCCTGCCTTTTTTATCCCGGAGAGCAGGTTGCGGCCGAGCGGCTTGTAGACATGGATGTGAGTCGATACGCCGATCAGCATCGTTCGCGACCTCGCGGCGGGAGTATAGCACGCGCGGGCGGCGGCGCGGAGTGTAGCAATATCGGCACAGAATCCTCGTTTTGAGACATTATTTTGAATCGCGGAATCGGAACTCTAATCTTAACTTCTTGTGTATCAGTAGTTTACGAATCCACATTTGGTGGCATAAGACTTGCTTCCTATTAAATGTCCGCTTTCTGCAATTATTTGCTACAAGAAGGGCTTCGGGGGTTCAGATGGAAATCGCAATCGTTGTCCTCCTCGTGCTGGCGGTGCTGGCCGACCGCGTCGCCAAACGCGAGCCCTGATCCATCAGCCCGGAGTGCAACCGCTATTCCTCCAGCCAACCCCGCACTTCCGCCTCGGTGGGAACCTTCCCCTGACACTTGATCACGCCGTCGACCGCGACCGCGGGCGTCATCATCACGCCCCTGGCCGTGATCATCTCCAGCCGGCTGATCTTGTTAAAGCCGATATCGTCGCGCCCCGACTCCGAGATGACCTTCATCACCACCTGGGCGGTCTGCTCGCAGCGCATGCAACCGGGACCAAAAACCTCGATCATCATTTTCCTGCCTCCAGGAAATAATCCTCGCGGGCTCCCGCAGGCCGGCCCGCAGCTTATGAAATCAGATAATTGCCTGACGGATTATAACTGCTGGCTGCCCGGCGGCGCCAGTAAAGGGGGGGCGGGATCGGGGCGGGAATTGTGCAACCCCTTCAGGGTTGCTCTGGTGCGGATGGCTTACTCCCGGGGTGGCGCTTCGCTTACCCCGGGCTACGAATTGTTGAACCGCTTCGCGGTTTAATTCCCGGCATCATCTCGGATGCCTTCGGATATGGTGCCGCGCGATTCCCGGGTTGTTCTACGGGGGGGCGTTACGGCGGTCGCCCAAAAGGGTCAAGCCCTGAATTCGATGGATATGGTTTGTGAGGGGAAGCATTCACGGTCTGATCCGTTGCGGAGTATCCCGCCTGGGGCGGGATCGGGGCGCATAAAGGCGCCCCCTACTGTCACGGAGCAAGACGGCGGGCCTCCGCCCGATGCGGACGAGTTCAGGACCACCTTACAAGGATCGGCGATGCCTTTTAATGGCTGTATCTGTCTGCCGGCTCCCGCACGTTACTGTAGGGGGGGGCTTTAGCGCCCCCGTCTTTTCTAACGGGGGGGGGTACGGCTCCCGATTCTTTGGCGCCCCTCGCGGGATGCGGCGGCACAAACGGGATGAGTCCTGGAATTCCAGGCTACGAACCTTCCACCAAAACACGGGCTATCGCTGCAAAGAAATGCACCCAACAGGGCCCTGAAATTCAGGGACTGATCCGTTTGGTCTCGCGCACGGCGCGATCGGGCGGATTCCGCCTAAGGCGGACAAGTTCATCCGCCCCTACTAATGCTTAGAAAGGTTTTGACCAAATGACAGGAGGTATGTCCGCCGCGGCGGAGACGGTCCCAGATGGATTTGCGGGGCTTGGCCGTGGGCGGCGGGCCGGTTGTCTTGACCGCAAATCGGCGGCGTTGCTATGATGCCCCCCTTCAAAGGGGGAGGAAAGTTATGGCAGAAGCCGAAATCGGCGTCATCGGAGGCACCGGTCTCTACCAGATGGAGCAGTTGGCTGACGTGGAGGAGGTGCGGCTGAGCACGCCCTTCGGCGACCCGTCCGACGCCTTCATCGTCGGCACCCTGGCCGGGCGTCGCGTGGCCTTCCTGCCGCGCCACGGCCGCGGCCACACGATGTCGCCGTCGGAGATAAATTACCGCGCCAACATCTACGCGATGAAGATGCTGGGGGTGGAGTGGATCATCGCCAGCAGCGCCTGCGGCAGCTTCAAGGAGGAGTTGAGCCCGGGCACGATCGTGCTGATCGACCAGTTCTACGACCGCACCACCGCGCGCGGCGACCGCAAGACCTTCTTCGAGGGAGGCATCGTCACGCACGTGCAGTTCGCCGACCCGATCTGCGCCTTCCTCAGCGACCTGCTCTACGGCGCGGCGCAGCAGGTGGGCGCGCGCGTGGTCAAGGGCGGCACCTACCTCAACATGGAGGGCCCCGCCTTCTCCACCCGGGCTGAGAGCTTGGTCCACAAAGCCTGGGGCATCGACGTGATCGGCATGACTAACCTCTTCGAGGCGCGCCTGGCGCGGGAAGCCGAGATCCACATGGCCACCCTGGCCCTGGTGACCGATTACGACTGCTGGCACGAGAGCCACGACGACGTGGACATCGGGATGGTCATCCGCACCGTCAACGAGAACGCCGAGATGTTCCGCCGCATCGTGATCGAGGCGGTAGGGCGGATCCCGGCGGAACCGCTGGAGGACATCTGCAGCACCGCGCTGGCGACGGCGATCTTCACCCGCCCCGAGCACATCCCCGCCGAGGCGAAGCAGCGCCTGGAGGCGATCACCGGCAAGTATCTGAAGTGAGGGGGCGGATGTCGATTCTGGTAGTCGG
>DATKUA010000030.1:0-7914 GCA_035530855.1 Acidobacteriota bacterium | reverse complement strand
TGGGAAGCTGACTGCGGGCTCTACA
Source organism: Acidobacteriota bacterium (assembly GCA_035530855.1). GTDB lineage: Bacteria > Acidobacteriota > DATKUA01 > DATKUA01 > DATKUA01 > DATKUA01. The sequence goes on along the minus strand of DATKUA010000030.1, from coordinate 7,889 downwards.
GCGCGGTGGTTTCGATCATGCCGGTGGAGGCTCCGGAGTTGATCGGCATGAGTGCCGGGAAGTTCCCGGACTATTTCCAGCGGACGGTGCTGTTGCAGCAGGGCCGATTGAAAGGAAGAAGCTTGCACCGCGCAAGGCCTTCCGGCGGATCGGCGGCGGCATCACCCCCCACAGCCATCGACACCGGGGAAGAGCGGTCGGAGCCCGGGCAGCGGGTGGTGCGTGAAAAACCCTCCAGGAGGGTGAAAAAGAGATAGAGCCAAGACCAGGCATCTGTCCGGATTAAAGCAGAGTGGGTGAGGAAGAGATGAAAAAAGAGTGGAAGAGGAGAATTATCCGCCGCGCGCAAATCCTGCTGTTTTCTTTGATATGGCTGCTCGTGTTGCAGGAAGCGGTGCCCGAGAAAGTCGAGGCATTCGGCCTGCGGCCGGTGATCATGGAGACCGAGATCCGGCGCGGGTCGAGCAAGAACTTCAGCGTGGCAGTCTACCCGACGCGGACGACGCCGGAAGGTGTAAAAATTATCGTTACCGATTACATCGCCAAACGCGACGGGACGTTTGATGTCACCGACATCGCTGAGCGGGAGATCGATCCCCAGGCGGAGCCGACGCTGGTTTTGCTCTCGCCGACTGAACTGCATCTCGAGCCGGGGAACGAGCCGGTGCCGTTCAACTTCAGGGTAACCGTCCCGCCGACAGTGCAATCCAACGAGTTCATCTACGTGGTACTGTTCGAGTCGCTCAATCCCGAGAAAGCGGACCTCAACGAGGAGACGCGGCTGCGGCTGACGCACCAGATCGGTATGATGATGATCATCCACGTGCCGGGATTCCGGGACATCTATAACGCGCGGGTGACCGAGATCACGCACCGTTTCGTCGATAATCGGCTCTTCATCGTGCCGACGATCGAGAACACCGGCAACCGCTACATCCATCTCAGCGGCCTCTGCCGTATCTTCGATTCTGCCGGCCATCTGGTGGTGACGCTGCCGCTGATGGAGTCGCAGCAGCGGACATCCTTCCTCCTGGCCGAGACGCCGGTGTTCACGGGCCGGATGCTCGATGTCCCCTTGGAAATCATGTACCCACTGGCTCCCGGCAACTACACCGCCGATTTCCGGTTCAACATCCGCGAGAACGAACACGCGCTGCTGCGGCAGAGTCATAATTTCTCCATAGAGAAAGCAATCGACGTAGCCGAGATACCGGCGCGCGATCTGCTGCGGCTGCAGCGGGAATCGATCAGGGTCGAGGTGGCCAAGGGGGGATCGGTGCGCGAGAGCCTGTTGCTGTTCAACAACTACTTCGAGCCGCTGACACTGCGGCTGTATGCCGATCCCGGATACGTCAAGATCACCAACTTTCCGGTGCGCATAAATCCCGGTAAAGAACGTAACATCGATTTCCTTGTGATGAATCCGGGCGAGGACGTCATCAAGACGGAGATCAAGATCAAGCTTGAGGAGCACGACAAGGAGCTGATCGTCCCGGTGGAGATATTCACACGGTAGTGCACAGAGGGGAGATGATGATGAACAAGCGAATGGACCGAGAGGCGGTGTTGAGGCTTCTCCTTCTGATAGTGATGGCAGCCGTTGCGGCGGTGTTACTAGCCTCATGCGCCAGCGAGGTCCGGCAACCGGCGCAGTGGCCGGTGATAAATGTGCCGACCATCGTGCACCGCCCCGAGTCGGAGGTTAAGGCGGAGAGGGCGGAGCGTGAGCGGGAGGCCGCTGAGAAGCGCGCGCTGGAGGAGAGGGCCGAGCGGGAGCGCCTGGAGGCGATGCCGAAGGTCTCGGGCGAATACGTCGGCAACGATTTGCAGGAGGTGTTGATCGACATCAGCAGGCAGGCAAACATCATGATCTCCTACGACCGCTTCGTTCAGGGTTCGGTGTTCATGTCGTTGAAGGACGTGCCGTTCGAGAAGGCGATGGAGATGGTGCTGTTCACCGGCGGTTATCATTACCGTTTGATCGACGATGTTTATTACGTGGCACCCGTGGTTGAGGACAACGTCAACACCACGTGGATCACCCGCAGCGAGTCAATGCGGACCAACTATCCCGCGGGCAGTATCGTCGAGAGGATGAAAGCCTACGAGAATTTTCTCGCATTCGACGAGAGGCAGCCACATTTGATCACGATAAACGCCCCGCCGCGGCTGCTGCAGGAGATAAAGCGTGAGATCGAGGATCTCGACAGCCTGAGGAGCCAGCTGATCATCGACGTGATCGTCATCGACGTTTCCTACGAGAGGGGTTACGAGATCGGTACGAATTTCGGCGACTTTCAACTCGGCGCCGACGGGACGATCGACTTCGTCAGGGGGCTGAAGGCCGGCTACCAGTCGACGGTTATGGGCAACATCCTGGCGACGATCCAGTTCCTCTGGAAGCACGGAGCGGTGGATCTGAAGGCGAATCCGAAGATCGTGGCGATGGACGGCGAGAGCGGTTCCGTCAACGTGACGCTGGAGCAGCGCTTCGCGATCCTGACCGGCAACGTCGCCTTTCCGCAGGTCTTCATCGAGGTGGTCGAGACGGGAGTCAAGCTGGATGTCACTCCGCACCTGCTTCCGGACGATTACGTTCAACTGCTGATCAAGCCAGAGGTGAGCGACGTGGTCGGGGAGACGAAGCAGTCGTCGGAGACCGGCGCCGAGCAGACGCTGCCCGTGGTGAGCCGCCGCAGCGTGGAATCGACACTGCGGGTAAGGCTGGGTGAGACGATCATCATCGGCGGGCTGCGCAACACTTTCCTGAGGGAGGCATCGACTCGCGTGCCGGGCGTGGGACACCTGCCGATCGTCAACTTCGCCTTTTCGAACAAGAGGGTGAAGAAGGAGACGAAGGAGATGCTGGTGCTGCTCACGCCGCGCCTGTCCGACGGCGGAATCGAACCGGACGAGTTCAGCAGCGAGGTCAAACCCTAGCCGGCAGAGCTGTAGGGAAGAAGAGTTCATGGAAAGGCGGACGAGTCGCTTGCGCATCTTATCTTCTTTGAAGAGGGCTTCGGCCAAGCAATTGGGCTAGCATAAAACAATACTACCAACCCATTTCGGGGGCCCGCGCAGCAGCGGGCCCTTTTGTTTTACTTGCGGGATTGCCCGGACGCATGGCCCTGCTTTCCTGTTGCGGGTAGGGAGGAGTCCGGAATAGAACACCGTTAGTGTTTCAAAATGCGCCGTTTTGTGCGAAGAGGGGAACATGTTTCCCATAGCAAGTGTTTGCTACACAATTTAACAGAGCAAAATACGCGACAATAAATGCATTGCTGTCAATAAGTTGTGGTGGACTGTAAGGTTTGCTTTTGTTGTTTTGATGAGACAATTCCGGGCACGATATTTGCTCCTCTCCAGGTGGGAATCTTCGGTAGGCAGGAACCGTTGATAAAGCCGAGAACAAGAAGGAGCATAAAATGACAGGCAGGATATTGACGGCGTCGCTGACAGTGCTGTTATCAATGGCCGTGATTGCGGCGGCGCAGGAACAGACGATCAAACTCACTCTCAAGGTGGAACCCTATCTTGAGTTGAAGGACGCAAATATAGTGTTTGCCGGGTCTTCCGACTCGCCCGGCGTTTTCGATTCCGGATGGCAGGTTGTGGCCCTGGCCAACGCGCCCTGGCGTGCATCGCTGGTGCTGCAGCCGATCAGTGTGTTCCAGGGCGAGGCTCTGGCAACGGGCTACAAGGTGTTCGTGCGCTACAACGGCCAGACGCGGATAATCGAGATTTCAGAACGGGAGAGAAAACGGGGAGCCGTTACGGTCACGGCCGGCGAGACGCCGCACAACGGCATCATCGAGATGCGCTTCGTGGCGAGTGTTTCCAGCGGGTATCCCGAGGGTGCGCTGCTCGCGCTGCCTTCGGGCGTGGGCATGATGTTATCGGTGACGGCCTTTTGATTTAAGATATCGAAGTGATCAGGCCGCCCGCCTTTTCGAGGCAGGCGGCTTTATTTATATAACGAGGGTCCGCTTCAGAAGTACCAATCGACGGCGGCGACTGCGGTGTGGCTGTAGAGGGAGAAGTCTCCCGCGTCGCCGAAGAAGAGCTGGGCGCCGACGGTGACGTCGATGTTCTGCGCCCAGGAATAAGAGATGAAGGGGAAGAGGAAGACGCCGCCGTCCTCGAGGTCGGCGATCGCCAGGATCTGCCCGGAGGCGAGCATGTGGAGTTGCTTGGCGAGCGAGACGGCGAGGAAGTGGCGGTTGAGGGTGACGATGGAGTCGTAGGTGGCCAGTCCCTCGATGTCGTCGAGGTTGAATTCGCCGATGTTGCCGCCGTTGTAGAGGTACTCGACGAGGATGTCGAGTCCGTTGCGCAAGGTGTATTCGTAGGAGAGGACGCCGCGGGTGAAGTCGCGGTCCTCCTCCCAGGAGTGGGTGAATTCGCCGCGGAAGCCGCCGTCGCCGATGTAACCGGAGAAGTCGAAGCCGACGACTTCGCTGTCGCGGAAGCGCCCGCCCATCAGCGAGATCTCGTAGGAGCCGAGCGAGGAGCGGCCGCGCAGGGCCCAGCGGACGTCGTCGGAGTCCCTGCCGATCGCCCAGGCGGCTTCGAGCTGGAGGTTGGAAGCCGGGCGCAGGGCGATGTAGAGGGCGTCGGCGCCGTTCTTCTCGGCCGGTTCGAGCGTGAGCGGGCTGGTGGGATTGAACAGGTCGGTGGGGTTCCAGATCCGCCCCGAGCCCCAGGCGATGCGCTGGCGGCCGACGGTGACGTCGGCCTTCGGGTTGGTGTAACGGAAGTAGAGGCGGTGGACACCGGCGCGCCAGCGCAGGTTGTCGCTTTCGTAGGGATCGATGGTCATGTCGACATAGGAGGCGTCCTCGTAGGGCCGCCCCAAGGCGTACTGCTCGGTGTCGAGGTAGCTGCCCCAGAGGGCGGTGTTGTCGATGATGGCCCGCAGCTCGAGCTCCGGCACGGGATAGACGACGGCGTTGAGGCGGAAGCGGTGGGTGAGGAGGTAGTAGGTCTCCTCAAAGAGCGTCTTGCCCGCGGTGACGAAGCTCTTGAGATAGCCCCCGAGGTCCCATTCCTGCGCCTGGGCGGGTGAAGCCGGCAGTAGAAGCAGGACGGCGAGAGCCGCGGCGCAGCTAATCCTGCCTGACATCTGCGATGATCCGCCCGTCGAGGAGGCGCAGTAGCCTCCTGGCGTGTTCGATCACCATCTCGTCGTGCGAGGCGATGACGAAGGTGATGCCCTTGTCGCGGTTGAGCTCGAGCATCAACTGCATCAGCTCGCGGCCGGTGGCCTGGTCGAGGTTGGCGGTCGGCTCGTCGGCAAGCACAATGTCGGGTTCCGAAGCGAGAGCCCGGGCCACGGCGACGCGCTGCTGCTGGCCGCCGCTGAGCTGGTTGGGCCTGCGGTACTCGAGTCCCTCGAGCCCGACGGCCTTCAGCAACTCGAGCGCGCGGCTGCGGCGCCTCGCCTTGGCGATCCCTTGCAGTTGGAGCACATACTCGACGTTCTCGACGGCGGAGAGCACGTTGATCAGGTTGTAGGCCTGGAAGATGAAGCCGAGGTTGTGGAGCCTGAGTTCGGCCTTCTTTGACTCGGAGAGGGCGGAGACGTCGTTGCCGTCGAGGAAGACAAAGCCCCCGGTGGGGCTGTCGAGTGTGCCGATGATGTTCAGCAGAGTAGTCTTGCCGGAGCCCGACGGCCCGGCGATGACGACGAATTCCCCCTTGGCGATCTCGGTATTGACGCCGTGCAGGGCCTTGAACTTCATGTGATCGGTGGTGAAGACTTTTTCGATGTTCTCTACTTTCAGCAACATGGCACTACCCCAGGGCTTTGATTGCTGCTACCGGTTCCATTTTTGACGCCTTGCGGGCCGGATAAAACGAGACGAGGATCACGGCCGCCATAATCAGGACGCAGGTGATGATTAGGTGATCGAGGGCCAGTTTCGGGTAGAGGACGGTGTCGAGGATGTAGAACTGCCCCATGAGAGACTTGTCGAAGGAGCCGTAGATATCGAGGCCGACCTGGCTGAAGATCAGCGTGAGGCCGATGCCGCAGGCGGCGCCGATCAGCAGGCCGAGTATGCCGAGGAAGATCGATTCGAGGCTGACGGTGGTGAAGATCTGCCAGCTCTTGGTGCCGAGGGCGCGCATGATGCCGAACTCACGGGTGCGCTCCATCACCGACATCAGCACGGTGTTGAGGATGCCGGCGACGACGATGATCAGCACGATGGCGAGGATGATGTAGCCGAAGGCGACGTCGAGCTCGAGCGCCTGCTCGATCCAGGGATTGATCTCGCTCCAGGTCCGCACCCGTGCGTTTGCGGGCATCAGGCGTTGGAGCCCGTCGCGGACCTGCTGCAGCTTGTCCTGGTCCTTGACGCGGACGGCGACGCTGGTGAGGATGCCGGAGGTGTCGGTGATCTCCGCGTCGGGGTTGGTGTAGACCACGCTGGTGTCGACGAAGATCTCCCGCGCGAGCGTCTGTCTCTCGATGAAGACGGTGCTGCCGTCGAACTCTGGGATGCCTGAATTAACGATGCCGACGATCGGCAGCGGGCCGAGGTAGGCGAGGTTGTTGAAGCGGTTGGAGGTGACCAGGAGGATCTCGTCGCCGAGGCCGGCGTCGACATTCTTGGCCAGCGTCACCCCGATGAGGATGCCCCCGCGGTCCTCGCCCTCGAAAAATGTCCCGCCTTTCTCGACCAGTTCGTCGATCCGGCCCAGCTTGCGCTCGAGCTCGGGGTCGATGCCGGTGATCGCCGCGCCCTGGCTGTTCTCGCCAAAGGAGACGAGCCCGAAGGTGGTCAGCCGCGGGGAGTAGGCCTCGACATCGGCGTTGGCGGCCACCGCGGCGAGGATCGGCCCGCCCTCGATGATGGCGTTGTCCAGTATCGGCTTCTCGACGTAGGCGGGGTCGGAGATCTCCAGGTGGCCCATGAACATGCTGGTCATGTTGTCGACGAGCATCGGGTAGACGCCGTCGAAGAGCGACCACATGAAGATGAGCGCCGTAAGGCCGACGGCGATGGCGAAGGCGGTGATGAACGAGCGCTTCTTGTTGCGCATCACGTTACGCCAGGCAATTGCCATGAAGATCCGCATTGGACGCCTCCTATCTCGGGTTTCGCAGGTACTGCTGCGAGAAAATTCGCTCGGGGATTGCGACGTCGAACTCGATCTTGTCGAGGTGCATCACGGTCGCGTGGCCCTGCTTGTCGACCGTGCTCATCGTCCATGTCACCGGGATCCGCCGGCCTCCCACCTCCCGGATCTCGCTCATCAGCATCTCCTTGTCCAGCTCGCCGCGGCGGTTGTAGAAGCGCTCGCGCACGGGGACGAAGGGCTCGACCGAGACGGCGACCTCGATCCTGCCCCAGGTGACGGGCGCGCCCTCCTTGGGAATGAGATTGATGAGGTAGCAGCGCAGCGACTCGATCTCCTCGTAGCCGGCGAATTCGTGGGTGTAGTCGTTGATCAGCGAGCTCTCGCGCACGAGGTCGTCGTTGGTGAAGTCGCTGCCCATCCAGCTCTGCAGCATCATCGAGGGCGGGATCTTGACCACCCGCTCGGCGCGCGGCAGGTACATCCAGAGCTGGTAGTCGAGGCGCAGGAAGGTGGTGTCCTTGTCGCGGGCGGGATTGAGGATGTGGATGAAGCTGCGCTTACCCACCCGGTCGTCCCAGCTGCGCATCGCCAGCGAGCGGCGCCAGTCGGGGGTGACGATCTCCATCGTCATCTCGGTGTAGGCACTGTCGGAGCGCATCAGGTCTTCCATGCGCTCGATGATCTCGACGGCGCTGATCTCGTCCTGGGCGGATGCCGAGAGACTCAGCATGGCCGGAGTCAACAGCAAAAGTAGTGCAGCACGGCGATTTCTCATGATTTTGTCCGTTTTTCGGTCAACAAAG
>DATKUA010000029.1:0-20960 GCA_035530855.1 Acidobacteriota bacterium | reverse complement strand
GCGGATTCGAGTTTTCGCGGCTCTTTACAGCCCATACAGCGCTTTCCGTAACTCTCGACGGGCTGGCCTTTTCAAGCAGAAACATGGCTCTGGCTCCGCTGACGGTGAATTACAAGCTGTTCCCGGCCGGCAACAGCCTTCTGTTGAACGGTGAAGGCAAGGCACCGGCGGTCCAGCCCTGGATCGGCGCGGGAGCCGGCCTTTACTTCCATGAGCCCAGCTACTGGTCAGGCGGTACGGTCGACGCGGGAGCGCACCTGGCTGCAGGAGCAATCGTGCCGTTGGGCAGTATCTTCGAGATCAACGGAGAACTGCGCTGGGCCTTCACATCACAACAGAGGCTTTTCTCCTACCTCATGGGCTTCGGTATCAGGTTCTAGAACTCCCATATGACGCACAGAAAAACGGCCGCCGTCCGGCGGCCGTTTCTTATCCCAGTCTCAACGAAATCCGCAATCAGTATTCTCTGATGCTGTACACCAAACCGCTGCGGAATAGCACCATCAGTGTGGTGAAGTCCTCGCGGTGGAAGAGCCAGGCTTCGTCGAGGATGCCGTCGTGCAGGTCCCTGACGATCTCGTGCGGATCCCCGAGCGCCAGATAGACTGCACGCATGTTCATCCCGGCCAGGACAATGCCGTTGCGAATCGCTTCCTTGATCTCGGCGGGCAGGCCGTCGTCGGAAACGAGCGAGCGGGTCGAAACGGCCTTCGACAGAGCAGCGTTAATCCTCGGGATTAATCCCTCGCCCGGGCTCAACGTTTCATTAAAGACGATCCGGATCTTGCCGCTGCCTGCCTCCCAGATTTCCACCTTCAGGAGATCAGGCCCAAGCGCCGTTCCGGGCGGCTCAAGGCCCACCCCGATAAACTCGAAGGTCACCTCCTCACGCCTGACATCGACGCTCTTGATCACCGCGATGACACCCACATCGATCCCCACCTCGCCGCGCTCCATCTTCAACGCATAGAGTGCGCTGTCGAACACATCGGTGCGATCCGGATAAATCAGCAGCGGGCTGTGGGACGGTATCGGCAGCTTGACCTCCACCGCCTTGCCGATATAGTGATCCCTCAGGACTTCCTCGACGCTCTGGGCATTTGCGTGCACGGTAAAAACAAGGATCAGGATCAGACCGACTGTTGTTTTTCTCATCTCTTCGCCACCCCGAATAAATAGTCTCGATACCCGCAACGCATCAGTAGCCCAGCCACAGGCCTAACAGCCAGAGGGCCAGGAGGGCTGTCGCCAGATGAAATATCATCGCTCCCCAAAAGCTGAGGTCGGCGGGGAAACGCGTTTTCCCGGCGGCCACCTCGACGGCGGTTGTAATCGAGCAGCCGAGTGATAGTAAACCGGCGACAAAAGAACCTGCTAGCAAGAAGTGTTCCATTTATTCACCCTCCCTTTTGCGGGAAGCAGCCAACCTGAAGAAGAACAGCGACAGCATGGCGGCGGCAGCGTGGGCCACCACCCACAACCACAGGAACGGAGCGAAAATCGAGCGGATGCCGCCGAAGCCGAACTGCCCGATCCCCAGTAAAATAAACACAGCTCCTGCGGTGGCAGAAAGCAAACCGAGTACAAACCAGAGTTTTCTCATCAAGAACCTCCGCTGATTTGATCAAGGATAGCATGAAAGCATCGCGCGGTCAGACGGATGGTGATTAATCCACTCTGCTGCGCGCCCGGCGGAACGCGGTGAGCGCGAGCCACGAGAACAGGCAGGCTGTAGCCGCGCCGATTGTGTCCGACGCCAGGTCCAGCAGGTCGGGCACCCTGCCCGGCACGAACAACTGATGAAACTCATCGAGAGCACCGTAGACGACGCAAAAAAGAAATGCGACCGCCAATGCCGCCAATGAAACCGGATTCCTCAAGCCCCCGTTCAGAGCCCGGAAGAAAAGAATTCCGAGAACGAAGAATTCGAGAAAGTGCGCCAGAAACATTACATACTCGGGAGGCGACGGGAGGGCTGAGGCGGGCATGGATGAGGCGGCGAAAATAATTCCCATCCAGACACTTGGGGGCAGCCAGAGCAGCATCCATCTCCAGGAGGAAGGCTTGCTCTTGTTAACGGTGCGAGTGGTATTGGAATTCCAGGACATCGGACATCAAGGTATGAAGATCGCAATCCAGCCGGCGATCAGAGTGAAGGCCACGAATCCGAGAAACATCTTGATCCCGAAGATCAGGCGTTCCTTGGGTGTCTCGCGCATCAGAAATGAGAACGCCAGGCTGACAAGCGCAGCCAGCAGGACCAAAATGCCCCAATGAGACATCACTTCACCCCGCGGGCGTGGTCGAACGCATCTAATACTACGAGCAGGTTTATCAGCGCGGCCACGATAATGAAGGTCGTGCCGTACTCATAGTTTCTAACCGTCACATCGCCCAGGGCCAGCCCGAGAGCCTGCATCAGGAGATGATAGCCGCCGAGCGCCACGTTTCCCAGCGCGGCAAGCCACTGCAGGAAACCCTCCCCGGAATTGGCGCGCAGCAGCGAGTGCATCTCTCCCTGCAACAGGACGCCGACAACAACCAACGCCGTGACGCTGAAGAAATAGACGGCTGCGTGCCAGTATTTACGCAGGTATAGATGACCTGCGCCCGGCACCAGCCAGGCAAGGAAACAGGCGATGCCAATGCGCGAGAACTGGTCCTTTTCAGCTTCTGCGGCTGGTTTGGAGATCATCTTTGAGGAGCCCCTTCCCTATCCCGTCGCAATCCTACACATGCTCGGCCGGTGCGTCAATTGATGAAGGCCGACAATTGGCCTAAAGGGCATTGCCCCCACCTTGCTTTTTTCCTGCAATACCGATAACCTCCGGCAAGCGAAAAGCAATAGAAACCCTAAAGGGTAGGAGGTATACCAATGGGAGCAGGCGGCTTTCCGAACTTCCCTGAGATCCGCTTGCCGAAGCTCAATCCGCAGATCATTATTCTGGCGATCGTCGGCATCGTCATCCTCTTGGGGCTGTTCACATCGTTCTACACGGTGGCCCCGGACGAGGTCGGCGTTATTCAGCGCTTCGGCAAGTATATCGGCACGTCGGACCAGGGACTTCATTTCAAACTTCCTTTCTTCATTGACAACGTGACCAACGTCAAGACGACGTTCGTCTACAAACATGAATTCGGTTTCCGCACCGCGAGGGCGGGAGTGGAGAGCGAATTCATCACCACCGGCGAGGGGCTCGATTCCGAGCGTCTTAGCCTGACCGGCGACCTCAATGTGGTGGTCGTGGAATGGGTGATGCAGTACACGATCATCGATGCCTACAAGTATCTCTTCAAGGTGCGAGATCCCGAGGGAACCGTGCGTGCGGCTTCGGAAACCGCGATCAAGGAGGTGATCGGCGATTACACCGTGGACGAAGTGATCACCACTGAGCGTGAGGAGGTTGCGGCCAAGGCCAAACTCAGCACGCAGGCTTTGTTGGATAATTACGAGATCGGGATCAACGTCGTCGACGTCAAGCTGCGCAACGTCAACCCGCCCACGCGCGAGGTCCAGGACGCATTTGAGGAAGTCAACCGCGCCGAGCAACGCCGCGACGAGTTGATCAACAACGCCGAGGCGGAATACAACGCCACCATTCCGCGTGCCCGCGGGCAGGCGCAGCAGCGCATCGAGCAGGCGATCGGCACCAAGCAGGCGCGCATCAACGTCGCCCAGGGTGAGGCCGATCAATTCAACCAGGTCAGAGCGGAGTACAACAAGGCGCGCGACATCACGCGCCAGCGCCTCTACCTCGAGACCTGGGGCGAGATCCTGCCGAAACTCGGGCGCAAGATCATCGTCGACGGCGATCTCCGGGGGTTGGTGCAGCTCCTCAATCTGCAGGCCGCCGCCAACCAGGGAGGTGAGCAATGAACACCAAATTGATCATCATCATCGGGGCTCTGGTTGTTGCTCTCCTCGTTATCATCGTCCTCTCCGGTTCGCTTTATATCGTCGATGAAAGCCAGCAAGCGGTGATCACCCAGTTCGGCAAGATCATCGGCGAGCCGGTGACCGAGCCGGGACTGCACTTCAAGGCGCCCTTCGTCCAGGAAGCCAGGATGTTCGAGAAGCGAGTGCTTGACTGGGAAGGCGAGAAAACCGTTATCAAGACAGTCGAGCAGAAGTTTATCTACGTCGAGGTCTATGCGCGCTGGCGTATCACCGATCCCAAGCTCTACCTGCAGACTGTCGCGGGCAGCTTCGAAGTGGCATCCAGCCGTCTCGACGCGATCATCGACCCGATCGTACGCGACTTCATCGCCAAGTACGAGCTAAGCGAGCTGGTGCGCTCCGACACCGAGCGCGTCATCTACGAGCGGGTCATCCGCGGCACCTCGGAAGCCGGCGAAGCCGTAGACGTTGATGTCATCCCGATCACGGCCACCACCTTGACCGAGTCCGAACTCGAGGCTCAGCGGCAACAGGCCCTGGATGAGGAGGCGCAAGCCAGGGACGAAACCGGCGACATCTTCGGCGATATCGATAAGCAGGAGAGCCAGCTCTTCGAGCTCCGCGCCCGCCGCATTGAACGGGGCCGCTTCCACATTACCCAGGAAATCTTCCGCAAGGCAAAAGAGCAGATAACGCGATTCGGGATCGATCTGATTGACGTGCGCATCCTCCGGATCAACTACCAGCCGGAAACGCGCAACCAGGTTTACAACCGCATGATCTCCGAGCGCAAGCGCGTCACTGCCCGCTACATCTCCCAGGGGCAGCAAAAAGCGGCCGAGTTGCTTGGGACCAAGGATCGGATGCTGAGGGAGATCGAATCGAAGGCCGAGGAACAGGAACTGCGCATACTCGGCGAGGGCGAGGCCACGGCGATCGCCACCTACGCGGCCGCCTACAACAGGGATCCCGACTTTTACAAGTTCTGGAAGAGCCTCGAAACGCTCAAGGCCACGGTCGACAAAGATACCTGGATAATCCTCTCCACCGATTCGGAGTTCTACCAGATACTCAAGAGCCTCAGCGCGATGCGATAAACCAATTCCTGATCGATTCTAAGAGGGCGGCTGCAAGCCGCCCTTTTTCGTGCGTGGGGCCTCTGCCAAAACAGCTGTGATTGAGTGTCGAAATATTGACTTTCGCGAGAAAAACTTAAATCTTATTACCTGAAAAACAACCAAGGTAGAAACGATGGGCTCCTGACTGGATAAACTAACGGATTTTGAATACCTGCTGGATAATCTCTACGACGGTGTCTATATCGTCGACACAAAGCGAAGAATAACTTACTGGAACAAGTCCGCTGAGAGGCTGACCGGCTTCTCGCGCGAAGAGGTCGAGGGATCATTCTGTTTCGATAACAAACTCGATCATATGGATGGCAAGGGAAACCAACTCTGCCATGGCGACTGTCCACTGAAGAGAGCGATACAAGACGGCAGGTTTCACGAAGACGATATTTTTCTAAGACAGAAAAATGGCATCAGGCGCCCTGTCAGCGTCAGGGTAGCGCCGATAAAGGGCGAAAACGGTGAAGTTGTCGGCGCGATTGAGGTTTTCAGCGACAACTCGGCGAAGATGTCGGCCATCGAACAGCTGCATGATGCGCGGGAAGAGGCACTGCTGGATCCCCTTACCCGGATTTACAATCGCCGCGGCCTTGAGGCCACTTTCGAGGATCGATTCAGGGAGTTCAGAAGCAGAGAATGGGTATTCGGAATCAGCATGACCGATATCGACGACTTCAAGAAAGTCAACGATACCTACGGCCACCAAGCGGGCGACGAAATCCTGAAAATGATAAGCACTCTATCGATAACCGCCTCGCGCGCCTATGATGTGGTAGGCAGATGGGGCGGTGAGGAATTCGTGACGATCTTTAGTAATATGACACAGGATCTCCTGGAGCAGATTGTCGAGCGGCACCGCATGCTCGTGGAAAAGTCGTTCGTAAAGTATGACGACCGGATCATCAGGGTGACCGTGTCCGTCGGCGCAACAATGGTTGCCAAGGAAGATGACATCGACTCGATTATTACCAGGGCGGATCGTCTGTTATACGAGAGTAAAAAAACGGGTAAGAACAAAGTAACGTTTGGATAATCGCTCCGGAAAAAATGTATAGAAAAAACGATCCCGTCGTTCTCGTACAATGCCAGCACTACTCAGTCGAGTCGATTGTTAAATCTCTGAACAGAGGTCTCGAGCACATCGGCGGTCTCGAAAGCTTCATCAAGCCCGGCGAGAGGGTACTGCTCAAGCCTAATCTGCTCCGCGCCGCCCCGCCCGAATCGGCGGTGACCACGCACCCGGCGGTTGTGGAGGCGGCGATACGGCTCGTTCGCGAGGCCGGCGCCGAGCCGTTCGTCGGCGACAGCCCGGGATTCGGCAGCGCAAACAAAGTGGCCAGAGCCGCGGGAATCGAGGAGGTGTGCCTCAGGCTGGGCGTTCCATTAATTAATTTTGAACAGAAGATTACCATAGACGGCATCGAGGGCGGCTTCTTCCGCCGCTTCGAGGTGGCGAAGGATGCGATCGAGGCCGACAGGATCATCAACCTCGCCAAGGCCAAGACGCACCAGCAGATGACGCTGACGCTCGGCGTTAAGAACCTCTTCGGCTGCCTTCCCGGCCTTGACAAGCCGCGCTGGCATCTGCAGGCGGGCACCGATGAATCCTACTTCGGCCGCATGCTCGCCGAGCTGGCGATTATCGTCGCCGCCGACCTGACCATCCTCGACGCCGTAGTCGGGATGGACGGCAACGGCCCCGGCGGTGGCAGGGTGCGCGAATTCGGCTTTCTCGCCCTGAGCGGGAATCCATTCGCACTGGATGTCGCCGTCGCCGGCCTGTTCGGCATCGCCCCGCAAAAGGTGCCGGCTCTGGCTGCGGGGATCGAGCTCGGCGCAGCCCCATCGTCCCCGAAGGAGATTGAGATCCGCGGTGCCGATCCGGAAAGCCTTAGAGTCAGCGACTTCCTGATGCCGAGCGCACAGCGCGTCGGTTTCGGTCTGCGGGGATTCCTCTTCCGCGCGCTCAAGCGGACGTTCACGCCCCGGGTGCGGATCAGGCACCGCAAGTGCGTGCTCTGCAACGCCTGCGTCGAGATCTGCCCAGCGAACGCCCTGAGCAACGACGGCAAGCGAATCCGGGTCTCCCGCAAGGACTGCATCAACTGCTACTGCTGTGCTGAAGTTTGCCCGCACGAAGCCATAAGAATCCGCTGATTCATAGTTGAGTTGACCAGCCGCCGCGCCCGGGAGTTATACTCGCGCTCAAGGAAAACCGGGGAAATCTCCACTATGCTCGACCGCCGCGAACTCCTCAGGGGCATGTTGGCACTGCCGATGGTAGATTTGGTTGGCGGTTTGGAACAAGGGGCGAAGGGCATGAGTAACCATAAGAAACTAGTCAAGCAGCGGGACTTCGTTATTTACAACGACGAGAGATACTACTCCGCCTTTCCCTCGGTTATCCGCCGTCCCGGCGGCGAACTGCTGGTCGCCTTCCGCCGCGCGCCGGAGCGACGCCTCCTCGGTGCCGATGACGTGAGCCACGCCGATGCCAACAGCTATCTCGTGCTGGTGCGCTCCAGCGACGGCGCAGAGACGTGGTCGGCAGAGCCGCAGTTGATCTTCGCCCACCCGCTCGGGGGCTCGCAGGATCCCTGCATGGTTCAGCTCGGCGACGGCACGATCGTCTGCACCAGCTACGGCTGGTGCCGGGTGCCGCCGGGCTACGCGGCGGACGATCCCTACCGTGCTCGCTACCGCGACTTTATCTTCATGGGCGGCTACATCATGCGCTCTTTCGACGGCGGCAAGAGCTGGGAAGGTCCGATTATACCGCCCTCTGTGCCCGGCAGTGTCACTCGGGATCATAACGGTGCCCCCTGCCCCGCCTTCAACCGCGGCGCACTTTGCGAGGGGCGCGACGGCAGGCTCTACTGGGGCGTCACCAGCCGTGAGAGTGTTGAGCCGCAGGTCACATCAATACAGTTGCTGATCTCGGAAGATCGCGGCGCAACATGGAAACACACTTGCCGCATCGCCGGCGATCCCTCCGGCGAGATTCAGATGAACGAGACCTCGCTCTACGAGACACCCGGCGGCGATCTGGTCGCCTTCATCCGCACCTTCGGCAATGACGACCGGGGAGCCGTCACCCGCTCCACAGACGGCGGTCGCTCCTTCGAGCCCTGGGAGGACGCGGGCTTCCGGGGCCACCCTCACCACGTGCTGCGCCTGCCAGGTGGTTGCGCCCTGCTGGTCTACGGCCACCGCCAAGAGCCCTTCGGTATCCGCGCCAGGGTGCTCGAGCCGGAGTGCCGCGATTTCGCAACAGCCGAGGAAATTGTGATCAGGGACGACGGTGGTAATTCCGACATCGGCTACCCCTGGTCGGCGCTGCTGCCCGACGGCCGTGTCCTCGTTGTCTACTACTTCAACATCGCCGACGGCACTCGCCACATCGCCGGCTCGATCCTGGCTCTATCGAGCGCGTGATCGACGATGGTATTAACGCCGAGACGGTGTTTGTCGAAGCCCCGCTCCTGGTTTAATCTTTCGTGTATGAAAATTGATTCTCGCCCACGGGAGGAGTGATGAAATGAACAGAGCCGTTCTTTCAGTTTTTTTCGCCGTTATTATCTCATTGATCGCCGTGCAGGCCCCCGCGTCAGATCGTCAAGATAAAGACCCCAGCCTGCTAACCACCGACGGCGTCCGGATCGACGCCGACGGCAACCCGCTCTACGCGACTTTCTCCATTTGCGCCATCGACCCGGAGACCGGCGAGAGCGGCGCGGCGGTCACCACGCGCGTGCCCTTCGTCGGCCGGGCGGTGCCCTGGGTGCGGGCCGGAGTCGGGGCCGTCGCCACCCAGGCGTGGACGGTGGTCGAGTACGGCCCCCGGGGGCTTGACCTGCTGGAGCAGGGAATCGAACCCAAGGCGGTGATTGAGAAGCTTTTAGCCGACGACACCGGCCGTGAGCGCCGCCAGCTCGGCATGATCGACATGCAGGGTAGGACCGCCTCCCACACCGGCGCGGAAAACGGCGATTGGGCCGGCAGCCGCCAGGGCCCGGATTACACTGTCCAGGGCAACATTCTTGTCGGCAAGGAAGTGATCGACGCCGTCGCGGACTACCTCGACAAGAGCCGCGGCACAGGCATACCGCTGGCGGAGCGCATGATCCTTGCGCTCGAGGCAGGTCACGCAAAAGGCGGCGACAAGCGCTGGGGCTACTTTCAGTCGGCCGCCATCCGCATCGCCGATCCGAATAACCCCGGACGCGGCGGCGACCACATCAGCCTCGCCATCGATGTCGGAGAGCACGCCAACCCGGTCGCTGAGATGAAGCGGATCTATTACACTACCGCCCGCAGGCTCGGCTACCGTGAGTTCTCCGAGGTTCGCGGCGACGATGTCCTTGAGCTGAAGCGCATGCTGCACGCCCTCGGCTATTGGCGCAAGGAACTGGAGCAGTTCCCTGAGCCGCCTTCGATGGACAAGCGCCCCGACGATTCCCTCCGCCGCAGCGACCCCGACGCCTGGGACGCGGCCTGGGCCGAATACCGCAAGGCCTACAGGGATTACTACGATACCTATTCGCTCTTCGACGAAGAGACGATCGCCGCGGTGGACGCCTTTCGTAAGGAGCGCAACCTCGACTACCAGGGCAACCCTCGCGGCTTTGTTGATCAGCGTTTCGTCGATGCACTACGTCAGGCCTTCTACTTTGAGTGCAAGAAGGAGAAGTAGGCGGCAGACATCTGTTGATGCCAGCTGCCGCAGACCTTATTACTCCTAACCGCCGGAGCAGGCTGGAAGCGACGCACGCAAAACCGCCGCGTCTTATCGATGCCAAACAGGTTTAGGGCGCCGATCCTGCGTTCGCAATCCATTGCGATGCATTCGACGTGGATTTAGCCTATAATTGCATGAGAGTTAATACACCTCGGAGGGCGTCGGGCGTGACGGACTCCGTCCCGCGGCGGAGGAAGAACCAAGGCTGTTTCGTCCGGTCAAGCCTGCACACATCAGCAGGAAAAGGCTATAAACTGGGTGTAGAAAAACGGGGGGCAGGTTCGATGAAGAAATCATTTCTAATCGTTGCAATCGGAATATTAACGATAATTCTCTCGGCGGCATCGCCGTCTTTTGCACAGTACGCCCGCCAAGCCGGCAGAGTCAGTGATGAGCAAGGCAATCCCATTGCCGGCGCGGAGGTGAAGTTCGACAAGGTGGAGGTCACTTCCAGCCGCGACCACCAAGTCACCACAACTGATGATAAGGGCCTCTTCATTCTCACCGGCATCCGCGGCGGCCGCTGGAATATCGCCGTCACAGCCACGGGCTATGCCCCTTACCAGGGGGTTGTGCAGGTATACTCGTACGGCAACAACGAAAATCTCAACATCACTCTCGTGAAACTGGAAGAGGCTCCTCCAGCCAGCGGCTCACGGGATGAAGCTGAATCGAAGGTTGAACAGGCCCGCCAGCTTGTAGAAGAGGGAAAATTCGACGAGGCAATCGAACTTTATCAGAATTACTATGCCGAAAATCCACAATTGATCTCGATTAACCTGCTGATTGGTGAGGTCTACGAAAAGAAGATGGACTACAAAAGCGCCATCGCTTCCTACGCCAAGGTTCTCGAGCAGGAGCCCGACAATCTCAACGCTCTTCGCATGATGGGCATTGCTCTCATCCGCAATAAGGAATATGACGAGGCTGAGAAATATTTTGTCCGCCTGGTGGAAATCAAAAGCGACGATCCCATCATCATGTACACCCTGGGCGAGATAATGCTCGACGGCGGCCAGACCGCAAGGGCCATCGAGTACTACGCCAAGGCCGTCGAGCTCAACCCTGATTTCGCCGACGCCCACATGAAACTCGGATACGCCTGCTATGGCGAAAAGCGCTGGGCCGATGCAATCAAACACTTCGAGAAGTTTATCGAGCTTGCGCCCGATCGCCCGGAGGTCCAATTCGTCCAATCCGACCTGGATATCTGCAGGGAAAAACTGAAAGAAAAATAGGCAACCATATGCGGTGAGGAGGATCCCCCCCTCTCGTGCTGCGGCGGGCACAATCAGTCCTTCCTGAGAAATCGAGGAATCTCGCCGGGTGGCATTTCATAGCGTGATCCGCGGACGAATCCGTGTTTCTATCATCAAGCCGAGCTTCGTTGAGTGCGCTTGGGCACAACGCGTCATATCAGCACTTTCGGGTGAAATAAATTTAATTCCAATTATCCGGATTAACAGTACAGCATACTGAATCTAACCGATCAAATGTATCCTTTTTTCATACATGATCTTAGGCGATTCCTCCTCCGCCAGCCATCGGAAAATTCATAATCACGAATCTTCGATTCATATTGTTGGATTTTTCCACTACCCACCTCGAAGCAGAATGCCCTGCAATCCCGGAAATCATAGTGCCAGCAAGTGGTACGATGATTGCATCCTTTATTAATCAGCGGGAGAAATATTTCTAATTATGCCGGTACAAATAAAATGGATCGATTTGCAGCAACTCACTGTATCTACGCTTCGGAAACCAACAGTAATACAAAAGCTGGAGTGGATAATCCTTATGTAGTGTTTGATCAGGGTTCTCCCATCATTTTCGATTCCCGCCGGCTCAATGCCGAAGTCGATTAGATCACTCGCGATCCGGGCGAGTGGCCGGCATCACCTTACCGGAGAAAGGAGGTGGTTAAAAGATCATCTCAGCATTCTGAAGTGTGAGGTTTGCTATTTGTCCCGGCTTCGGAGGAGTTCCGGGGCAACCAATAACGTTTATGGGGGTTATTAATGAAAACCAAACTGTTGGCGCTGACGGCGATCGTGCTGCTGTTCAGCGCTGCACACGTAATTGCACAGGAGCAGTCCGGTTCCATCTGGGGCATAGTCCGCTCGGTCGATGGCGGTGTGATAACGGGCGCTAAGATCGTGGCCTCGTCGCCCGCACTGATTAGGACGCGGGAAGCTTTTACCAACGAAAGAGGTTACTACATCTTCCCCGCCCTGCCTGTCGGCACATATTCACTTACCTTCTCGGCCGAGAATTACAAGAGTTACGAGCAGAAGGATATCAGCCTGACAATCGGCTCGCAGCTACGCGTCAACCCGACGATGGAAGTCGGTGTCGTGGGAGAACAGTTGATCGTCATCACCGGTGAGTCGCCGTTGATCGATGTCAAGAGCAGCGACACCGGCATGAGCATCTCCAAAGAGATGTTCGCCACGCTGCCCAAGGGCCGCAACTTCACATCCGTGGTTACGCTCGCTCCCGGCGCAATCGACCAGAATCTCACCGGCGGAATCGAGATCGACGGAGCATCCAAGGCTGAGAATATCTGGGTAATCGACGGCGTCGACGTCTCCGGCATGTACGGCGGCGAGTCGAGGTCGAACGCTGCGTTCGAGTTCGTCGAGGAAGTTCAGGTCCGCAGCGGCGGCTACGAAGCCGAGTTCGGCGGCTCGATGGGTGGAGTCGTTAACGTCATCACCCGTAGCGGTGGCAATGAGTTCAGCGGCGAGGGAACCATCTACCTCAACGACAGCCGTCTCGACGGCAACCGCCGCAAATCGCTGCGCCTCAATCCCTTGAACTCCGACGAGGCCGAATACGCTCAGTGGGACAAGGACGATGTCAAGCGCTACGAGTTCGGAGGAGGCATCGGCGGCTACGTCCTCAAGGACCGCGTCTGGTTCTTCGGCAGCTACTTGCCGATCTACAGGGACATCACCCGCAACGTCCAGTGGCGCGACTCCGATGATAACGTCATCGCAACAGAGGCCTTCGACCAGGAGCAGCGCACCCATCAGGCTTCCGCAAAAGTCAGCTCGCAGATCACCAGCAAGCTGCGCATCAGCGGCAGCTGGAACACCGACTGGTACCAGTGGAAGCAGGATCTGCCCGGGCTGGACGGGCACAGCAGCCGCACCTTCGACTGGAACGCCCCGGGATTCACATATCCCGGCTACAACATTGCCGCCAGTGCCGACTACCTGCTCAGCGACACGATCTACGCCAACTTCTCCGGCGGTTACCACAACAAAGACTCGACATCGCTCTCTGATCCACCCGGCGTGCGCCACCTCCACGGCGGCAGGGGCATGTACGTCTACGAAAACGATCCCGCCTACGCCAGCATTCCTGAGCAATACCGCGTGCCGAGTGGTTGGGCCACCTTCCCCTACGACCAGGGCCCCAAGCTGGAAAAGGACCTCCAGGAGAAGCAGAACTGGAGCGGCAGCATGACCTTGTTCAGCGAGGCCGGCGGCAGCCACATGTTCAAGGGCGGCGTTCAGTACTACCGCATCGCTGAGGACGTTCAGAACGCCTGGCCGTTCGACTACATCAGGATCTACTGGGATCGGTCGACTCCCTACAACAACTGGAATCCCAGCATTGACAGGGGCACATACGGCTACTACGAGATCCGCCACGGCCACCCCAAGGGCTACGGCACCGTCGCCGACATCTCCAGCGCGCGCTATGCACTGTTCTTCCAGGACAGCTGGGGCGTCACCGACAGGCTGACCCTCAACATCGGTGTCCGCGCTGAAAAGGAGAACATCCCATCATTCAGCGACCTGCCGGAATTCCAGGAAAGCCCGATCCAATTCGGCTTCGCTGACAAGTGGGCGCCTCGCATCGGAGCCGCCTACGACCTCTTCGGCGACGGCAACGTCAAGATCTACGGCAACTTCGCGCTCTACTACGATGTCATGAAGCTGGAAATGGCGGAAGGCTCCTACGGCGGCATGAAGTGGCAGTCGCATTACAAAACCCTCGACACGCTCGAATGGTGGAATATCGGCGGCGAGTGGTCGGCCGGAGCATTCCCGAAAGACATCGCACAGTACCCGGGGCAGGACATCGGCCATCGCGACTGGCGCATCCCGTCGTTCGACACCACCGACCCCGACCTCAAACCCACAGGCATCTGGGAAGCCATCCTCGGTGTCGACTACCAGCTCGCCGATAACCTCGCACTCAGCACACGCTTCGTCCACAAAAGACTGATCCGCACCATCGAGGACGTCGGCGTCATGACGCCGGATGGCGAGATGTACTACACCACCAACCCGGGCTTCGGTCTCTCGATCAGCGAGGCAGCCCCGGGCTCGGCGCCGGTGCCGAAGGCCAAGCGCCATTACTGGGGTGTCGAATTCCGCCTCAACAAGCGCCTCAGCAACAATTGGCAGGGCGGAGCAAACCTCACGCTCAGCCGCCTCACCGGCAACTACTCCGGCCTCGCCAGCTCCGATGAGCAGACCCGCAACAGCCCCAACGTCGAGCGCTACTTCGACTGGTGGGTCCTCAACTACGACGCCAACTGGAATCCGATCGACGGCGCGCTGCCGACCGACCGCCGCTACGTGCTCAAGCTCTATGGCTCCTATTACTTCGATTTCGGCCTCACAGTCGGGCTGTTCCAGACCGTCATGGACGGCACGCCTCATCAGACCGACTTCGCGATCATGAGCATGGACGGCTGGTACCCCAACAACCGTGGAGACATGGGCCGCTCCGACATGATCACACAGACCGACCTCTACGCCGAATACAACTTCAAGCTTGGCGACTACCGAGCTCAGGTCAACGTCAACGTGCTCAACCTCTTCGACCAGAAAACCGCTTACCGGATCTACCACTGGTACAACAGCAACAACCCGGGCTACGATGATGAAGAAGTCGCGGCCATGTACGCCTCCGGCACTGCCATCCCCTGGCAGTCTCTCGCCGGCCCGGATGACCTCAATCCTCGCTACGGCATGAAGCACGCCTTCATGAACCCGAGGTCAATCCAGCTGGGTCTCAAGTTCTTCTTCTAGATCTGACGCAGATTACCCGAAGGGTGGGATGTGGCGCATCCCACCCTTCTTACTGAAAGGGAAAGCGTTCTCGGCATCGCGCCCGAACGCGGCATTTGCCTGAAGCAACTTGTGACCCAAGCAGGTGATGTAATGAAAAAAACGGCTTTGCTTTTATCTGTGATCGCCCTTCTCGTCGGGCTCGCATCAACTCAGCAGGAATACAAGCGGAAAATACCCGATTTCGAGAAGCAGATTCAGGTCAACCTCGTGCTGCTCGACGTCGTCGTACGCGACCGAGCGGGCAACTACGCACACGGGCTGGGCGACGACGACTTCATCGTTCTCGAGGACGGAAAGCAGATGGAAATCGCCGCCGTCGACGAATACTTCCTCGACGAGGAGGCAATCGAGGCGGCAAGGAGCAGCAACCGCCTTTACGACTCCCCCCCGCGCAACATAATCTTCATTCTCGACAGGTTCTTCTCCAGCACCTACGCCATCTCCCGCGGAAAAGAGGCGATCGCACAGTTCGTCGGCAAAAGGCTCATCCCCGGCGACCGGGCGATGATCGTTGCTTACGACAAGTCTTTCAAAGTCGTCCAGGACCTCACTACAGACCACCAGCGGCTGGAAATGGCCGCAATCGGTCTGCAGACTCTCAGCGCATCGCCCGACACGCCCGAAATGCAGATGAACATCGCTTCCGACGCCGATGCGGAATTTCAGCTTTCGTCCACTGAGCGCTCCAACCGGAACCTGGCGAATCCCAATGCCATCGATCTCGGCCATAACATCCGCATGCAAAACAACATCAGGGTCTTCCTCGAAAAACTCGAACTACTCGCCAAATCCCTCAAGGGCCTGCCGGGAAAGAAAACAGTCGTCCTCCTCAGCGAAGGCTACGACGGACGCCTCATCCAGAACGCCGCATTCTCGGTCTATCGCAATCCCATGGAGGCAGCCGAAGGCGCGGATAACGCCGCCGCCCTCACCGGGGACGTCTCCGGGCGCTTCCAGACCTCTTCCATCAACTCCATCTTCCACGACACCGTCAGCCGCATCAACGATGCCAACACCTCTTTCTATGTCGTCGACCTCTCAACCTTCGCCGGAGAGCGCTCGCGCGCCGACCAGTTCGTCTACCAGAGCATGACGCAACGGGTGGAATACGACTCGGCGCGCCTCGATTCGCTGGGTTCCCTGGCGGCCGCCTCAGGCGGAAAGCTCTATTCCGGAATCAACGAACTCGACCGGGTCCTCGACGCCATCAACACCGACACCGGCAATTACTACATCGTCGCCTATCACACCGCAAACACCAAAACCGACGGCAAATTCAGGACAGTCAGTATTAAAACCAGGAGCGACGATTATCGCGTCCGCAGCCGCGAGGGTTACTTCGAGCCGAAACGGTTCGAAAAAATGGACGGCTTCGAGCGCTACGTCCACCTCATGGAAGGCTTCTTCCGCTCTTCACCCGTCAACGAACTGCAGGCCGCATCATCCGTCTTCTTCCTGCCGATAAATGCGGGAGAGGCAGTGGGATCGGTCGCCGTCGAAATTCCGGCGGACCGGCTCGGCGAAAAGGGCGACCTCTCGCTCGAGATCATCGGCACCGTCTCCGACCGGGCCTACGCCCGAAACGACGCCTTCCATAAGAAATACGAATACGGCGGGATCCTCGAGTCGATCAGAGAAGACGGCTCGTTCACCGTCAAACTGCCCATGCTCTTTCGGGCCGGTTACAACCGACTCCGCGTGATCGCAAGGGATAATGCCACCGGAAAGCGCTACCACCTCTTCGGCGATTACACCGTTCACGGGCTCAAGCGCGACGATCTCTACATGAGCTCTGTAGCGCTCTTCGACGAGGTGGTGAAGGCTTCGACCGTTGAGAAGTACAACCTGCAGGAAATCGACCTGGGCAAAGAGACAGGCCATACCGGCTACAGATCCGCCGATCCCCTCAGGGCAACCACCGGCAGGCCACTATTCCCGCGGCTCGACCACGGCTTTACCCGTGACGAGCAACCGGTTATCTTCTTCAGCACGGGCAACTTCTGGCAGGACGAAAAGACCGGTGAGGTCGATTTCTTCATCGACTACAACGCCCTCGATTCAACCGGCAGGGAGATCGTTCTGCCCGTCGTCAAGGAGAAGCTCTTCCCCGTACCCGGCACCAACAGGATGAACGTCCTCTCACAGCTCCAACTCAGCAGCCTCGAGCCGGGTGACTATCAACTCAGAGTGAGATTTCTGGACAAGCACAATACTCAGGGCGTCCAGCGCTTTGTCCACCTGACAATCCGTTGAGTTATGCGCCCTCGGCGCCGCTGGCACCATCAACACGAGGCCGACACGTTGCTCGACCGTTTGATATAATTGATTCAGGATGTCACACGCACAAACGCAACTCTCCTCATAGTCCGGCAAAAGCTACTCGACGGGGGCGGATTTAATGATGCGAAAACCACTCGCTTTTTTTCTTCTTTTTCTTCTCAGCGGCTCCGCTACGCCTGCCGCTGCCGACCAGAAGGACCTTCCGGCCCGCTATGACACGTGGCTGAAAATTGAGGTCGTCCACATCATTACCAGGGAGGAGAAGGAAGCATTTCTGAAGCTGGAAAGCGATGAGCTTCGCGACAGATTTGTCGAAATTTTCTGGGAAAAGCGGGACCCCACCCCCGGCACCGCCCGAAACGAGTTCAAGCGGGAGCACTACGAGCGCATAGAGTTCGCCAACAAAAACTTCGGCCCCCGCGGGCAAAAAAACGGCTGGCGCACCGAGCGCGGCCGAATTTACATCCTCCTGGGCAAACCCAAGGAGCGCCTGGAATTCCCCAGCGACTCTCTGATCTACCCACTGGAACTGTGGTTCTACTCCTCAGACAGGAGAATCGATACCGCTTCTTTCTTCTATCTCATCTTCTTCAAGCGCAGCGGTGCCGGAGACTACGTTCTCTACCACCCGCTGATTGACGGCCCCCAGGCCCTCTCATGGAAAGGCAACTTCGATTTCAGCACAGATGAGATAATGCAGGCACTCCAACTACTCCACTACGAGGTCGCCCAGGCCGCCCTCTCGCTCAACCCGCTCGATCCGGGCAATCCGATGTCCTCCGAGATCCTCCTAGCCAACATCGATGCATACCCCGAGCGCATGGTCGACAGCAGCTGGGCAACGGCGTTTCTGGAGACAAAGGGTAAGGTCGAGGTGGTTTACGATTTCCAGCCACTGCAGCTCAGCCCCACCACTATCGTGTTCTCCCCCCCCGACGGCCGGCAACAACTCCACTACGGCTTCATGCTCAAACCCGAAGAGATCGAAATGGGCTCCTTCGACGATGAGTACTATGCCGCATTCGAGGTCATTTCCAGCCTGGCAGACAAGCAAGGCGAGATGGTCTACGAGAAATCGTCGACAAAGGAGATCAAGTGGACGGCCGAGGAGTTCGCGCTCAACAGCAGCAAACCGCTGTTCTTCTGCGATGTTATTCCGATCGTATCCGGAGACTTCAACTTCACAATCCGGGTGAGAAATAAAGTCTCGCGCAAGTACTTTCTTATCAACTGCCTGATCCAATCGCCGAGGCATCTCTCCAATTACTTCTCCCTGTCCAATCTTGTGCTCAACTTCAACTATGAGAAGGTTCCGGCAATTCCCGGCTCCGCTGCACCGTTCCGATTCTTCAACATCCAGTACAGCCCTTCCCCGACAAATGAAATTGCCAGCTTTGAGAACGTGCACATCTTTTGCCAACTCAATTATCCGCCGCACAAGGACGGCCTGCCGCAGGTCGGGGAGATCAGATATGAGTTCGGTATTTACCAGGGCGAGCAACTGGTAAAGATGATGACGCACATCATCAGTAGGGACAGGATTAATCCGCTGGGAGTTTCCTACATGTCCCGCCAGCTGCCGGTCTCCGAGTTGAGCCCCGGCGACTACCGCCTCGAGGTCAAAGCGAGTGAAGATCTGCATGGGCAGAGCGTGTCCCGATCGCTGCAATTCTCCATCAAGCCTCCAGATAAGATCGCCCGCCCTCTGGTCCTGGCGCTTCAACACGAGATCAATCTCAACGATCTGGAGCTCCAGACTGCACGCGCGAAGCAGTTCCTCGCTGTCGGCGAGAAAGAGAGCGCGATTTCCGAGCTGCGGGGAGTGCTCGCCAGGGATCGATCCAGTATCGAGGCGGCGACGTTGCTCAGCGAAGTCCTCAGCGAACTTGGCCGGCACCAGGAGGCTTTCGAAGTGGCCCGCTCGGTGCAGCAGCACGATCCCAACAACCGCCGCCTGGTACTGGCGATGGCCCGTTCATGTCAGGGATTAGGCGATCTTGAAAAGGCCGCCGGTTACTACGAGCGGCTGCTTTTCGTCGACGGCAACGATTATGAGGTGCTCAACGAGGTCGCCGAGATCTACATGCACCAGGGCAGCGTGGAAAAGGCCAGGGAACGCTGGCGCAAATCCTTGATAGTCAATCCGGAGCAACCCGAGATAAGGGAAAAATTGTCTAAGCAGTCGCCTGGCGGGCAGGGCCGGGAAGCTGATTATCAATGATCCGAACATGGCTTGGACACCGTCGAGCACGGACGGGGAAAGAGATTAATGGCACCGGGAAGTGAAATCCGGCTACTTGCTGGAAGCCGGGGCTGCCTTGAAATAGTAATTGGCCTATCTGGGAATGGGAGCAGAGTTCCCAAATGAACTCACGTTTACACGGGCGGCGAGCGAGCGCGGTTGTGAAAATTGCCTAACCGCCATTCCGCGCTACCACTCAATACTGCCTGGGAGGAGTTGAAATGGTGAGAAGATTTTTTCTTTTAACGTGCGTGCTCTCCTCAGCAATCATTCTTGTAGCGCCGATGGTCCTCGCAGCCGGTAGCTTTGTGCCCCAGGACAAGGATACCGTGCTGCAGGATTACAACCGCGCGCGCCAGTATTTCCATCGGGGCCTCGACCAGCTCAAGGCCGAGCGTTACGACCGAGCCAAGTCTTCCTTCGAGCAGGCGCTGAAAACTCTCCCCGACTACGCCGAGGCTGCCCTGCAACTCGGCGTCTGCCAATACTATCTCAATGATTTTCAGGCCGCCGGCGAGACCATCGAGGAAGCCAAAACCAAGTACCTGCGATGGCATCACACCTTCTACGACGTCAAGCTTCAGCTCTATAACGAAGCCCAGAATACAATCAACGAACTCAACAAGCAGATCTCGGACGTGGAAGTTCAGAAAGCACAAACAAGCGGAGACCAGGTCGCGAAGCTGAGCCAGAAAATCGCTGAACTGGAGGGAATCAAACATTCATATCAATCAGTCGAAAGGCCGATGATGACCGAGCCGGTAGTGCCGGCGAAATATTATTTCTACTGCGGAAACTGTTACCTCAAGATGCAGAAGTGGAACGAAGCGTTTGCGGAGTATGCTCAGGCGATAGAGATAGATCCCAACTACGGCGAAGCGCACAACAATCTGGCTTATATATACTATCTCGCCAAGCAGTACGAAAACGCCTGGAAGCATCTGCAGATAGCGGAAGAATGCGGCGCCAAGATCAATCCCAAGGTCAAGGAGATGTTGCAGAAGGAACTGGCGAAATAAGAGGCGGCGGAGGCGGCTCCCGCAATTGACATCTGCCGCCGCTGAGCATAATATTCCGCACCGCCGGAGCCAGCGTAGCTCAGTGGTAGAGCAGCTGATTCGTAATCAGCAGGTCGGCGGTTCGAATCCGCCCGCTGGCTCCAATGTTTTCAACACCTTACAGCCATTCTCGCTTCCCCGGCTGAATCCCCGCAGCAGTACCGCGGCAATTCGGCCCGCGTGATTCACCCTTTTACGACGACGTCGTCGTCATCACCCCTCGCGCACGTGGATCAAAGGAGATAAACTTGTCCGAGGCTCAGACAGGTTTACTCTCACCCTCGCGTGCGAATATTAAGGAAAGTTTCCTTAGTATCACCCTCGCGGGCGGCTGTAACTATGCGCTTGCCTCAACTGCCGGCATTAAATAGCGTTCCATATCCAGACAGTCTTCGGCCTCACCGCGCTTGACGGTATCAATTGCGTTCTCGACGTTAGGCGCCCAGCCTTCGAGCATCAACTGCATTGCCATAGCGATATCCCGTTCTGTCCAATTCAGGCCGTAAATGATGTCTGCCTTG
>DATKUA010000028.1:0-17000 GCA_035530855.1 Acidobacteriota bacterium | reverse complement strand
CCTCAGCCCTGCATCCGTTGAAAGAATGCTGACGCCGAACCTGCAGTCCTATGGCTACGCCTGGTACATCACCACAGTCGAAAACGGCGGTAAACTGATTTTTCACGGCGGAAGCTCCACAGGATACATCTGCAGTGTCTCGAACCTGCGCGACGAAGATCTGACCATCATCATTTTCTCCAATCTGGGCAACATCTCCATCGGGAGGATGGTGTCGAACCTCACCGCCATCGCACTGGGCCGGGCATATACCATTGCCAAGCTACGAAAGGTAGTCGCTCTGAATCCGGCGATCCTCCAACGTTGCGAAGGTTCTTATAAAGGTGAAGACGGCAGCCCTGTCTGGATCCGCGTCGAGGGCGATCACTTGTGCATCATCCTCGGCACCAAGGACAACACATATTCATCCGCTGGTCTGAACTTCAAATACATCCTTTTCCCGGAGTCGCAGCGCGAGTTCTTCGCCAAGGAGTTCGACGGTCAGGTGGAATTCGTTTCATTTTCCGCCGGCAAGGCCGACCGCATCCGTTTCACGGTCAACGGCAGTGTGAAGAGGCTGCAAAGGATAGAACCTCAATAGCACTCCCGGTCCCAACCGAATGGTCTATGAATTGTGGATGATTAAGACCTTTAATCCGCATTTCTCGCGTCTGCATATCAGTTCGGCCCGCGCTTCTTTACCGTGAACCCGTCTGAGGTTAGAATTCCGTAAAAGCATCTTTAGCCCCACGCGTTTGAATTTCGCTGAGGGATTGCATCAGACATGACAATCCGCGGGAATATTCTCGAAGCGCTGAGAGCCATAACCCACGCCGAGAGAGGCGACCGCCGATTCGGCACATTCGGGGGGGTCTTCACGCCGACGGTTCTCACAGTCCTCGGCGTTATCATGTACCTGCGCCTGGGCTGGGTAGTCGGCAACGCCGGCCTGATCGGAG
Source organism: Acidobacteriota bacterium (assembly GCA_035530855.1). Classification (GTDB taxonomy): domain Bacteria; phylum Acidobacteriota; class DATKUA01; order DATKUA01; family DATKUA01; genus DATKUA01. The sequence goes on along the minus strand of DATKUA010000028.1, from coordinate 16,062 downwards.
CGATCGCGATCATTCTGCTGGCCAAGTCGGTCACTCTCTGCACAGGTCTTTCGATGTCGTCGATCACTACGAATATCAGGATCGGCGCGGGCGGCGCTTACTCGATCATCTCCAAATCCCTAGGGCTCGAGGCGGGCGGCAGCGTCGGCATACCCTTCTACATCTCTCTGACCCTCTCGGCGGCGCTCTATATCATCGGCTTCACCGCCGGCTGGTTGTTGTTTTTCCCGAACCACGAGCCGTTAATCGTCTCCTCAGTCGTCTGGTTTGTATTGCTTGCGATTTCATATGCAAGCGCCCGCTTCGCCATCCGGGTGCAGTACGTGATCATGGTAATTATCGCCATATCGCTGATCTCGATATTTCTTACTCCCAACAAACCGATCCCAACGCAGGACGTGCCGCTGCTGGGGGACTTCGGGAAGGCCGACTTCTGGACCACCTTTGCCATCTTCTTCCCGGCGGTCACCGGCATCATGGCCGGCGCCAACATGTCCGGTGAGCTTAAGGATCCCCGCAAGGCGATTCCCAACGGCACGCTTACCGGCATCGCCGTGACTCTGTTCATCTACATCGGCCTTGCCGTGTTTCTGGCATTTGTGGTCCCCACGGCCGATCTGCTCAACACCGATGAAATAGTGCTTGAGAAGATAGCATTCTGGTCGCCTGCGGTGACCCTCGGAATCCTTGCCGCGACTTTCTCATCCGCGCTGGGCAGCATGGTCGGCGGCCCCAGAGTGCTGCAAGCACTGGCGGAGCAGGAGACCGTTCCCTTCTCGCCTTTTTTCGCGACGAAAACGAAGAAAGGAGAACCGCGCAACGCCATTTTCGTTACCGGCATCGCGGTGGAAATCGCCATAGTGTTCGGCAACCTTGACGCACTCGCCACGCTGATCACAATGTTCTTTCTCATCACCTACGGCATGCTCAACCTCGTCGTTTTTATCCAGCAGAGCATGAGGATCATATCTTTCCGGCCGACCTTCAGAATCCCCCGGTTCGTCTCGCTGCTCGGAGCTTTCGGTTGCGCCTTAATCATGTTCCTGATCAATGCCGTGTTCAGCATCGTGGCCATCATCACGATCATCGCCCTTTACGTCTGGCTGGAGCGCAAGGGACTGAAGTCCGACTGGGGGGATATCCGCGGCGGGATATTTCTGGCGATCGCCGAGAAGGCCTCGCGGATCGCCGCCCGCTTCCCGAGGCACCAGATTTCATGGAAACCGGATTTGCTGATCCCGATCGACGATCCCAGAGTCTGGCCCGGTCCGCTGCTGTTCATCAACGATATCGTCTCCCCCTCCGGCAGCATCTTCGCCTTCACAGTCAGGCTCGGTGAAGAAGCGGAAATTCTCGCCAGCCTCGACGATCTGCTTCTGCCGCTGAAAGAGAGGAATGTGCTGGTGAGTACGGCCGCGATCGACGACGACAACTTTGTGCACGGATCCAAAATGGTAATCCAGACACTCAAAGGCGGCGCCTTCCGTCCCAACACTCTCTTTCTCACCCTCGGTAGCGAAGCCAAGAATGATCCGAAGATCAAAGAGCTGGTAGAGCACGCAACAAGCCACGGCATGGGCGTCGTCATTCTTAGGCAGCATTCGAGGGTTGCCTTCGGCATGCAAAACACGGTCAACCTCTGGCTGCGCGACCGCAGCCCCAACTGGAACCTTGCAACACTCCTGGCCTTGCAACTCCAGACGAACTGGGACGGAACGCTGAATCTGATTACAGTCGCTGAAAACAAGAGAGAAACGAAGCGGCTTCGCTCTTTCATGGAGCAGCTCGGCGACGTGGCTCGATTCCCGTTGATGACCGAGTTGCACGTGCTGGTCGGCAACTTCAAGGAAGCGCTGGAAGCTGCACCCAGAGGAGATATCAACATCTTCGGCCTCGCACCGGGGATTAACTGCCCCGCCGTCAGGGATATTGCTGAGAGGGCGCAGTCGTCCTGCCTCTTCGTAAAAGACTCAGGTCTGGAAAGCGCGCTGGTATAATTTCGCCGGCCCGTTAGTACCCGTTTGAATTTCTCTTCTGCAAAGCTACGGAGGCAAAAAAATGCCGGACAACGTGCTGGTATGCCTCGATCCCGGCCACGGCGGCCTCTTTCCCGGCGCGGTGGGTTCGCAATTCGTGGAAAAGGACCTAACGCTGCAACTCGCCCTCAACCTGCGTGAGGCCGTAGCGGGCGATTTCGACATCATCATGACCCGGGAAACGGACGTGGACCTCGCGGGTTATAGCGGCGCACTGCGTCGCGATCTTGCCGAGCGATGCAGGGTTTGCAACGAGGCGGACGCTGATCTTTTTATCAGCCTTCATTACAACTCGTTTCACCTGCCCACAGCCAACGGCTTCGAGGTCCTGCACTGGCACACCTCGAGCAACGGCAAGCGTCTGGCCGAGTTGATATCGGAGCGCTTCGAACCGGTCGGCCGGGAATTCGATGTCAGAAACCGCGGCGTGAAACCTCGAAAAAACCTTTACGTCCTGCGCCACACACACCCTCCCGCGATCATCGTCGAGGCCGGCTTTATCAGTAATCCCGAGGAAGAAATCGCTATCGCCGGCGAGAGATATCGCAAAAGGCTGGCGAGTGCAATTCTCGATGCGATCGAGGATTTCATTGCACCGGATTAACTTGCCTTGCAGTGAAGACTGGAAATCACCATCAGCCGGTTGTTTCTACATTTCGAAGAATAAGACAAAGGGGCCGCCGTCCGGCCGCCCCTTTAGTATCAATAGCCCGACTGAATGAACTCAGCCCATCAGTGTCACTATCTCCTCACTGCTGAAGCGGCGGAATTTGCGCTCGATCTCAATGGTACGATCCAGCACAACCAATTCAATGTTGGCGATATTAATCGCGCCGCCTTCCCTCACCGCTCCAATCGCCGCCGCCGCAAGCTTGGCCGCATCGGCCAGGGGCAGGTCGGCCGGAGGATTCTGCTCAGAAATAAATTGCCTGATTTGTCCTCTGAGAATGCTTTCCTCTTTGTTAAGGTAATCGCCGATTACGGCCATCCCCTGCTCCTCGATCAGGCCACCGCTGAAGGGAATTGAATACATCCGGTTGTCCTTAGGAGTCTTCCCGATCTCGGCAACCAGTATCTCGACCTCCATCGGCACCTGCTGGCGCACGAAGATATCGCCCAGGACAGTGCTGTACTCGCTGGCGATTGAGCGGGCGGAGACGTCGGAGCGGCTGTACTGGAAACCCCTGATGTCGGCGAGCTGCACGCCGGCTTTGCGCAGGCGTTCGTAATCGTTGAATACGCCGGTACCGGCAAAGGCGATGCGGTCGTATATCTCGGAGGTTTTCTGCAGGCTGATCGAAGGATTCTCCGCGAGCATCATTATCCCGTCGCAATAACGCAGCGCGACGATCGGGTAGGCCATCGCGAGGGTGTCCTCGACCATCTCCTGTTTCATCACCAGCAGCTGCTTGGGGCTGATGAAATTGCTCAGGTCAAACATCTCAACCCTCCTTTCCCGGGGAGACGTCCTCAACCCCCTTGGCGGTTATGTTCATCACGATGAATCGCTTACCGCCTGTGGCGGTATCCTTCTCCGCGGCAAAACCGAGCGCGCGGATCACCAGGTCGCGCGCCACCTCGAACGTCATATCGTCCTTGAAGAAATGCTCGAAGGTCGCCCTGGCGCGGTCGCCGCCGCTACCGCTGGCCGCATAGGGCTCGGCAAGCGGTTTTACGAAAGTTCCGCCGGTGATGTCGTACTCGAAGATCAACCCTTCGCCCCTCTCCTTGTCGAAGCCCGCATAGATCGGCATCACCGGTAGCCCCTGAACCGCCGCCGGGAAATTCATCTCGATCATCTGGCTGAGCTTGTTCGCCCGGCCTTCGAGGCTGAGAGGGACACCCTCGATCTTCTCGTAGTGCTCCAGCTCGGTCTTGAACAGCTTCGCCATCTTGACGGCGGGCCCGAATGTCCCGGCGATGGCGATGGCGCTCTGCTCGTCGGTCTTGAAGACCTTCACCACGTCCTCGCTCATCACGATATGCCCGCCGAGAGTCGCCCGCCTGTCGGCCGCAATCAGCACACCATCCTTGTAGGTGAGCGCCACAATCGTCGTGGCGCTGACCGCCGCCACTGCTCCCGGCGGCAGCGACTCGATGCGCGGCACCAGCTCGGCATAGTACCGTCTGAGCAGACCGAGAAAACTGGGATCGCTGTGATCCAGGTGCAAAGGCATCACTCGCCTCCTTCCTGTTTGAAGCCGTCGACAAAGCGCTGAGCCTGCTCCTCTGCCTCCTCCTCGTCCTCGTCGAGTGCATCGTCGATCAGATCGTCGAGCTCATTGAGGCGCTCCTCGAGCTCTTCTCCCTTTTGCTCGAGGTCTTCAGCGCGCTCATCGCTGTCAGCCTCTTTGCCTTGCTTGCCTTTCTTGCGTTTCTGTTCTTCGGCCATATCTTTCGCCTCTTATCTTCTGACCGCCGCGGATTCGGCGGGGATTCCTTTTCTCAGCCGATTCGGCCGCCCTATTGCTATTGTTGCAGATTTGCCAGCAGCTTACCGATTGTATCGGATTCCTTCAGCACGCCTTCAAGCAAATCACGCGTTCCCTTGGAGGGATCGCCGAGAGTAATACGCTGCAATCGGTTTCCGCCGGCACTGAAAGTGAGGACGTCCCAGTTCGCCTCGACCACTACATCGCCGAATTTTCTCATGCAGTGACTTCGGAACCATGCCCTGGTGTCATCAGGGGGATTGCCGACGAAGTATTTAACCCTCTCGGAGTCGTCAATAATCCGCTCCGTCTTTCCTTCCCGCTCCAGGATGTGGAACAAGCCTCGATCGGGCGTGATATCGTGGTAGAGAATGTCCATCCGCCTGACACGCGGGTGATGCCAGCCGAGTTCCTTTCTCTTGATATAGCGTTGCAGCAGGTGGAGTTTGGTGATCCAGTCGAGCTTACCGACCAGGAGCATCGGCTCCTTCTCCAAGGCGTCGAGCGCCTCGCGCCAATACTGGAGGACCAACCGGTTCTCTTCGGTGTCCTGTTCAGGCTTGGTGCAATATTCCTCCGCAGCGGCCAGGAATTCCCGCTGGATCTGCAGCGCCGTTATCGTCCCCCCCGCTTCCAGGCTCAGTGCTTGCTTCAAGGAGATGTCGTGGCTGACATCGATCATCGCTTTCACCGGCTGCTCCAGAGCGAAATCGAGGTTGATCGCATTGTCCTCGAGCATCGAGAGCACGAGCCTGGCCGTGCCGACCTTCAGCAGGCCGGCCACCTCGCACATGTTGGAGTCGCCAACGATTACATGCAGGCGGCGGAAAAGCGTCTTGTCAGCATGAGGCTCGTCGCGTGTGTTGATGATCGGGCGATTGGCCGTTGTGTTTGCGCCCATGGCTATCTCGAAAAAGTCGCTACGCTGCGAAATCTGGTAGTCCACATGCGGCGTGCCGTTCTCGCTGCCTACCTTGCCTGCGCCGCAAAGGATCTGGCGCGAGACAAAGAAGGGGATGAGCACCCCCATTACCGGCTGGGAGCCGTTAAGTGTCTTCATCGGCATGAACAAGCGCTGGTAAAGCTCCGTGGAAACGAGGTAGTTCTCGTGACAGCCGTAAGAGTTGCCCTTGTGATCGGAGTTGTTCTTGAAGATCAGGATTTCACGGCCGGCGGTGATTTGTTTCGCCGCCTCCTCGCGAGCAATGTCCAGCACTCGCTCGCCCGCCCGGTCGAAGGCGATCAGGTCGCGCACGCTGAGGCACTCGGCGGTGGAGAATTCCGGGTGGGCGTGGTCGACGTAGAACCGCGCTCCGTTGACCAGCAGGTTGTTGATCCTCAGGTTGTCGTTGCGGCTGATTTGGATGGCGGTGTCGTCGTAAGAAAAACCCCGGGCGTCGAGGAAAGGTGTTTCCTCGGCATAATCCCAGGCCGTCTGCGCGGCCGCGCGCTCGAACGAGTTGACGACCAGATACGAAAGCTGTATCGGATCGTAGGAGATGCCTCCGGCCAGCGCGATTGCGTATTCCTGTTCAATGCCGCAGATCTTGGGGACAGCCATAATTGCGTCCGATCAGAATCAGTTCTTGGAATGAATTGTAACAACGCCCGGGCAAAGGGTAAACCAGGCATCAAACCGGGATTCACTTCGCAGACTCTCGACAGCCCCGATAGCAAAGAAAAGGGCCGGACGGATCCGGCCCGGTGGTCTTAGCTGTGACAGAATTATCTTCCCGGGACCACGAAAGGCACGTCGGCCGCGCCGCTGTTGTTGTTCGTTGTGTCAGTCAGTTTCATGCGCAAGCGATATTGCCCCGGATTGAGACCGAGCTGAGCGAGCCGGAACTGGAAGATGAAGTCGCATGTGCCGGCCCGCAGGTCCTGCTTGCGGTCGAAGAGTGCTTCCGGATCGATCTTGCGGGCGCTCCCCGCTGAATCAATTACTTCGAACTTGGCGTCGATTCTCGGAGCCCCGCTCGACATGTTAAGGCCGTGGCAACGTACCAGCATCAGGTCGGGCATCCTGTTGTTGACCTCGGGATTGATCGACGGTGCGAGCGTGCGTTGCCCCCACTGATAGGGATAATCCACGGGGTGTCCCTCGCGGCGGCCGGCTGCCTGCATGTTCACATTATGGAAAAGGCTGATATTATCGGAGCTGAGGTCGATGAACACGGGGCCGCTGAAATGCAGTTCGCGTTTCTTGAAATCGGGCACCGTGATTGTCCTGATGTTGGCGCTGATCATCCCCATCTCGCTGTCGCGCACGATGAACTTTACCTTGTAGCGACCCGGAGGCCCCGTGAGCAGGTTGTAGTACTTGATCATGCCGGCTGAGAGTTTCTTTAGGTCCTCGGGAGTCTTGAAGATCAGCAGATCGAAGAAGAAATCCACGGGCGCGTTATTCTCGCTTAGCAGATAGCTGAAAACCTCGAGCTGAATGCCTTCGGCCTTCCGCTCCAGTTTATTGTTGGTAATGGCTGCACCGGGAATCTCAATAATCACGGGCACTCGGGCGAACTGCTCGTTGCCGTCGAACACCTGGGCGTCGAAGTTGAACGGGATGCGGTTGCTGAGGATGTCCTTCACCACGAATTCGGCCAGTTGCAACTGCTTCTCCGCAGGATTGAGCGTGCTGTATTCCTTTTCGAAGGAGTAACCCATCTGGTGATTGACCTTCACGCCCTGCTGCTTGACGCTGATACCGACCTTTCGGAATTCCCCCGGCTTACCAGGCTTCGATGGTTCAAATACGACCAGGTAGCCCACGCTGGTCTTCTCGGCGATGTCGTCGAGCGCGACGCCCAGATCGTTGAGGTTGCTGTAAAGCTCGCCGTTCGTCTCATCAGCGAACTGCAGCAATGAACTCTGGGTATTGCGGCGACCTGTGGTGGATGTCGAGTCCTCCCCAAAGCGGCTGACGTCGACAACGTAGAAGATCGTGTTGCCCTGGCTGAATTCGCGCAGCACCTTCTGGAATGCGCCGAGGAGGTCCTGCTGGCTCTGGCGCACGGAGATGTCGGACTGGGATACGTTTTCGGCACTCAGTGTCGACCAGGCTTCCGACTGGTTGGCCAGTTCGGACATGTTCATTCCGGTCACAGCGTCCTGGTCGAAGCCCTCGGAAAACAGAACGATGTTCTTGCGGCCGCGCAAGCTCGCAAGCCCCTGAGATAACATATTGAAAACGGCGACGTAGCGGCCGATCAGATCGCTGTAGATCTTGTCATTTGCCCTGCGCGTCATCCGGAGAGCATCGCGGAGTTGCTCCATCGCCATCATCTCCGCCTCGGCTCGGTTTGTATCCTTGTTAGCAGATATATCTTCCATCTGGGAAGAATCGAGAATCTCCTTTTCAACTTGTGCCAGGATGTTGTCGAAGGCGAAGCCGGCGGGATCACGGAACTTCAGTTGGTTGGCAAGCTCTAGGGTGGAGATAGCGTAGGCCGCCTGAGCACGGCTCGGACCGAACGGGCAGATCAGCCGTATGCCGCCCCTGCCGGAAATCGTAGCCACCGCAATCAGATCGTTCGGCGCGGTCTTCTGCGTGAGGAAGTCGTAGCCGGCCTGTTGCGCCTTGCGCACACCCGTCATGTTAGAAAAGCTGAGATCGAAGAGCAGGAGGAACTGCCGCCTGCTCTCGGGAGGGATGATCGAGTATGTGTCGGTGGTTGCCTGCATGTGATCGATGAATTCCACTGAGCTTATCGTGCAGGTCCGCCGACCTTCGCGCACTTCGAAATCCTTAGTCGTGAGCCCGCGAACCGGTGTTCCATCCTTGCCGGTGACGTAAACCGGAATTGCCACAAGCCTCGTCTCGGCGTGGTAATACGGTATTTTTTCTTGCTCTTCCTGTTGCGCAGCCATCACTGCTGCAGGTCCAAGGAACAAAAGCAGCGCCACTGCAGTCAGGACTAAAACCATTGCTTTTTTGCTGATTTCCCCTGAATTAATAAACATGAATCACCTCTTGATATCTTGACCCAATAATGAATCACATTATTATCCGTGTCCAGTCGACTCAGCCCATTTTGCACCCCTCCAGCACTACGAACGGAGTGTCGGTAGCGGCGGAACAGCCTCTCGTGCCGTTCCTCAAGTTGAAGTGCAGACGATAGCAATCCTGGGCTGGTAAAACGGCCAGAGAACAGAAAAAAACTGCGGTGAAGAGCCAAAATGCAATCTTAACCACTAACCTCTCGAACGTCTGTGTCACGATAAAGATATGTTGCCAATTGGTTAATTAGAGAAAAGCAGCTCCACCCTGAATTAATTACTAATCACGCTGGACCCTGTACCAATCCTCTACCGGATTTTGCCGCTGCAAAGCAAGCCTGCTTTCACTTTGAGAGTTATTTTATGCAAAGGTAGAACGCCTTGCAGCAACGAAAATTACAGTTTTCCTTGCTTGTTACGCTGGTGGAAACTAGGCTATGAGCTACTGGGAAACGCGGCAAAACTACGTGGTAAGAATAGGCAAAGCGGCTCTTTCGGGCCGAATCTGCTGAGGCTAAAACCCCATATCTATGATATAATTACATGCCATGAAGACCCGGATAATAGGGCTTGAAACCGAGTTCGCGCTGTTGCATTACCCCGTGGATCCCAACCGCCAGAAGATTCTGACCGGCACCGAGATCTTCGAATTGTTCAACGCCGCGATGGACGAGGCGGGCATCGTCCGCCTCTACGAGGAAAAATTCTACCCCGAGACGCGCGGCGAACCTTTCTCGAGCTTCGAGGACCGCCGCCGCTACTCGATGAAGAAAAACCGCATGTTCCTCTCCAACGGCGGGCGGTTCTACCTTGACACCGGCGACCACCCGGAGTACGCCACACCCGAATGCCGTTCCCCTTTCGACCTGGTCGCCTACGATAAGGCCGGCGAACGGATCATCGAAGACCTCGGCCGGCGCGTTGAAGAGCGCATCCGCGAAGACGGCAACCCGGGAAAAATCCTCGTCTGCAAGAACAATATGGACATCCGCGGCAACACTTACGGATGCCACGAGAATTATCTCATCCCCCGCCGCAACAATCGTCACAACGAAAGCTCGTTTTTCAAGCTGGTAATCCGCGAGCTGATCCCGTTCCTTATCACGCGTCAGATTTTCTGTGGCTCCGGAAAGGTGATCACCGGCAACAAACTCGGCTTCCAGATCAGCCAACGCGCCGATTTCATCGACTCCGAGCTCAGTAGCGACACCACCTTCAGACGCGGAATTATCAACAGTCGCGACGAGCCGCTCAGCAAGATCGATCGCTTCCGCAGGCTGCACATCCTCGTCGGCGACAGCAACCTCAGCGAGCTTGCCACGCTGCTGAAAGTGGGCACGACCATGCTCGTCCTGCGGGTGATAGAGGAAAAGGGTTTCGGGGACTCCTTTGCAATCGAAGATCCGATACTGGCGCTGCGAGAGATCTCCCACGATCCCACCTGCCGCATCAAGGTCAAGCTGCTCGACGGCACTTACCGCAGCTCGATCGAGATCCAGCGAGCATATCTCGACCGTGTGAGAAAATTCCTGAAGAAGGAAGGGGAGCTTGGAGAAGGCGAAAATTCATTTATTATCGAGCAGTGGGACAGGGCGTTGACGGCGCTCGAGCGCGACCCGATGGCACTGCGCGCAGATATCGATTGGATCGCCAAACGCTGGGTGACGAACCGGTTTCTCGAGCGGCATGAAATCGGCTATCAAGACCTCAACAAGTGGGTCTACCTGATCAAGAGAATGAAGAGCCTGCGGCTGGAGGAATCGCTGTTCTTCCACCGTCGCAACAATCCCGATTTCGACATCCAGAACTTCCTCCGAAATCGCATCAGCCAGGGCGATTTCATCGAGATCAAGAGCCACGTCCGCTACAGCGAGATCGATCTCAAGGACTACTTCCGCTTCCACAGCATCTACCACAAGCTGTTAAAGATAGACATTAACTTCCACGATGTCCGTCGCGACCGCGGCCTTTACCACCGCATGAGCGACCGCGGCTTGACCTCAGCATTCAACTGGGACGGCTTCGAGGAGCAGGTCCAGCGAGCGCGGACTGAGCCGCCCGCCAACACCCGCGCGAAGATTCGAAGCGAATTCATTAACCTGCTTGCCGGCGCGAACATTAAAGGCGCCGTCAATTGGGACAGCATATCAGTGCATGACGTCAAGTTGCGCAAGGTCAACCTGATGAATCCCTTCCACAGCTCGAACAAAACAGCCCGCGAGCTGATGAGGGAAGTCGAGGTGCTTGCGCGGCTGGGAGGCAAGTGATGAGAAAAGCACTACTGCTGGCCGCTGTGGTGACGCTGTTTCTAACCACTCCGGTCAAGGCTCAGCAAAGACCCACAAGGGAAGAGCTGCTGGAGATGCCCACCGCCGTAATCATTCTCAATGACGGTGAGCAGCTTGTTATTCGCGGCGAATTCCGGGTAGAGGGAGGTCTTGTCCTCTTCTATCTCGACCAGGGGAGTCATCCTGTCTACTCATCAATTAGCACGGAGATGGTCGATTTCGAGGCAACAAAAAGTGCGAATGAACACTTGCGCAGAGAGAGGGAGCGCCAGCAGCGCTACTACCGCCTGATAGAGGAGCGGAGAAGGCGGCTGCTGGAGGAAGTTCAGAACCGCCCGGTATTGATCAACACCCAAGCAGGCGTCACCGTAACCGAAGAGCAGAAGCCCGAAGCCGGCCAGGCTCAAGTAATCCAGGAGTTCCCGCCCTACGAGATGAATCGGCTCGCGGCTGAGCCGGAGGCGTGGTGGCGCGACGAGGCGGCCCGGCTGTTCGCGACTCTCGATATAAGCAATGCCCGCATGGCCGATCTCGAGCAACGGCAGGATGCGCTGGTCCTGGCCATCAACCGAGCCAGGACCGAGGACCAGGCAAAGCCCCTGCAGGAAGAACTGGCTCAGGTGAGGCAAGGTCTGCTCTCAGAGCGCGAGCGGGCCAGGCTGGTCGGGAATCGGCTGACCGACCTCTCGATCGCCGCCGAGGAGCTGGGAAAGCCCCTCGACTGGCTGCTTCCAGCCGGAGGTTCTGCAGTCATCGATGAGGACATGGACTCTCCCAACACGGGTGGCGGCGAAAGCCCAGAGGACCAGGAGATACCATCCTACAGCGTCGATGAACTCAGAGAAGTCGAGGATGCCTGGTGGTCGCGAGAACGCAGCCGCCTCGAAGAGATAATCAATTTCTCCGGGAACCGCCTGGCCGCATTGCGTGAGCGATACAATCAGGTGGTCGCCGAGAGGGATGGCGAGGAAAATGAGGTGCGTAGAACACAGCTTAACCGCCAACTTGCAGCGTTGGAAACATCCATAACCAGCGAGAATGCACGACTGGCGGCTGCACGCTCAGCTTCTGACGAACTGACCAGGATCGCCCGTGAGCTGGGCAAAGAAGAGGCACTGGGCCTGATGACGGAAAGGTAGGCGAAGACGTGGATATTTCCAAAGACCTTCGTGTGGCAGCAAAATCTGCACTGCTCGACTGCATGGCTTTAAGTGAAAACGAATCACTACTGATTGTTACTGATGAACCGCTGAGAGGAATCGGCTGGGCATTCTGCAACGCAGGCAAGGAAATCTGCGGCGACGTATCCATTATCGAGATCACACCGCGCAGCGGCCACGGGATGGAGCCGCCTGATGCTGTGGCGGCCGCAATGGCGGCCTCCGATGTGGTTGTCATGCCCACCTCGACCTCCTTCACTCACACCTCTTCACGCCGGGCTGCGTGCAAGGCGGGCGCGCGCGTGGCTACCATGCCCGGCATCCTGCCTGAGACGCTGATGCGGAGCCTCAACGCAGACTACGAAAAAATCGCAGAGCGCACCTATGAAGTCTCGAGGCTTCTCAGTAAAGCGTCCGTTGCCAGACTCCGCTCACCCTCCGGCACCGATATCACAATCCCGATTAAGGGCATCGAAGCCATCAGCAGCACCGGCCTGATCCGCGAGCCTGGCAGCTTCGGAAACCTGCCTTCCGGCGAGTCATACCTTATGCCGCGCGAGGGCGCCAGCGAAGGAGTGGTCGTCGTCGACGGCTCGATGGCGGGTATCGGACTGCTCGAAGGGGGCGAAACAATCACCTTGCTGGTCGACGGCGGATTCGTGACCGGTATCGAAGGAAAGCAGGCCGCTCGAAAGCTGGAGTCCCTGCTCGAGCCTTTCGGGCGGCCCGGCCGCAACCTCGCTGAACTTGGAGTCGGCACAAACCACGCTGCAAGGGTGATCGGAGCCATTCTCGAGGACGAGAAGGTCATGGGAACGGTCCACGTAGCCGTGGGAAACAACAAATCGATGGGCGGCACCATTGATGTGAAGGTGCATCTCGACGGCATCATCTTCGCACCGACACTCGAACTCGACGGTAAACCCCTGCTCCTCGACGGACAGTTGAAACTCTAACGGAAAAAAGTGATTCGACCTTAAACCGTACAACAATCCTCAGCAAACCACCGGTTTATAACTTTGCGAGAAGGGGCGTGAAATTTCCGGGCCATTCCGCCAGCCGCGGTACCTGCTTTTGTTCTAATTCATTGTATTCCGCCCGCACTAAGGAGCGATGTTGAGTGTTTGCCCGGTGGCAGACCTGGATTAACGAATAGCTGAATTATAGATATCGCGCAACTTCTCTGGTGAAGACCCCGTCTAGAGCAGCCTGCGCGAGACGGCGACGTCGTCGACCTCCCTGGCAGGCTCCTTCTTGCGCTTGGGCAGCATCGGCTCGATGGAGACGATCTTCTCACCCTTCTTGCCGCTGATCTTGGCCCAGTCGTCGGGATTCGTGGTGTTCGGCAGGTCCTCGTTCTCCTTGTACTCGTCGCGGATCGCCTCGACGATGTCGTCGAACCTCAGGCCCCGCTCGCCGGTCAGGATGGTGCGCTTGATCGCGTAGGTTTTAGCGCGGGAAACGATTCCTTCGATCATCGCGCCAGAAGCGAAGTCCTTGAAATAGAGGATCTCCTGCTCCCGATTGCGGTAGGTCACGCGCAGGAACTGGTTTTCCACCTTGTCGGCGTACATTTCCTCGACGGCGGCGTCGATCAGCTCGTTAAACGTTTTCTCAGAATCCTCGCCATACTGTTCGAGCATCGACTTGTGCAGCGGTACATCCGATTTGAGGTACTTGGAAAAGATGTCGCGCGCGGCTTCCATGTCCGGCCTGTCGATGCGGATCTTTACGTCGAGACGACCCGGCCGCAGGACGGCGGGATCGATCAGGTCCTGGCGGTTGGAGGCGCCGATGACGATGACGTTTTCCAGGCTCTCGACGCCGTCGATTTCGGAGAGGAATTGCGGCACGATCGTGCTCTCGATGTCGGAGCTGATGCCCGAGCCCCGGGTGCGGAAAATGCTCTCCATCTCGTCGAAGAAGACGATCACGGGCAAGCCGCGTTGCGCCTTCTCGCGCGCGGCCATGAACACCTCACGGATCTTGTACTCCGTCTCGCCGACGTACTTGTTGAGCAGCTCCGGGCCCTTGATATTGAGGAAGTAACTCTCCACACCGCCACCCAGCTTCTCCTCGGTGCGGGCGAGTTCGGCCTCAAGATTATCCTCAGGATCGATGCCGTTGCTGGAAAGGAAATCTTCCAGCCAGTTGCGCGCGTACTGCTCGTCGGAAACGCTTTGGCGATGGATAAAGTAGTGTTTCCGTTTGCGCTCCAGCAACTCGCCGATCCGCTTGCGATCGGTGAGCATGCCGTAACTCTTCTCCTTCAACTCGATCAGCAGATCGTACCAGTCGCTGATGTTGGAGACGAGTTTGGGCGACTCGCGGTCGCCCTCGGTACGGCGTATGAAGTTGCCGAGGATGCCGCTCTTATCGAGCTTCTCGTACATCGCCTCGATGTCATCCGAGGGCAGCGAGCGGTAAATCGTCTGGTACTCGTAAATCTCGTAGCGTAACTTCTCGAAACGCTCGGCGATGTCGCGGTACTTGGTCTTAGGATTGTGCAGGGCAATTGTCAGCTCCAGCGCTTCCTTGAGCTCGCGCAAGGTGCGGTGGATGCGCTGCGACAGGCTGTTCGCCACCGCCTTGGCCACCAGGGTCTTGCCGCAGCCGGGCGGGCCGTAGAGCAGGATGCCCTTGGGCGGCTTGAGGCTGAATTGCTTGTAGAGGTGACCGTAGATATAAGGCAGCTCGACGGCGTCCTTCAACTGCTCGATCTGCTCGTAGAGGCCGCCGATGTCGTCGTAGGTGACATCGGGTATCTCCTCCAGAACTACCTCCTCGACCTCGCTCTTCGGCAGTTTCTCAAAAGCGACATTGCTGGCACGGTCATAACGCAGGTTGTTGCCCACGCGCAGTTTTGAGGCCGAGAGAGCATCCGCCGCAACCACTACGTGATCCTCGCTCTCCATGCACTTGACGATAAGACGGCCGTCGGGGAGGAAGTCTATCAGCTTGCAAATTTCGCCGGTCGGTTCGGCCTCGCGAAGCTCGAGAACGTTGTATGCCGGGTTGAGCAGCAGGCGCTGGCCCGACCTCAGCTTTGAGGCGTCGACATCCGTGTTGGCGACGTTGACCTCGAAGAGCTTACCGTCAACCGCGATTACAACCATCTCGGGATTCTCGCTGACGCGGATGAAGGTGCCGTAGGGCAGCGGAGGAGCTTTGAGTTTGGCTACTTCCTGCTTGATCGCCTCTATCTCTTCCTTGGCCTGCTCTAGGGTAGTCCGTAGTGACAGGTTCTTCTCCTCCAGGCGGTTCAACTGGAGATTCAGCTCGCGGTTTTCCCGATTCAACAGATCGGCCTGGTTTCCCTCGGGAGCCTCCTTCTTATTCATTGTCCCCTCCCGGATTGGCCCGATTTGCGAAAGTCTCGGGACTGATTTCGCTTTGGCCGACGGCCAGTTTTACCGCTTCATCAAAAAGATCCATCACGTGCGAGAGCTGCCTGTCGCGGGCCAGGCGCCTAATAGTGAAGCCCGCATTGCGGTCGTAATAAAACTGTGCAATCTCAGCCTTTATAAAGACCTTCAACTGGTCCTCAAGTTCCCAGAACCGCTGTTCCATCTCGGCGTCGCTGAGAGCCTCGCCCTGCCTCGGGTAGTAGACATAATCGCGCTCCCTCGACATTGTCAGCAGACCAGCCAGCATTTCATCATTGACCTCGAAATCACGCATAAACCTGCCGAGATCGTTCCACTCTCCGGCATGGCGCCAGTAATAATCACGGCCGTAGATAAATGTTATGAGACTGTTGTTAAGCGAGTAGACCAGCGGATCGAACATCAGTTCGCCGTCGATGATTTCGTCGGGGGTGATGCCTCCGCCGCCGAAAACGGTGCGCCCATTGGCCGTGAGGTATACGGGTCTCTCGCCCTCTACTTCGGAGACCTTGAATTCGCTCGAATCGTAATCGAAATATCCCTGGACCTGATATGTCTCCAGGTCCAAACCCTTGTAATCCCGCTGGATCAGTCGGCCGGAGGGTGTGTAGTAGCGGGAAGTTGTCAGCAGCAGGCGCGATCCGTCGACCAGCCGGAATCCGGTCTGGACCAGGCCCTTGCCGAAGGACGTCTGCCCGGCGATTACCGCGCGGTCCCAATCCTGAAGCGCTCCGGCGACGATCTCCGACGCGCTGGCGCTGACG
>DATKUA010000027.1:0-4861 GCA_035530855.1 Acidobacteriota bacterium | reverse complement strand
GGCTCAATCGGTTTGATCAGATAAATTTTCTCCCGGAAATAAGAGTGTTTCCTGGCGACTAGGGCCTGGGGATCGATCGCGCGCGAAAACTCCCGGTTGTACAACTCTACGATCCGCTCCTCGCTGAGGCCCTTCAGCGGGGAGAGAAACTCGCCCGGATAGTCCTCGCCGAAATCCCTGAAGGCCTTGCCCCAGGCTTCGAGATGGAGGGGCATGGAATCGGCCAGGGTACCGTCGCAGTCGAAAATCAACGCCCGGACGCCGGGAAAGACGGATAAAGGTTTACTCTCCATCAAGCCATTTCTCTAAGCTCAGGCATCAACCTGCAACGAAGCCGGCGTATTTCAAATCAACTCAACCAGAAGCTGAAGTAAACATAGATCGCCACAACCAGGCCGAGCACGATGACCGTGCCAAGGACATCCCAGCGGTTCCAGCTGGCGCGAACCTCTCTCTTCTGCTCTGCCGAGACGGTGGAATACGTGAGGCCGGCGATCTGTTCCTTGTCCGGCGGTTTGGTCAACAGCGAGACGCAAACCACAATTGCAGCGCTGATCGCCAGCAGCCAGCCCGATGCGTAGAGGAAGTTGTATTCACCGATGAACACGAGCCACTGCGGGCTTGTGATGTGGAATCCACCAACGACTGCCTGGATCGTGAGCTTGGCCATCCCCAGGAGAAAACCGGCGACGAGACCCGCTACCACGCCGTTGCCATTGATCCGCTTTGAGAAGATCCCGAGCAGGAAGACCACCGTGATCGGCGGCGCCAGGTAACTCTGCACGCTCTGCAGATACTGGTAGAGTCCGCCGCTGGAAATCAAGGGCATCACGGGGATCCAGATCAGGCCCAAAACAACCACCACCCCCGTCGCGATGCGGCCGACGGTGACCAGTGTCCGTTCCGAGGCATCGGGGCGGATCTTCTCGAAAATATCGACGGTGAACAGCGAGGCACAGGAATTGAAGAGCGATGAAAGCGAGCTCATCAACGCCGCCAGCAGCCCGGCTACAACCAGGCCGCGCAGGCCGACGGGCAGCAGGCTGGCAACCATTACAGGGAAAACCTGATCGCCCATGAGCGTTTGCTGACCGTCCACCATCCGCATCGGGATGTTGATCAGCCCCTTTTGATGGAGGGCGTAGCCGATCATACCCGGGATGATGAAGATGAACACCGGCCAGACCTTGAGAAATCCGCCCCAGATGGCGCCGCGGCGGGCGTTCTGAAGGTTCTTGGCGGCAAGCGTCCGCTGCACGATGTACTGGTCGGTACACCAGTACCAGATGCCGATAATCGGCGAGGTGATAAGTATTCCCAGCCAGGGGAAATCCGGATGATCGATGCCCCGCCAGAGAGCGAAGTTATCGGCGTTCTGCTTGCAGACATTCACCAGTTCTCCCCAGCCTCCGAGGTGGTAGAGGCCGAACATGGTGATCAGGATGGAGGCGAAGATGAGGATGAAAGTCTGGGCCGTATCGGTGTAGACGACCGCCCGCAGGCCGCCGAGAATCGAGTAGATGCCGGTGATGATGATCGTTGCCAGCGCGCCGATCCAGAAAGCGTTCCCCGGCGAGCCGAAGGTGTCGGGCAGCAGCACTGAGAACACCATCGCTCCCGCATAGACGGTCACCGAGACCTTGGTGAACACGTAGGCGATGAGCGAGACAATGGAGAGGATCCAGCGTGATGCGGCGTTGTAGCGCCTTTCGAGGAACTCCGGCATCGTGTAGACGCCGGCGCGCCGGTAGAACGGGACAAACACCCAGGCCAGCATGATCATGACCCAAGCGTGCAACTCCCAGTGCGCCATGCCGACGCCGCTGGTCGCGCCGTTGCCCGACAATCCCACGATGTGCTCGGAACCGATGTTTGAGGCGAAGAGCGAGGCACCCACAACAAACCAGCCGATGTTGCGGCCGGCCAGGAAGTAGTCGGCCGAAGTGTTCTGTCTCCTGGACGACCACCAGGCCACTGTCAGCAGAATTGCAAAGTAGGCGCCTACGACAAGCCAGTCTAAAAACGCGAGTCCGGTCGACATTCCCCTCCCCTGGGCGGGCTATAACAACTTTAACTTCGTTAGAAAGGATTCTCGCCGGGATAAAAAGTGTTCCGCGGCAAGTTAAAGTAAATTCTCTCTAATCCCAGCATCTTCATCGAATCGTAAAGAGTTCTACCCGCGTGTTTGAACGCGATAACCGTGTGGTGCGGAAAGCGTTGTTCGATCAATATATGGCGGTAAAAACGTCCCATCTCCAGGACGGCGAAAACGGCGATGCCACCGAAGGAGCGTGGATCCATATCAAGAATCTCACCCTGGGCGACGTACGATTTGAGCCCGCAGCCGGCTGTCGATTGCAATCTGAAGATCGTAATCTCACCCGGGCGGATGCGGCCCTCCAGCGTGCCCCTGGTGATGTCGGGCTCACGGCCGGGTTCCATGATGCGGTGCATGATCACCTGATGTTTCATCTCGTGGCTCAGCATGCAGGACGTGGGAGTGTTTCCGCAGTGGAATCCCATGAAGAGATCGGTGCCGGAATAGTTGCCGACGACGTCGCTGCCGGCCTCCACCATGTCGGCCGGCACGGTGTTGTTGATGTCCAGGAGCGTCGACGGCAGGCCGGTGGCGCAGGCGGCGATGTACTGGCTGAGCGTGCCGTAGATGTCGACCTCGCAGGCGACCGGTATGCCCCGGGCCGCCAGGCGAGAGTTGACATAGCAGGGCACGAAGCCGAAGTATTTCTCAAAAGCCGGCCAGCACTTGTCGGCGAAAGCGATGAAGTGCGAGACTCCAGAATTGGCTGCCGCAAAATCCAGCAGGGCGATCTCGTACTGCGCCAGCTTATGCAGCAGATCAGGATAGTTATTCCCTGCCCCAAGCTCCCGAGCCATCTCCTCCGCGATTTCGGGAATTCTCTCGTCGCCCTCGGCCGCTTTGTATATGTCCAAGAGGTCGAGCTCGCTGTTCTCCATGATCTCGACTCCGAGATCGTAGAGCGGTTTGATGGGAGCGTTGCAGGCGAGGAAGTCCTGGGGCCGCGGGCCGAAGCTTATTATTTTCAGGTGTTTCAGTCCCAATACGGTCCGCGCGACAGGGATAAAATCGCTGATTCTTTGGGCGATCTCCGCGGGTGTGCTGACGGGGTATTCTGGTATATACGGAAGAAGCCGGCGCAGGCCGATATTGTAGGAGATGTTGAGCAGGCCGCACAATGCATCGCCCCTGCCCTGAATCAGATTGTCGCTTGACTCCTCGGCGGCGGCCGCGAACATCACGGGCCCGTCGAAGCGTTGAGCCAGCAGCGTGGACGGCCCCTCGGGCCCGAAGTTGCCCAGATAGACAACGAGAGCATTTGCGTTCTCCCGCTTCAGCGCATCCAGCGCAGCGGGGATATCATTCTCGCTCTCGATGATGGTCTCCACCTCGGCAAACGGCAGCTTCAATTTCCTGCATTCGGCGGCCACTTGCCTGCGCCGCTCCCGCGACAGCTCGATGGGAAAACAGTCGCGGCTGACAGCCACCAATCCCGTTTTTACTTCAGGCAGGTTTTCCATCCCACAACACCTCAATCGATGTCCAGGTTCTCGAAGATTCCCCCCACAATGGCATCTTGCCGACTATTCATGTTCTCCGGCCTTCTCCGGGGATTACTTATCTTGGCCGTAATATGAATCCTCCCCGTGCTTTCTACGGAAGTGCCTGTCTATCAACGACTGTCTGAGCCGCGGCTGATCCGGCTTGATCTGTAGTGTCAGATATGCCATGCGTGCAATCTCCTCGAGCAAAGCGCTGTGGTAGACGGCATCCGCGGCGGAGTCGCCCCAGGTGAACGGACCGTGGTTGGCAACGAGGACCATTGGGACTTCCCGATATGAGAACTTTCCGAATGTCTCAACAATCTTTACGCCGGTCTGAACCTCGTAATCGCTCCCAATTTCGGAATCCGCCATGACACCGGTGCAGGGCACATCGCAGGGCAGGAGATCGGCATGAGTGGTACCCAGAATGGGAATCGGGCGTACCGCCTGTGCCCAGGCCGTGGCAAAGGTCGAGTGGGTGTGGGCCACCCCGCGGATATCGTGGAAGTGCCGGTAGAGCACCAGATGGGTCGGCGTGTCCGAAGAGGGCCGGAGGCTGCCGTCCACCACCCTGCCTTCCAGATCCACCACCACGATGTCATCGACCCCCAGCTTCTCGTAGGGGACACCGCTGGGCTTGATCGCGATCACGCCCTTGTCCCTGTCCACTGCACTGACGTTGCCGAAGGTGAACATGACCAGCCCAAGCTTGTTGAGCTGCTGGTTGGCTTCCCAGGCCTCCTGCTTCAGTGTCTGATAGCTCTTCATCAGAGGCACCCCTCAGGTGAGTCGGGTTTCAATAAAGTCACCCAACTGCTTGTATTTCTCGTAGAGGATCTGATATTCAGCCGCGCGCTCGGGATCGGGGTGATAGGTTTTCTCGAAGCCGCCCCCCATGGCCTTCTGAGCTTGCCGGATGTCGGAATAGATTCCGGCGGCGGTCGCGGCCGCCATCGCGCTGCCGAGCGCCACGGTTTGCTCTGAGCGGGCGATTCGCATCGGCATGTTGAGCACATCGGTGACGACCTGCATCACATAGGGATTCTTCTTGGCCACACCGCCGAGCCCGATGACGCCGCGTATCGGCACGCCCTCAGCGCGGAAACGGTCGACAATCGTGCGCGCGCCGAAAGCCGTCGCCTCAACAAGCGCCTTGAAGATTCTGGGTGCGTCGGTCCCCAGGTTCAACCCGGCTATCGCACCCCTCAGCAGTTGGTTGGCATCGGGTGTCCGCCGGCCGTTCAGCCAGTCGAGAGCGACAACAGAACTGTCGATTGGC
>DATKUA010000026.1:0-11899 GCA_035530855.1 Acidobacteriota bacterium | reverse complement strand
TGGAGGGACATGAATGTCCCGGCTTCCGACGGGCAACTTCTCTACAATTTGATCATCGAGAATAATTACCAGTCCGCGCTCGAGATCGGCACGTCCACCGGACATTCCGGCATCTGGATCGCCTGGGCGCTCAGTAAGACGGGCGGCAAGTTGATCACCATCGAGATCGACGAACAACGCTATCGTGAGGCCCTGGCAAACTTCAGGGAAGCAGGCCTTGCGGACTACATCGACGCCAGGCTTGCCGATGCACACGAGTTGGTCAAGCAACTCGAAGGCCCCTTCGACTTCGTCTTCTGCGATGCCGACAAGTGGTGGTACAAAAATTACTTTGTCGACGTCTATCCCAAGCTTGAGGTGGGAGGGTGTTTTGCCGCTCACAACGTCTCGGACGGGAGCCGCGGCTGGCGCCGCAGGGGAGGCACGGGCGAGTTCTACGACTACATTACCGGCCTCGATTATATGAAAACGACGGTAGACAGCAGCGGTTCAGGCATGTCTATCAGCTACAAGATCCGCTGAACAGGTTAATGAGAAGAACAAGGAACACATCTCTGACCGTATAGATCATCATAGCCACACGCGGCAGTTTCCCAAACGCTTGAGTTCTTCCTTCTTCTGATAAGGCGCTCTGCACTTCCATCGACACGTCAATAGACATAAGCGTACTTATCTGATCGTCCATCTGTTAACAATGCTCTTGTTGACTTTACATCATGGAATACTAGTATTGGATAAACACAGCATCAGTTGCGGGTAGTAGCAAAAAAAGATCTGAGGAAGCGATGATAGGTCTTCTTTTGATTGGTCGTGGGAGCAATGCATGAGTCTCGGGCCGATTACTAAACGCCTTGGTTTAGGCTTCGGCATCACTCTGGTGCTCATCTTGTCCGTCGGCCTGCTTGGGATAGTCAATGTTGTCTACCTTTCGTCCCTGGCGAATGAGATGTACCAGCACCCATTCACCGTCAGCAATTCGGTTCTGGAGGCGAACGGAAAGATCATAGCAATGCATCGCTCGATGAAGAATGTGGCTCTGGCGAGAGATCTCGACTCCATTGAAACGGCCTCCGAGTTAGTCGATTCGCTCGAGAGAGAAGTTCACGAGCTGTTCGAATTGATACAGGAGAGATTCTTGGGTGATCCGGTCCAGATCGAGGATGCGCACAGAGTATTTTCTGAGTGGAAAGCAATTCGCGACGAAGTCATAGAGCTCACCAAAGCGGGCAGGAGGGATGAGGCTGTCGATATCACCAGGGGTAAGGGAGCACGCCACGTAGAAAAAATTCAGACAAAAATGAACGAGTTGATTGAATTCGCGCGATTCAAGGCAAGCAATTTCCTGTCGCGAGCTAACAGTGCAAGAGATTCAGTGACACTTCTTATGGCGTTATTTCTAACCGCTGCTTTAGTCCTGGGCGCCGGCGTAGCCGTTTACGCGGTTCGTGAAAATATTAAAGGCTTTGGCAAACTGAACAGCGAGATCGCCGAACGCAAACGTGTCGAGGCGGCTCTGGAACGAAGTCGCGATCGGTTAGTGATGGCGAACAAAGAGCTCGAATCATTCAGCTATTCCGTGTCTCACGATTTGAAAGCGCCGCTGAGGCATATTTCAGAGTATGCGAAAATTCTGGAAAGCACCTGCCCTGAACATATTGATCGGGATGGCTTGAAATTCCTCGAAGAAATTAAAACATCCGTGCGCAGGATGAATGACTTGATAGAGAGTCTCCTCGAACTCTCGAAGATCTCACGCCAAAAGATAAAGCGCGCAGCAGTAATCATGAGTGAAATGGCTCTCGGCATCCTAAATGGCCTGAGGCGGGAAGATCCCAACCGCCTCGTGGCAACCGGCGTCGAGGGCGATGTATCAGCTAATGCGGATGAAGCGCTGATGTATGTAGTCCTGCAGAATCTTTTGAATAACGCCTGGAAATTCACGAGGAACACCGAGAACGCCGAGATTCATTTCGGCGTCACCGATGTCGGGGGAAAGAAGGCGTTTTTCGTCAGAGACAACGGCGCCGGATTTGATCAATCGAAGGCTGATTTCCTCTTCCAGCCGTTTCAACGCCTCCACTCTCAGAAGGAGTTCGGTGGAACCGGAATCGGACTGGCGACAGTCCAACGAATCATTCAACGCCATGGCGGAAAAATCTGGGCGGAAGGCCGGCCGGATAAGGGTGCCACCTTCTACTTCACTGTAGGTAACAGATCGTGAGACATTCCGGCCTGTTTCACATCACTTCTCTTTTTAGTTTTTCATCATATCAAAGCCGTAGCCACCTGAGCGATCCTCAAGATATCGACGCTGTATTTCAGTCTTCGGGCCTGTACGATTCAATTATTGCGGCATCCACCCAGTATGTGCCCCGGCCGTCTTCGCTCAGGCCCTCTGTCGCGTAACGATTGAAGAAAAACCACTTGCCGTCGGGCGAAACCTGAGGGCAATTCTCGCCGTATTCGGTATTTATCGGCTCACTCATGTTAGTAAGTTCTGTCCATGATCCGTCGTCTTTTCTAAAGCTGATATACAGATCCTGCTCGCCGTTGTTTTCAGGGTGCTGGTAGCACGCCACGATCAGATAGCTGCCGTCGGGCGCAATGAACATGTCGCCCTCGCCGTAATCGGAATTCGCCTGGCGGCCAAGATTTACCGGCGTGGTATACGATCCGTCCACAAAGCGCGAGTAATGAATATCCGATGGGCCGACCGATCCGGGGATTCGTGCGCCGAAGTAGAGCGTTCCGTCCTTGGTTATCGAAGGGTAACCCGCCGGAATATCGGTTTTGCCGGAATACGCCACGGGCCGGGCTTCGCTCCAGCCGCTTTCCGTTCTCGAAGAGGACCATAGGTAAAATCGCTCCCTCGCCTCGCTGTTGCCCTCGAGGGGCCTGTCGGAGCGGAAGAAAACCCTTTGTCCGTCATGGGACATGCAGATGTCGTGCTCAACGTATGAACTTGAAAAGGATGTCACCTCGGGCTCCAGCCATTTGTTGTCAACTCTCTTCAAGCAGACTATTGAACATTCTTCCTCGGGGGGATCGGGATTGTAGGCGGCGCAATAGAACTCGTCGCCGTCGGGAGAGAATACCGCGCAGAACTCGTATTTCAAGATTTCAGGTGCGAACTTCACCGGCGTTTTGCCCGGCGGCTCCTGTCCCAGATATGGACCGGTCAGTAGTGGGAAATCCTTCGAATCGACCGATTCTTTTTGGGCGAAGCAGGTATGGGCAAAGCAGAGGATAGTGACAAGGACAATGACAGGCAAGTGTTTGCCGAAATTACTCATTGAACTCCTCGCTCTCATGCTCAACATTTTCTGACCTGATTACTGCCGCTCCAGCTTATTGAGTAGTTCCAACGCGTCTTCAAAATCAGGATTCAGCTCCAGCGATTTTCTGCAGCTTTCAATCGCCTGCCTGAAATCGCCGTTTCGCTGGTAGGCTATAGCCAGACCGTAATATGCTCGTACTGAAGGATGATTGCGGGCATTGAGCTGGAATACTTGGAGTGCATCCTCTGTTTGTGATTCACCCAGAAGACTGTATGCCAGCCAGTACAGAGTATTGTTGAGTTCCAACAATGGATCGTCGTCCAGGAGTCTCTTAATAATGTCCAAACCGATGCCGACCTGGCCGTTCCAGATACATACCTGAGCAAAACCCAGTTTGATCCTGAATACATCCGGCAACGTATCGAGCAGCACTTGATAGAATTGATTTGCATCGTCAGCCTTGCCCGCTTTGAGCTGGTGGTCGCAGATACCCAGAAATTCACACGGGCTGAAATGATGGCGGCCTTCCCCGGCGTTATATAAGGCCGCCAGTGTTTCTGTTGCCGCTTCCAGGCCGTTCATTCGGTATTCTTCAAATACAATCTCAGCCGCGCATTCGGTCGCCAGTAATTCGACCTTAAGATCATTGAAAAATGTGGTATCAGCCCAATAGACATCTCCGTCGTTGTACTTATCTTTCAACGTGGAAACGACCTTTTTGCCCTTCGCAATGTCGGTCTTGCGATCGCTTACGAAGAAAAAGAACTCCCCGTCAGGTGTTATACAGGCGCGGTACTCGCCGTTAGGGGTGTTGAATTTGTTGCCTAAATTAAGCGCGTGAGACCATGTTCCGTCTTCTCTGCGAAAAGCGATGTAGTGATCCGTGGCACCGTATCCCCCGGGCCGGCTCGAGCTGATAATGATGTAACTCCCATCAGGGGCTACAGCGGGATCAAGTTCGCCGTAATCCGTATTTAGCGGATACGGCAACCTCTCGGCGTCCTTATACTCCCCGTTGACAAATCCGCACTCGTAAATGTCAGAGCGACGCGAATCGTCATACTCTGACGCAAAAAAGAACACGCTGCCGTCGGAGGATGCGGTCGGGTAGAACTCCATTTTATCCGTGTTCACAATAGGTGGAAGAGGCTGAGATTCAGACCAGCCTGCCCCATCCCACTCAACAACCCAGATGTTATTATCCTTCTCCTCATCGTCCGGACTTGTGAGCCCTCGTGATTGGATAAATATTCTTCGTCCGTCGCCGCCCGAGGTGTTGTCTTGCACACCCTGCTTGAAAGCCCACGGAGCGTGTCGCGGTATTGTCCAGCGCCCGTCCTTCTCGAATGTATATTGCATGCCGGTCTCGTCGTTCCCGAACACGCATAGTTTCCCGTTGTCTAGAAACGAGATGCAGCCGTCCCTGTCATTTGTGGAAATCAGGCCCGGCATGAATAGCTCCGGCTCCGCCCCCGGCGGTTCCTGGCCCAGGTAAGGTCCGGATAAAGCCTCGAATCCGGTCACTGCTTGCTGATCAGATGTTGTTTCGCCGCACGAAACCATAATCGTTACAAGAATAATCGCCACCAGAAATGTGGAGCCATGTCTTTTCATTGCTTTTCCCCGATCCCGAAGAAACCTTGTCATCGATACCCGACACAGCCGGTCTTTTTATCTTTGTTGTTCCAGCCGCTCGAGCAACTCGACGGCATACCCCATGTTAGGCCTCAATTCCACCGCCTTCCTGCAGTGCTCGATAGCCTGCTCTATATCACCGCGGTCCCGGTAGATCCTGGCGAGACTGTAGTAAGCGAATGAAGAGTCAGGAAATTCCTGGACCGTAAATTCCAGGACCGCCAATGCTTCATCCGTTTTCTCAGGGTATAGGGAGAGCAGATAGCCGGTTTCGGCCAGTGTGTCCTCCAAGCTGAATAGCGAGTCCTCAGATGCCGAATCTTTCATTAATTCCAGGCCTCTGGGAGCCAAACCGGACATCACGCAGGCTATCGCATAACCATGCTTGATCCTCGGACCGTGCGGCAATGTGTTAAGCAAAGCCCGATAGAACTGCTCAGCCTCGTCGGCTTTCCCGGCCGCCATCATCTCCTCGCAAATGGTCAGCAATTCGTACAGCGAAAAATAATAGCTGTCCTCTTCGGCGGGATATATCGCACTCAGCTTGTCCGCGGCGGCTTCAATTCCATTCGCCCGATATTCCGACTGAATGGCTTCGGCGGCACTTCGTCTTGTCAGCATAACTTCCCTGAGATCGTCGATGACGGAGGCATCCACCCAATAAAAATCGCGGTCTTTCGAATCCCCTATGTCGGGCGACTCGCTTTTCTTACCTTTCGCAATCTCGGTCTTTCGCCCGCTGGTAAAGAAGAGGTACTTGCCGTCCGGAGTTCCGCTGGGGCAGCCGTCCCCGCTGGGCGAATTCATCTTGTCGCCGAGATTAATCGGGTGCGTCCAGCTGCCGTCCTCTCTGCGGAAGCAGATGTAGTTGTCGCCCGATCCGTATCCGCCCGGACGCAGTGAAACGAAGATGAGAAAACTCTCATCCGGTGCGACGTACGGGTCGAGCTCGAGGTAATCGGTGTTGATCGGCCACGGCAGGCGTTCTGTTTCCTGGTAGTCGCCCTCGATACATCTGCTGAAGTAGACATCATTGGCTCGCGTATCACTTCTCCTCCAGGAGAAAAAGTAGACAGTCCCATCGTCGGTCACCGAAGGATATGCCTCGCCGTAATCCGAGTTCGCTGGCGCCGGCAGAGGATACGGCTCCGCCCAGCCATCTCCCGTCCATTCAATCGCCCACGTATTGTCGTCCTGCCTGGTGTCCCCGGCGTGAGTAGGTCGGCCGGAGTGGAAATAGATCTTTCGTCCTTTAGGCCCCCCCGTGTAATTGGGATGCCCCTGCAGCTCTTCGAACGGCGCTCTCTGAGGCGGTGTCCAACGGCCGTTCTTCTCATACGTGTAGTACGTCCGTTGCCCCTCGTCGGTTATCGTCGAATACACGCACACCCGTGCCTCATTCAAAAACGCGATGTAGGTATCCGACCAATGTGTCGTTATAAGGCCGGGCATGAACAGTTGTGGCACCGTACCGGGTGGTTCCTGGCCCAGGTAGGGACCCGAAAGGGCCTCGAAACCCGCGATTGGCCGATTGCCGGGTGGAGAGTCGGTGCAAGTAATTGTTAAGACGGCGAAAAAGATGACCACGGCTGAAGCAGATATGCGATACTCCATCTTCCCCCTCCTAGGAAATCAGGGGTTTGTTGTGAGATGTGACAACCGCCGCCCCGCCTTCATTCCTGGTACTCGAATATCTTTAACATCAATCGTTCCCGGTCATGTAACAAGCGTTACAAATGTGACGAAAATCTCATCTGATGAGCCGTTGATCGGCGAAATAATTGAAAGACTGCGAGTCTGTCAGGCGGTCCTCGGTGCCAGATGCAAGAGGATGCCGAAAAAGTGGGTGACGCTGCCGGCAAGCACGAAAAGGTGCCAGATCGTGTGGTGGTAGCTCAGTGATTTCCAGGCGTAGAAAGCGACGCCGACGGTGTAGCACAAGCCGCCCGTGACGAACCAGAACATCAATTCCGTGCTTGCGACCCGCATGATCGGCTCGATCGCGATCAGCGCAAGCCAGCCCATGATTATATAGAGCGCTATAGCCAGTATCTTCAGTTGAGGGAGGAAGATGTCGCGGAAGATTCCGAACAGGGCCAGGCCCCAGATCAGACCGAAGATCGTCCACCCCAGGGGGCCTTGCAGTGTCACCAGAGTGATCGGCGTGTAAGTGCCGGCGATCAACAGATTGATCGACGTGTGGTCCAGCACCTTGAAAAAACTCTTCACCCTCGAAGCCGGAAAGACGTGGTAGAGGGTTGACGACAGATAGAGGATGATCAGGGTGCTGCCGTAGATGCAGAAACTCACGATCCTCCAGGCGTCGCCTTGCAGGCTGGCGAACACAACCAGGATGGACAACGCAGTGATACTCAACGCCACACCGATACCGTGGGTTACCGAATTGGCGATCTCCTCCCCCAGGCTCTGCGCTCTTCCCGTTCGATCCGCCTTGTTCTTGGCCCCGTCTCGATTGACAGCGTCATGCACTTGATCCACCCGTTCGTTTTCCATGCTGGGATGATAGCGTTGACAGAGGCTGCAGACAAATCCCCAACTCTGAGAAAGGAGTAGGGACCTGCTGTTGTGCGAATCGGCGGCTTGACTTGGGCGCCGGCAATAAAGACAATAAGGGCAATATACAGATGTTAATTATCACAAAGGAGTGTATATGAAACGCGAAACCCTTCTTCTGATGAGCACAATCTTGCTGGTTGCAGGCTTTAACTCCCTGGCCCTCGCCCAGGAGCAAACCGAGCTCGAACATCCGGTAATCAAACCTTTGCCGGGAGCGACACTAAAAGAAAAATTTTCTAAAAAGGAGAATTTCTCAGCGAAGACCTTCAGAATCAAGGAAGATAATAAAACTCAGAACGTTGAGAAAAAGGGTCAGTACTGGAGACTGCGCTATGAATTTATCGGCGCCGACGGCCAGGTAGACAGATCGAAATCGAGGGTGGAGGTGATCGAGAACTATATTGCGGCTGTTCTTGAGAGGGGTGGCAAGGTCGAAAATAAGGGTAGTAATTATCTGGTGTTTTCGGTCCCGCGCAAGGACGGCGGCTTAAGCTGGGCATATGTTAATGCCACAAGCGGCAGCTATTTAATTGAAATTATCGACGAAAAGCCGCTTGAACGCGTTTTGACCTTCGGTGCGGACGAATTGAAGCTGGCTCTCGATGCAGAGGGGCGCGTAGCCGTATATGGAATCAATTTCGAAATAGACAAAGCTGATCTGCAGCTTGGTGCCGAAGAAGTGATTTCGGAGATCGTCAAGCTGATGCAGATGTACCCCGAATTGAAAATCGAGATCCAGGGACACACCGATAACACCGGCACGGCTCAACACAATCTCGAACTCTCAAACCGGCGG
This sequence comes from Acidobacteriota bacterium, assembly GCA_035530855.1. Lineage (GTDB taxonomy): Bacteria > Acidobacteriota > DATKUA01 > DATKUA01 > DATKUA01 > DATKUA01. Next base: position 3,613 of record DATKUA010000026.1, on the reverse strand, counting down.
GCCGATACAGTGATGAAGTTCATGACACTCTACGGGATTGAGGCCTCCCGCCTGGTCGCCAAGGGTTATGGTCAGGCACAGCCTCTGGCCTCTAACGACACCGAAGAGGGCCGCGCGCAGAACAGGCGTGTGGAATTGGTCAAGATTCAATAACAAGCAATTTTCGAAAAGCCTCCTTCTAACGCTTTTCTTCGAAACTCCCGGAAGTGTGGCGACATCTGGGGTGGATGAAGAAGAGAAGGTTTATCAACTGACCCCGTCTATCTGCGCTCCAGCAGTGCCCGGGATGCTGGTGAAGCCTGCGCTTTGACTTCGCGGCCGGATCGAATATAATTTTTGCCACAAAGAGTTCAATTAAGAATCGAAATGGCTGATTTGAGGCGGCAAATCTCCGTCCTGCAAGAAGAAAACCAGCGTCTGAAGCGCGCTGTGAGGGAGTTGTCCTGCCTCAATGAGCTCGCGCAGGAGATCGGCTCCTCCCTGAATTCCGAGTCGATCATGGCCAAAGTGATCAAGCGGGCGGTGGAATCGGTCCAGGCAAAGCAGGGGGATGTCACCCTCATCGATGAGAAATCGACCGAGCGACAAACCTTGATCAGGGCGATGGTCAGCTCGGTCAAGCAGCCTGCGTACCACCTGACGGAAAACCTGACCGGCTGGATGCTCGCTGGCAAGCGACCGCTGGTAATCAACGATCCGCGCAGCGACGAGAGGTTCTCCGGCGTCGCCTGGCCCGAAGACGTCAAGTCCGTCATCTGCGTCCCCTTGATGGTCAAGTCCAAACTGATCGGCGTGCTATCGGTCTACAACAAGATGAGCGACGGTGGGTTCGATGACGACGACGAGCGCCTCCTGAGTATCATCGCCGCCCAGTCGGCCCAGGTGATCGAGACCGCCCGGCTCTACGAGGAAGAGCGCGCCCTGCTGGAAGTAAAGGAGGATCTTCGCCTGGCGGCAAAGATTCAGGAGAAGCTGCTACCCAAGGCCGCCCCCGTAGTCAGCGGTTACGACATCGCCGGCAAGAGCCTGCCTGCTCAACAGGTTGGCGGGGATTATTTCGATTTCATCAAAACCGACGAGGCCGATATTGCCGTCGGAGTCGGTGATGTCTCCGGGAAAGGCCTGCCGGCATCCTTACTGATGGCAAATCTCCAGGCTACAGTGCGCGGCCAGGCGCTTGTTGGACATAACTGTCGTGAGATTGTAAATCGCTCAAACAAACTGATCTATCGCAGTACCGCCCCGGAAAAATTCGCCACCTTCTTCCTTTGCAATTTCAACTCCCGAAAAAACCTCCTCTGTTACACCAACGCCGGTCACAATCCCGCCCTGCTGTTCCCCAACGGCGAAGATTCGCCACTCCTGCTGAAAACGGGCGGTATTCCTCTGGGGATAAGAGAGGAGTTCTCGTTTCTCGAGGAACTGGTGCCCTTTGTGCCGGGCGACATGCTGGTCATTTATTCGGACGGCATTACCGAGGCTCTCGACTCGAAGGAGGATGAGTTCGGCCTGGATCGCCTCGTCGGCACGATTGCCGAGTGCAGAGACAAGCCCGCGCAGGAAGTGCATCATTCGATTTTACAGGCGGTCTCCACACACGTCGGCAATGCACCCCAGCATGACGACATCACTCTGTTAATCGTGAAGAGGGTGCAGGCATGATCGGCGAGACCATCTCTCATTACACGATCGAGGAGAAGCTCGGCGAAGGGGGGATGGGGGAGGTCTACAAAGCGCGGGACACAAAGCTGGAGCGCGTCGTCGCCCTGAAATTCCTGCCCGAGAAGGTTACGGACGACCCGGAAGCCAAATCGCGTTTCCTGCGAGAGGCCCGGGCCGCCTCCAAACTGGATCACCCGAACATCTGCACGGTCTTCGAGATCGACCAGACGGACGACGGGAAGACCTTCATCGCCATGTCGCACTGCCCGGGAATCTCTCTGAGGGAGAGGTTGAAGGAGAAATCCCTGAGCACTGCGGAGGCGGTTGAGATAGCCATCCAGATCGGCGAGGGCCTGGACGAAGCCCACCGGCATGGCATTGTCCACCGGGACATCAAGCCCGGCAACATAATGATAACCGAGCAGACGAAAGTAAAAATCGTGGATTTCGGGCTCGCCAAGCTGCGCGACAGCCTGCAGATCACCAAAACCGGCAAAGCGATGGGTACCGCCGCCTACATGTCGCCTGAACAGGTACGCGGTGAGGATGTCGATTTCCGCTCCGACATCTGGTCGCTGGGCGTCGTCCTTTACGAGATGCTGGCCGGCAGCTTGCCTTTCCAGGGTGAATACGAAGCCGCCGTGATCTATTCGATCCTCAATCGCGAGCCGCAGGACTTCGCCGATGCGGACGAAGGGATAACGGCAGAGCTTCAGCGCATTGCCTTGAAAGCCCTGGAAAAGGCCCCCGATTCCCGCTATCGCTGCATGACCGACTTCGTTGATGCGTTAAGGCGGATTCATGACGCCTTCGTGACAGCCACAAAAGAGCTCGCTTCAGCCGATACACCCGAGACGGCCGCAAGGAAGAAGGCGTTGCCTGTGGTGTTTGTCTCGGCTGCCGTGGCCGCGTTCAGTGCTGTTCTCATCGTTCTGGCCCTCTTCATCGCTCCGGCTGTTCAGCGATGGTTCGGAGGCTCCCCGCTGCCGGCGAAAAAACACCTTGCCATTCTTCCATTCTCGCTCATCGGTGGCGAGGCGGAAGACCAGGCCATGTGTGACGGCTTGATGGAAACGCTCTGCAGCAAGTTAACCTCCTTCGAACAGTTTCAACAAACCATCTGGATCGTCCCAACCCGGGAAATCATCGAAGAGAACGTCACCAGCCCGAGCCACGCTCGAGGCAGCTTCGGTGTTTCCCTGGTTGTCACGGGCAGTGTCCAGCGTATCGGCGACTCCGCCCAGCTCACGCTGAACCTGGTCGACACCTCGAGTCTGCGCCAAATCCGCTCGGCTCAGCTGTTTGAACCCTTCTCAAATATCCATCAGCTACAGAGCAGGGCGGTTGGAAAGCTCGTTGAAATGTTGGAATTCGAGATGCCTCAACAGTCGCGGGCGGCAATTTTCGCAGGCGACACTCTGACTTCAGACGCCTTCAAATACTATCTGCAGGGGCGCGGCTTCCTGCAGCACTATCAGGACACAGCGAACATTGACAGGGCCATGGATTCCTTCAACAAAGCAATCTCCGCCGACCCCGATTACGCGCTGGCCTACGCCGGTCTTGGCGAGGCCTGCTTCAGGAAATTCCGAGCCACCAGGGACGGAAACTGGCTGGAAGAGGGTACGAATCACTGCGAGCGCGCGCTGACTCTGAACGACTCTTTAGCGCAGGTTCATAATACCGCCGGCCTTCTGCTGATGGCTTCGGGACGCTATGAGCAAGCCGCCGGAGAATTTCGCAAGGCCCTCGAGATCAATCCGGTCAATGCGGAAGCGCTGGGCGGGCTGGGGCAGTCGTATGAGCGGCTGGGGAATTCGGCGGACGCCGAGCGGATCTATCTCGAAGCAATAAACCTCAGACCTGAATACTGGAGCGGTTACAACGATATCGGGATTTTTTATCTGAGTCTTGGTCGCTACGACGAGGCCGAAGCTCAGTTCAAGAAGAT